>CAYOUY010000208.1:0-43025 GCA_964407245.1 uncultured Acidobacteriaceae bacterium
CACAAACGGTGCGTGCAGCAGCGAAAGCTTATCCACATTGGCCGAGAGTCCCTGGGTCAGCGCCATGATGATCGAAAAGATCATCGTCGTCGCGCCCACCACCGCCGTTCCGATCAGCACTGGCTTGGCCGTGGCTTTGAAGGTATTTCCAGCGCCGTCGTTTTCTTCCAGCAAGTCTTTGGAGCGATCGAAATTGACGTCAATATTGAAATCTTTCTTGATCTCCGCCTTAACGTTTGGCACCTGCTCGATCAGCGACAATTCGTAGACCGACTGGGCATTGTCGGTGACCGGACCGTAGGAATCGACCGCGATCGTGACCGGCCCCATGCCGAGGAAGCCGAACGCCACCAGGCCGAAGGCAAAGACGGGCGCCGCGACCATGCTGGCTGCGGCAGCGAGGCCGAGCGTGCTCATGGTGTAGGCAATCGCCATCAGTACCATCATGGAAAGACCGAGGTAGTAGGCGGAGAAATTGCCCGCCACGAAGCCCGAAAGAATTCCCAACGACGCTCCGCCTTCTTGCGCCGACTTCAACACCTCTCTCACGTGCCGCGAGTTCACCGAAGTGAAGACCTTCACAAGTTCGGGAATGATCGCGCCTGCCAGGGTGCCGCAGGAAATAATCGTCGCAAGCTTCCACCACTGCGACGTGTCGCCGCCCAAGGTCGGAATGATGAGCGCCGAAATCACATACGTCAGAACGATCGAGACTACCGAAGTGATCCACACCAGCGAAGTCAGCGGATGCTCAAAATTCATTTTCTCGGCATGACCGTATTTCGCTTTGGCAATGGCTCCGTTGATGAAGTACGACGACGCCGAAGACACCAGCATCATCACACGCATCACGAAAATCCAAACCAGCAGCTGCACCTGGATCGTCGGATCTTTTACGCCCAGCAGAATGAACGTAATCAGCGCGACCCCGGTCACGCCGTAGGTTTCGAAGCCGTCCGCCGAAGGCCCGACCGAGTCGCCCGCGTTGTCGCCCGTGCAATCGGCGATCACGCCCGGGTTGCGCGCGTCGTCCTCTTTAATCTTGAAAACGATCTTCATCAGGTCCGATCCGATGTCGGCGATCTTGGTGAAGATACCGCCAGCAATACGCAGCGCCGCCGCGCCCAGCGACTCGCCAATGGCGAATCCGATGAAGCATGGCCCGGCGTAATCACCCGGCACGAACAGCAGGATGAAGAGCATGATCAGCAGTTCGACCGAGATCAGCATCATGCCGATCGACATGCCGGCCTCGAGTGGAATCGCATAAACCGGATACGGTTTTCCGGGCAGGGAAGCGAACGCGGTGCGCGAATTGGCGAACGTGTTCACGCGAATGCCGAACCACGCCACGCCATAGCTGCCTGCGATGCCCACCAGGCTGAACGCCAGAATGATCGCCACCCGCATGGCTTCCATGTGCTGTAGCACGCCGAAGTAAAGCAAAATAATGATGGCGATGAACACCCACAGCAGCAGAATGAATTTGCCCTGAGTGAACAGGTACGTCTTGCAAGTCTCATAGATCAGCACGGAAATTTCGCGCATGGCGCGGTGAACAGGCAAATTCTTGAGGCGCGTATAAATCCACATGCCGAAGCCAAGCCCGCCCAGGCAAAACAGAATGCCAATTAGGAGCAGTTTGTGGCCGTCAATGGCGCCGTTGAAAAAGTTGACCTGCGAAAGATCGGGCAGCTTCAGGGCGGCTTCGCCGCCGGCAGCCTCCGACGACTGGGCAAGTGCGGTTGCGCCGCCGAGAGTGAGCAACGCGGCGACCGCCATCATCTTCACGGTCATGCGACGGATGAACGCAACAGGGGCGAGCCATGTGCGCATAGGAAAGACCTCCGAATGAATTAAGGAATGTCGAACGTGTTTAGGCACTGCCTCCGGAAATCTGCAGGCCGGGATACAACCGGCGCGCCTCGCACACCGGTCCGACTCACGCGATTTCCCGAAGTTCCGAACACGCTTCCACCGCAAGACCTGAAGGAGTGCTGAGTTTGGCCGCGTCGGAGTTTACGTCAGCGTGACCGAAAAGCACGCTGGAGCCATACGACTCCCGCGGCGGTCACCCTGTGCAAAACGGGCATTTATAACACGTTGGAAAGAGAGGGTCAAACGGCAGGTGTAGGGCGGACGCATTCGTCCGCCCGGTGGAGCGAAGCCCGGCTAAATCATCCGCGAGCGCTGCTACCGGCGAAGCGCTCACTGCAGCGCCACATTCATGTGCAGGTTGTAAGCGACAAACGACCATTCGTCCGCCGCCTGGGCAATGATCTTCGAGATCGGCTTGCCTGCGCCATGACCCGCCTTGGTTTCGATGCGTATCAGCACGGGAGCCGGTCCCGCCTGATCGGCCTGCATTGTCGCGGCAAACTTGAAGCTGTGCCCAGGCACCACGCGGTCATCGTGGTCCGCGGTCGCGATCAGTGTGGGTGGATATTTCGTTCCCGGCTTCAGATTGTGCAGCGGCGAGTAGGCATACAGCGCCTTGAACTCATCGGGATTGTCGGACGATCCGTAGTCTGAAGTCCACGCCCAGCCGATGGTGAACTTCTGGAAACGCAGCATGTCCATCACACCGACCAGGGGCAGTGTAGCACCGTAAAGATCGGGGCGTTGCGTCAAGCACGCGCCCACCAGCAGCCCGCCGTTGCTCCCGCCGCGAATGGCAAGCTTCGGCGTGGAAGTGTATTTGTTCGCGATCAGCCACTCCGCCGCGGCAATGAAATCGTCGAACACATTCTGTTTTTTCAGATGCGTCCCCGCCAGATGCCATTCCTCTCCATACTCGCCACCGCCGCGCAGATTGGGCTGCGCGTAAATGCCGCCCATCTCCAGCCACACGACGGTGGGCACAGAGAAATTCGGCGTCAGGGAAATGTCGAATCCGCCGTACGCATAGAGCAGCGTCGGATTCTCGCCGTCCCGCTTGATTCCTTTCTTGTAGGTGAGGAACATGGGAATCCGCGTGCCGTCTTTGCTGTTGAAGAACACCTGTGTTGTTTCGTATTGCGAAGCGTCAAATTCGACCTTCGGTTGGCGGAATACGGAGCTCTTGCCCGCCTCGGGATCGTAGCGGTAAATGGTCGTCGGGGAAATGAAGCTCGTGAACGAGTAGAAGGTTTCTTTGTCCTTACGCTTGCCGCCAAAGCCGGCGGCGGTGCCGATTCCCGGCAGGTCCACGTTGCGCAGGAACTTGCCTTCGAGATCGCAGACGCGAACTTCCGTGCGGGCGTCTTTGAGATAACTCAGGAAGAATTGATTGTCGACCACGTTGGAATCTTCCAGCTTGTCGGCGCTCTGGGGCACAACGGTCTTCCAGTTCGTCCGCTCTGGATGCCGCGTATCGATGGCAATCACCCGGCTGCGGGGCGCATCCAGATCGGTTTGAATCCAGAAGATCGGTCCGTCGTCGTCAATGAACAGATATTGCGCGTCGAAGTCGTCGAGCAGTTTAACGACGGGGGCGTCGGCTTGCGTCAGATCCTTGTAGTAGAGCCGGTTCTTGGGCGACGTTCCCTGGGACACATGGATGATCAGGTAATGCCCATCGTCGCTAACGCTGCCGTTAAGACCCATTTCCTTGTTGTCGGGCCGCTCGTAGATCAGCTTATCGTCGGCCTGGGATGAGCCCACCTGGTGGTAATACACCTTTTGAAAGTAATTGACGTCCCGCAACACCGCTGCGCCCTGCTTCGGCTCGTCGTAGCGGCTGTAGAAAAATCCCTTACCGTCTTTCGTCCACGACGCGCCCGAGAATTTCACCCACTTGATCAGCTCGGGCAAGTCTTTGCCCGTATCCACGTCGCGCACATGCCACTCCTGCCAGTCGGAACCCGATGCTGCCGTGCCGTAAGCCAGCAGCTTGCCGTCGTCGGTAATGGCCATTCCCGAAAGCGCGACCGTGCCATCCGACGACAGCGTGTTGGGATCGAGCAATTCGCGCGGTTCCGCGTTCAGCGACTCGGCCACCAGCAGCACGTTCTGGTTCTGCAGACCGTTGTTGTGTTGATAGAAATAACGTCCGCCACGCTTCTGGGGCACGGTGAACCGCTCATAGTTCCACAGCTTCGTCAGACGATCGCGGATCGCGCCGCGGTAGGGAATCTGATCCAGATAGCTGAAGGTCAACTTGTTCTCGGCCTCGACCCAGTCGTGCGTCTCGGCCGAATCCGTGTCTTCGAGCCACCGATACGGATCGGCGACTTTCACACCGTGATAGTCGTCCACCTGGCTGACCGTCTTCGCCTTCGGATAGACGAGAGACACGCCATCGGGAGGGGCGCTCCGTAAAGGAGCCAGAATCGAAGGAGCAAGGATCGAGGCGGAAACAAGAATAAGGAGAGACAACGCAAGGCACGAGGCGATGCCGCGAAGCCGTTTCATCGGAGCTCCTGAGACGCAGAATCCTAGGCGAATCTGGAAGACGCCTATTCTGCCTCAGCGCGGTTGTCTAGCACAACCCGTAGCCGCAGAGATCAATCGGTGTCGGGGGGCTCCGCCGGACCCTGTTCGTAAAGGAAGACTTCCGGAGGGACGTTGGTCGGGATCTGAAATTGCCTGGGAGGGCGTCTCAGATCGTAGAAGCCCCGCAGATCGGTGGTCGAGCGCGCATCAGCAAAGCCCAGCGCACCCTCCGCGATGCCGAAGTTCTTCTGGGCAAAGCGGAGAATGCTGCCAAAGTCATACTGATTCGTGCTGTCGATCGTACGCGTCGTGTAGGCAGAGACGAACAGAAAAGGCACGCGGAAGCCGAGCTGATAATCGCCCTGGCCCTCGCTGGGCGCAGAAAGAAAGGGCGGCAGGACGTGATCGTAGAAGCCTCCCCAGTCGTCCCACACCACAATGATTGCCGTGTCTTGCCAGTACGGCACCGATTTGCGCCTTACCGTGTCCGAACACGGGCTGTTGCTCACCGCGTTTATCACGTTCGCCACCCACGCAGGGCCGCCATCGTCGGAAATATCCGGATTCCCCGACGGATGATCGGAGTTTATTCCCGTCGGGATAACCCAGATCATGTTTTTCAGCTTGCAGCTCTGCAGATCGGTCAGCACGTCCGAAGGGTTGAGGTCGACATTGTCGATCCAGTCGGCCCCCTCGCACTGCGTGAAGGTGCTGTTGGGCTGGCAGATTTCCTGGATCCAGTTCGGGGCCGTCCAGATGTTGCTGGAAATGTCCTGGTTCACCCATCCCACGGTGTAGTAGCGCCAGGTGAGGCCGTTAGCCTCAAGCAGTGAGGCCATCGTGTCACGCGAGAAGCACACGGTGCCGAGCGGATTGTTGACGAGACTGAACTCTCCTGGCGCTTGCGCCGGGTCGATCAGTTCGTAGATCGAGTTCAAGGGCGAGAGGCACCCAAGCGGGTTTGGGTTCTCGGCCACAAAGGTTGCAGCAGCGTCATCTTCCGCGCTGGGAGCTGATGTTCCGCCGAACAGGAACTGGTGCGCCGGCGCGCTCGGTCCCTGGTTCGTTTGGAACATCCGGTTGGCCCAGCCGAATCTCTGCGCCATGTACAAATAGGGATAAATCGTAGGCGTCGCGTTTGGATCGACGTATTGGAAGGAGCAGTTCAGCGGGCAGCCGGTGGTCGCCAGGTTCGTATTCTGGCTGCAGGGGAACCACGTTGTCTTGTTGGGATTGCACATCAGCTCAAAGTCGCTGTGCGTGTGGGCTGGATCATAGGAGTTTCCCAGCGGCACCGGGGAAAGGGCAACCTGGTTGCCGTTTTGGTCGAACCCAAAACTCTGAATGTCGTACTGGCGGGCCCTAGTTCCGCAAGCGCTCGGGCTGCCATAGGGAGGAAGGCATAGACCCTGAAACAGATTGTCGGGCGTGCGGTTCTCCTGCACGATCACGACAATGTGCTGAAAGTTCGACGGCAGGGCTTGAGCCAGGCTGCAGGCGGACAAGACCAGCGGTACGGCGGACCAGGCAACGGATTTCACGTGGATACCTCGAGATTCCCGCGAAACCGGTGAACTGCTACACGACCAAAATGAGCCGCGCGGGGCTGGTTGTCAAGGCAGAAGGGAGCGGCGGAAGTCCGTGCACGGCCTCTGAGGCGGTCATTCGGATCGGCTCCAGGTTGGGGGGGCAAGTTCCAGCTCGGGTCCGCGTCTAGATGGGCCACACAAATTGAAGGCGAATTCTATTCCCTAGCGGTTGGGCGCCGTTTCCTGCGTCGGCGGACGCGCCGCCTCGCTGGCGGGCAGGGGCGGCTTCAAATCCCACTTGCACAGGGGACAGCGCGTGGCCAACGTGTAAACGATTCTCCCGTAACCCGCGCACTTCGCATTCGGACAAACCTTCATCTGTGTTCCAACCTCGTACCGGAATGGGGCGGCGCCGCGCCACGCTAATCAGCAACGATGCAACGGTAGCACGATGCACGGCGACTGCACGTCTGTCTTTTTGATTGCGCCCGATTGATTTTTCTTCTAGCGGGTGGTGTCGTCGCCTCGGAGTTGGCTTGTCATCCTGAGCGAGCATTTTTTGCGAGGCGAAGGATCTGGCGAGCCGCGCGAAGCGCCGCAGGTTTTGCGGCGCAATAGGCTGCGCGTTTGGCTCGCTTCCTAATCGACCAGTATCGCCTAGCTGGGATAGCGCCGCGCCTGATCGATCCAGGTCTCTACGTCTTTTTCCGAAGCGCCCGCCTTTTTGAGATAGGCCCGCATGGCCGCTTCCCCCATCGACTCGGATGTGCTCGTGATCGCCGCGGCTGCAAAATCGATTCCCACTACGATGAACGTCTCGGGCTTTGCGCCCTTCACCTGGACCACTCTGTATTTCGTCGACATGCTCTCTCCTGAATTGCCGTGCAGTCAAACGCCTTCGAATCTTTCAGCTTCGCGCAAATCCCACCGCATTGTTCACCGTGGCCTGTGCCAGGCCCGCAGGCGCGGCCACCAGCGCCGCACGTTGCGGCAATATTGTTCATAGTCGGCGCCGAATTTCCGGCGCAGCGTTGGCTCTTCGTAGAAGAGCACGAACAAATGCACGCCCAGAGCAACGGCTGCCACCGCCGCGATCACCACCGGATTCGCGTGGCCGAAGACGATCCAAAGCCCAATCCACCCCGCGGCGAAGCCCAGGTACATCGGATTACGCACATAGCGGTAGAATCCCACGACCACCAACCGCTGTGGCGGAACTATCGGCGCGGGCGTGCCGTGGCCGGTCCAGCCGAAATCCCACACACAGCGCAGAGCGACCGCGAATCCCAGTGCTGACGGAATCGCCGCCAGCCATCGCCAGGGCTCCGTGCGTGCCTCGACGCTGAAGCCAAGCCATCCGGGCAGCAGCCAGAACCACAAGCCGAGAAACGCCACGCCCACTGCGAGCGAGCCTAGCGCCGAAAGCCAGTGACTGCCGTTCGCACCTTCGTGCGAGCCGCTCGGTTGCGTCGCCGCTGGAGAGTTGCCTGGCTGTGGTTGCGTCATAAATCCTCCCCTTCGAAACTTTTTCCCGTGTTGCACGCCCGATGTGGGAATAGGTTCCGCGTTTGCTACTGACAGAGCTGCGAGTCGTCCAGCCCTCGATGATAAACTCCTGTTCGAACCCTGGTGTCAACCCCCATTCAGGAGAGAGCCATGAAGCGAAACCTGCTGTTCCCCGCGATTCTAAGTGCCGTACTGTGCTGCGGAATAACGCTGGCGCAAGAACCAGTGCAGAACATCGACCCCCGAATCCATCCCAATCTGGCTGATGCGCAGCGCCTGCTGGCCGAGGCCAACCAGAGGGTGATCGAAGCGCAGAAAGACAACCGCTACGACATGAAGGGGCACGCTGAGAAGGCACGCGCGCTCATGGCCGATGCCAGCCGTGAACTGAAGCTCGCCGCCGAAGCCGCCAACGCCGCCATGAGAAAATAACCGGGAATAAGCACCGCGGGAGGGCCAGGGCCCTCCCCGACACATGCAGGGACAGCCGCCCCCGGCTGTTCGGCGGAGCGGA
Organism: uncultured Acidobacteriaceae bacterium; assembly: GCA_964407245.1. GTDB lineage: Bacteria > Acidobacteriota > Terriglobia > Terriglobales > Acidobacteriaceae > Sulfotelmatobacter. The sequence goes on from CAYOUY010000208.1 coordinate 7,963, forward strand.
GCTCCGCGGCTACCCCAGCCGCGCAGTCGCGGAATGTCGCGCGCCCACTTCCAGCCGCGTTCTTTGCGGCTAGGGGGACTTCGGATAGTTAAAGCCTTGGACTCGGTACCTCCAGCCGCGAAGCGGCGGAAAATTAAAGCCCGGGGCGTAAGCCCCGGGTTACCGAGGTAAAGAGAAGCCGAGTCCCGTAGGGACGACACAAAACGCCGCTCAGGTGCCAGTGATCCTCTCGAGAAAAGCGAAAGCGTGGGGCGGCCCACCCTCATCACTATCGGGCTACCTTGTCAAACTATCGGGCCATTTTCTTCGATGCAGTAATCGGAATAAGGTAATCACCTTACGGCGCAGGCATGTCGATTTGGCGGACCTAAGGTCCGTTTGTTGCCTCCCCCTCTGGTCCACTGCCGCTTAGCTCAAAGCTAAGGCACAGAGCTAGACTGGACTCTGGTGCGCGAACGAGAGGGAAGGAGAACGTTGAACGGAATGTCCGCAGAGATCGTTCGTTGCCCTTATTGTGTTCTGGGCAACGAATTCCGGCCCATGCTTCGCCGGTCGAGGGACCGTGCCGGGGCTGGTCCGGGAGGCCCTCCAGGAGATTGGTTCGTGTGCATGGTCTGTGGCCACAAGGCCACGCCCGGCGCGCAGCACTCCAGTTGCGCCTGCGCGAAGTGTCAGGAGATGGACCGCATCGCCATACTGTGCAGAAGCTACGGGGAACTGCGCAGACGTCCGGCCGATCCTTCGTTTCATGTGTGAGTGAAGGGCGCCGTCAGGCCTCGCCGCCCTCAGACATTACGAAATTGTCTTTCAAGCGACCGAGTCTACGAAGGTGGACTTGACCGCGTCTGTCCATTTACCGCAAATGGATGCGGCACTTCTCTTTATATTTACGTTGCGTAAATACGAATTATGCGATATAGTTGGGACGAAGAAAAGAACCGCCGCAACATCCGGCTGCACGGCATCGCATTTGAAGACGCGATGCGGGTTTTCGAAGGTCCGACTGTTAAGCGAGCAGATGACCGTTTCGATTATGGTGAGCAGCGCGTTTACGCCATCGGTATCGTGAACGAACTCGAGGTCACGGTGATCTATACCGACCGCGAAGACGGCGAAAGGCGGATCATCTCCGCGTGGCGGTCCGAACCGCACGAACGACGGTATTACTGGCGAAAGATTGAGGGTGACGATTGAAGCCCAACGGATCAAAAGCGAAGAGACGAACCGCGAAGGGGGTTACCGGTACGGACTGGAACCGCCTGCGGCGCATGAGTGCGAGTGTGATCCGCAAAGGCATTGCGGCTGACCCGGACGCTCACGCCACGGACGAACAATTCTGGAAGACCGCCAAGGTCGTAATGCCCACCCCAAAGGAAATCGTGACCATCCGTCTGGATGCCGACCTGCTGCGCTGGTTTCGCCGCGAGCGCGGATACCAGACCCGCATCAACGCCATCCTCCGCGCCTACATGCAGGCGCACGAATCAGCGTAGGAACTGGCATTGAGGTTCGCGCTTCCCACCCTTCGAAAACCGCGACGGGTGGGGCATCCTCATTCTGAAGTCGGGATAGGATGGGCCAGCCCCCGGCGTGCTACTCCTTTACCCCCACCTGCCACCACAAAAACGAATACACGTCCGTCAGCTCCTCAATCTGCTTGGTCACCGGTTTGCCCGCGCCGTGGCCGGCCTTCGTTTCAATTCTTAATAAGATCGGGCGCGTCCGGCTTGTGCCATTCTTTGCCTCCGCCTGCATCAGGGCGGTCATCTTCTTCGCGTGCATCGGGTCGACGCGTGTATCGGTGTCCGCGGTCATTAATAAGATGGCGGGATACTCCACGCCCGCCTTCACGTGATGGTAGGGCGAGTAGGCGTAGAGCCACTTGAACTGCTCGGGATTTTCCGCGCTGCCATATTCCGGGATCCATAGCTTCGCAATCTGAAAATCCTGATAGTGCAGCATGTCGAGCAGCGGCACCCGGCAGACAACGGCGCGAAACAGATCCGGACGCTGCGTAATCATCGCGCCCATGAGCAGGCCGCCGTTCGATCCGCCCTGAATCGCGAGATGGCGCGAGTCGGTATATTTTTCTGCAATTAGATGCTCGGCGGCGGCGATCATGTCGTCGAAAACATTCTGCTTTTTGTCGAGCATGCCGCCGCGGTGCCAGTCTTCGCCGAACTCGGCGCCCCCGCGCAGGTTGGCGACGGCGTAAATGCCGCCATGATCGAGCCACACAAAAGTGTCGGGATCGAACTCCGGCAACCAGCTGGTGTTGAAGCCGCCGTATCCCGTAAGCAGCGTGGGAATGCGGCCATTCTTGTCTTTCTCGTTCAAGTCTCGTTCGTTCAACAAGCCTTTCTTGCACACGATGAACATGGGCACGCGCGTGCCGTCTTTCGACTTGAACCACTCCTGCTTGACTTCGTACGCTGAGGGATCGATGGAAGGCGCGGCGACTTTGGCCCACAGCGACGTAGAGTTGTCCTTGAGGTCGTAACGATAAATGGACGACGGGAAGGTGAACGACTCGAATCCGTAGAATATTTCATCCCGATCCCATCGCCCGCCGGAACCGAACACCGTGCCGAGCACGGGAAGCACGATATCCACTATTTTCTTGCCGTCGAGATCGAACAGTTTCAACTGTGACGTCGCGTTCTCCTGGTACTGCGCAAACAGCTTGCCGCCATAGATGGCCGTGCTCTCCAAAACAGCGTCCGACTGCGGAATGAGCTCCTTCCAGTGCTCGCGCTCGTAATCGCCGGCGTCGGTGACAAAGACGCGATAGCGCGGCGCATCTTCATTGGTGGTGATGTAAAGCTTGCCTTCATAAACTTCGCCGCTATAAAGAAAATTCTTGCCGGTGCTGACGCGGGTGGGCGGCGTGTTCTTTTTCAGGTCCATCAGGAAGAGTTCAGATTTGCTCCACCCTTGCTCGACATTGATCACCAGCCACTGGCCGTCGTTCGACATGTGGATGTCGGGCTCGTCTTCGGGATCGCGTCCTTCGCCGAAGATGGCATCGTCATGCTCCACGTCGTCACCGAGTTCGTGGTAAAAGACGTGGCGGTTGTACCGTTCCTGGTCTTCGGGCACGTCTCCTTTTCTTGGATAGCGCGTGTAGTAGAAGCCATGATTGTCGTGCAGCCATGCGACGGAACACCAGCGGGTGCGGTCAATCGTGTCGGGCAGCACAGTGCCGGTTTTGGTTTCGATGATGTGCAGCGTGCTCATCTCGGACCCGGAAGGCGAAGTGCCGTAGGCGACATACTTGCCGTTGTCGGAGGGCTGGAACCAGTCGAGCGCGATGGTGCCGTCGGCGGCGAGCTGGTTGACATCGACCAGAACGCGATCCTTACCAAAGAGAGTATCGGACGAGTTTGCTGGCGCCCTGCCGTGGGAATCACGTTCCATGAGAACGTTCTCACGAACGTACAGCACGGGCTGGTTCTGCATGCCTTCACGGCGCGTGTAGAAGTAGTACCTGCCGGCGATTTGAGGCGGCGTGACGCTGCCGATCGCGAGCAGCTCGGTCAGGCGCTTGTTCAGTTGCTCGCGCTCGGGCAAAGAATCGAGCAGGGCGCGGGTGTACAACATTTCCTCTTCCACCCACTTCTGTGTGGCCGGATTCGCCGCGTCTTCCAGCCAGCGGTAGTTGTCCAGAACCTTCGTGCCGTGAAAAATGTCGACCACCGGTTTAGCCTCCGCAGCGGGGGGCGCCGACGGCTTCGACTTGTCGGCAGTCTGCGGGGCTGAAGCGACTAACAAGAACGAGAAGGAAAACAGCGAGAACAAGAATAAGAATAGAGACCCGGGCAAACGCGAACCTCCCCACATAAGAACCTCAGCCAGTTATCTGCAAAAGCCGGTTATTGCGAAGACAAAGAACGGTTCGTGAGAAATGGCGGTAGAGTGCATGAAATTCATGCGAGTGCCTGCATCGGCAGGCATTTTTTGAAGTCTTAGCCTATCAGAAACCTCGTGCTCGATTCCGGAATAGGAAACGATCCGATTGGGAATCATTCTTGCGCCCCAGACCTTGGTGATCTGGGCCACTTCGGTTTGTCGTCGCTAGTCTGAACATGCGAGGCCGGAATCAAAGGCACGCGGGAGACGAACGAATGAGTACAGGTACAACGACAGGCGCAACCTTTAACTGGAGAGACAGCTACAGCGTCAAGGTTCAGGCCATGGACAACCAGCACAAGAGGCTGTTCGCCCTGATCAATGAACTGCATGGCGCCATGGGTCAGGGGCACGGCAAAGAAGTGGCTGGAGATATTCTGCGCCGCTTGATCGACTACACCGTGCAGCACTTTTATGCAGAGGAGTTGCTGATGCAAGAGCACAATTACCCTGGCCTGGCGACGCACCGCGCCGAGCACCAAGCATTGACCGACAAAGTGATTGCGTTCAAGAAGGAGTTCGATGCCGGCCGCACCTACATCACGCCGCAGCTCATGACCTTTCTGCAACAGTGGTTGAAGAACCACATTCAAGCCGTCGACCAGCGCTATGGAGATTTCCTGAACAGCCACGGCGTGCACTAACACGCTTTGACCTGCTCGTTCGCTACGAGCCAGCTTACCGTTTCGCCTAGGCGCACAAGGTACGAACGTGCTTGTAGGATTTTCCATCGGCGCCATTCGTTTTCCCTGATTCCGACCGAGATGCTATGATGAAAGATGAAAAGCATCAAAATGAGTCCGGGCGCGGCGCGCCCAACTGACCACACTCCTCAGTAGCTCAATGGCAGAGCATCCGGCTGTTAACCGGAGGGTTGTAGGTTCGAGTCCTACCTGAGGAGCCATTCTTTTCCCCGTCAGTTGGCGAGACTACCCCTGCCATCTGGAGGCGGTTACGACGCACCATACACCGGTACGGATGCGCCGTGAATCAGCTTCGCCTCATCGCTCGAGAGAAACAGAATCACGCTGGCGATGTCCTCGGGCTTTGGCCATTTCGAGAAATCCGCATTGGGCATCGCTCGCCGGTTTGGTGAAGTATCAATAATGCTCGGTAGCACGGAATTTACCCGCACGCCTGTTCCCTTGAGATCGGCGGCGAGCGAATCGAACATAGCGACGGACGCTTCCTTCGAAGCCGCGTAGGCTGCCGCCCCTGCAGCATGATCGAATGCCGCTCGCGAAGCCACGCTTACAATCGCGCCGCTCCCTTGCTTCAGCATGACCGGCACAACCGCACGCGACAGTACAAACCCGGAGCGGAGATTGAGTGCCAGCATCTGGTCAAGGACTTTCGATTCCGTCTGCCACAACGGCGTGCCGCCGGAGTATGCCCCGACGGTGTTTACCAGGACGTCGAGACGCTGGTTGCGGCTGAAAATCTCTTTCACAAGGCGATCCACAGCAGCCTCGTCGGTTACATCGACTGAATGACCTTCGAGCGATGATGACTGGCGCCCGGCCTCGTTCTTTAGCCCAGAGAATTCATCCTCATCGCGGTAGGTCACGATCACTTTGGCAGACTCGTTCAGGAAGCTGAGGCTCACAGCCCGGCCCAATCCGCCCGTACCGCCCGCCACCAGCACCGATTTCCCTTTAAATCGACAGGACATGCTTCAGGTCCTCAACTTGCATTTCCAACTTGACTCACGGGAAAGATTTCTCATGCCCGGGCCTTGTCGATCATCTCTTCCCAGATGCCTTTCGAGCGAAGGATCAGTTCCACAGCTTCGCGAACGGCGCCGTGACCGGCGAACGCCTTCGTGGCGTAGTGGGCGATATCTTTGACTTCGGGTACGGCATTGGCGACAGCGACGGCGAGTCCGGCCCGGCGCATCACAGGAATGTCGGGAAGATCGTCGCCGATGAACGCGATCTCATGGTCCGACGCCTCAGCTTTCTTGAGGACATCCTCGTAGGCCGGCATCTTCAGCGGCTGCTTCATGTAGACAAATTCCATCTTCATTTCATAGGCGCGGCGAAGAAGCGCCGGACTCTCGCGTCCGGTGATGCAGCCGGTGCGCAGTCCCGCAATTTGCGCCAGAGTGAGGCCTTGTCCGTCGTGCGCATCAAAGGTTTTGATTTCCAGAGCACTACCGTCGGGCTGAGAGAGCAAGGTAACACTGCCATCGGTCATGGTGCCGTCCACGTCCATCAGTAAAACTCGAATGCGGCTGGCGCGCTTCCTGAGCGCGGGAGGAATCTTGGAGAACAGCTTAGGCGGTCCGCTCAACGCAGCCTCCTGAAAAAGATGAAAAGAGTTTACGCGAAACTTGCTCGGCGGAGTGCAGTTGTGGCGAGGATGGACGGCGGTCCGTGGTGTTACACTTGGCCCTATGGCTCCCAAAAAGAAAAGCAAAAAGAAGAGCCGCACGAAGAGGGTTCAAGCGCGGAGCAAGGCTTCGAAGAAGTTAGCGAAGAAGGAAGCCTCCCGCCGAAAAGTAGCTGCTAAACCGACTGCGAAGCGCGGGGCGAGAACCCGCAAGCCATCGGCGACACGGGTTCGGGCGAAACGGGCGGCGCGCGGTACGACATTCGGATCTCGCGTTGTACCGGCGCTTTCTGGAGACGCGGATTCCCAGGGCTTATCGGATGTCGAACGGGCGGACTCGGAAAGCGTGAGTGAACTTCTCGAAGAAGGGAACGCCTTCGAAGCGGGCGTGGTGAGCGGTGTAGAACGGGCTGACGACGCCGACGAAAAAGAGGTACGAACCCGCGAATTCCCTGAAAATGACGTTCCCGAGGAATATCTCGACGAAGAGTAGATGTCCGGGTCCATCCTGACATTCAGCTCGCAAAACCCCACTTCTGGCAAAAGCGGCCAGAAATGGGGCACCCTAAAGCCCAACCTCTCTCTAGCGAAGAAAATGAAAAACGTTCTTGATTCCCACCGCGGAACAGACGGCCAGCAACGTCGCCAGGGTTGCGAGGGGCAGAAGAATTCGCCGGTCCTTGGGTAACCACCGGGGCAGAGCGAAGAAAACGAACGGCATCGCCGGGATGGAAAAGCGCATGAACGCGCTGCGCGCCCAGATCACGTAATCATAGGAGAAAATTGCGTAGATAAATAATCCGGCGAAGATCGCCTCAGCCGGGTGGGCGCGGGCATATTGCCGGTAACCGCTGCGGAACATGGCCAGCGTTCCCAGCAAAACCAGGGCGATCCAGACGAAGCTTTCAAGCAGATTTGTCCACGGTGCCGGATACGCCAGCGTGCCAACAATGATGCCTTGGAAGGGCCAGGCGAAAAGGTGTCCGTGCGGTCCGGTCGCGCCGGCGCCGCCGTAATCGCGCGACGTGTAGCTGTGAACGGTGAGCAGCGGATCGCCGAAGTAACGAGCCAGCGGCCACGCATAGAGCAGTCCGGTCGCCACTCCTATGCCCAAAGCCGCGAGAAATTTTGCGTAACGCTTTTGGAGCAGCAACGCGATGCCAATCCCCACCAGAGCCGCAAACATCAGTGGCCGAACCGTCGTTGCCAGCGAGGCGAGCAATGCCGCACGGAGAGCGTGGTCTCGGCGGAAGCTCCAGAACGCCGCCAGTCCCAGAGCCACCGCCAGCGGTTCCGAACCACCTAAGAAAGACAGCTGCAACCACGCCAGATTGGTAAAAGCGAAGTAGGCGGCGACCCATGCGCCAAACAGACGCGCGACAATCAGAGTGCTCACCAGGGACGCCAGCCCCGCCACCAGCGAGAGCGTGAAATCAAGCGGGAGATGAAAAATCAAAGAAACGGCGGCAATGGCATAGGGATATCCCATGAAGTGCTGAACGCCGAGTCCGTGAAAATCCCAATGCCGAATGGCCTGGGCTTCCTGCAGGTAGGCAAGGTTGTCGCCATAGTTGAATACAAGAGTATGCCAGCCGTTGAGTACGCTGGCCGCAACGTCGAAGAGGACGCAACTGAGCCCCACCCACACAAGAAGTTCGCGAAGGGTCGGTTCGCGGTTCGACAGGTTGATTCGCTCCGGTTCGAACGTGGCATCGGTCACGGTCTCAGAATATATCAAGGGGCTTAGCCTCCATGGTTTTTCAAAAACAGGATTGTTGAGAGTTGTCGCTAGCGTTGTTCATGCCGACACGGTAAGCTCGCGTTGCAGTCCCGAGGCCCATACTGAACGACATTTCGAAAACTGATCCCGTGAAGGCCGGCATTGAATCTTCAGGCAACTGGCGTCTTGCCACAGTCGTAATCGCGACGGCCGGTTCTTGCTGGGCATTTCAGGTTGTGTGGTTCTGGCGGTACTGCAGCCACACGATCAACGCCGACGCAATTTCATATATCGGTATTGCCCGCCACATCCGCGAGGGAAACTTTGCCGCCTCGCTGCACGGATATTGGAGTCCCCTGATCTCGTGGCTGCTCGCGGCATTGATGTACGGCGATCGCACGCGGTCCGGGCACATTCTTATGCTGGCGCTTTTTGCGACGTGCCAGATTCTCACCTACCTCCTTGCGCAAAAGCTGTGGGGATCACGTCTTCTGAGTGCCGCGGCAGTTTTGTGGTTTACTGCCGCGCGCGGAGTGGCCGCATTCTCGATTTGCTTCATCGGCGCCGACCTGGTGCTCACGGCCGCGACGCTCGCCTATTTTATTTTGCTTCTTGACTGCATGAGGCAGCCCGAAGAGCAGCGGCACTGGCTGCTCCTGGGACTGATCCACGCCTGCGCCTTTCTGGCCAAGTCCATCGCCATGCCGCTGTTCGCGCTGACGACAGTGTTGGCGGTGCTTTCCATTCGGGACAAGATCAAGAATCGAGCCGCGCTGCGTGCGGTTTTTCTGGCTGCGATTTTTCCGGCGCTGGTTTGGCTGGGTTGGGGAACTGCTCTGCACCAGAGATACGGAGTCTTCACCAGCGGATACCAGTTGCGCTGGAATCTTCTCGACCCCGCCGCGAAACAGGCCGCCAGTCGCGGCGCAGGGCTGCTTGCCCTGACGGACACACGGCGGGTCTACGATTCGTACATGATTTCTGACTCCATGCCGCCCGGCTCCGACTTATGGCATGTGCCTGTTCCCGGACCAGGTTTGTTGCGCCAGATCGTCCGCAAGGAAATCCAGAACCTGCCTGAGGCCGCGAAGCAACTTCTCGTTCTGCTGACGCCCGGGGGCGTTCTCGCCCTGGTTCTTTGTCTGACTCAGCTCAGGAGCGCGCGCCAGCAGTGCCCGCTGCACTTCCGTTGGACGGTATGCGTCCTGTGCAGTGTGATTGCGTTGTTACTGGCATATTGCATGCTTGTTTTCGATGGACGCTACGTGTTGCCCATCACTCCGCTGCTTATCGCACTCTCGGTCCGCTATGCCGTCCCGGCGAAATCGTCCGCGCCAGCGGAAGCCGTCAAAGCTATGCCCGATAGCCGCCGCTGGCAAATGCTGGCCTGCATTCTGCTCGTGGCGGGATTGATTTTCGTTCAGCTCTACTGGGCTTCACCATTTCGAACCATCCGCCAGGATTTCCAGCTCGGTGTTTACGACGCCGCCAAGATACTGAAGGACGGCCACGTCGTAAACGCCGTGAGCATTGGCGAAGGACCTTATCCCGAGCATGGAGTGGGATGGGAAGCAGGGCTGTACGCGGCTTATTTTTCCGATTCACGAATCGTCGGCACGCTGTTCGATCTCCCGGACAACTCCGCGCAGGCTTCCCTCATCCACGATATAAGTAAGCTATCGCCAGACGCGGTGATGGTTTGGGGTTCGGCGACGGACCCAATGTGCTCGTGGCTTGTGAGCAAACTGGAAGCCGCTTATCCCGATCGCTCCGCGAAATTGATTACAGATCCGCGCAAAGGAGTGGTGGGCGTGATTCTTCTGCGAGTAAATCGCACCGCGGTTGATTAAGATTGAATCGTCCAGACCGCATTTCATCACATGCCAGTTGCGGTGGACATTTGAGCGTTTCATAATACAGCCATGAATCGGGGTTTCGTGGGGTGGTTCGCCTTTCTGCTTGTGGCTCTTGCTTTTTCCTGCGGTCCCCAATTTGCCGCGTTTGCCGCCGCTCAGGCCGAGAGCCACACCACGAATGCGCTGATGCCAAGCGCGGAAGCTCATCCCGTTCTGGTTGAACTTTTCACTTCCGAGGGCTGCTCCAGTTGCCCTCCGGCCGACGGGCTGCTGCAAAAGCTGGACGTTCACCAGCCCATCCTGGGCGCGCAGTTGATCGTCCTCAGCGAACACGTCACCTACTGGGACCATGACGGCTGGAAAGATCCGAACTCGTCGGCCGAACTGACTGACCGTCAGGCTTCCTACGAAGAGAAACTGGGAGAAAAGACCTCTTACACTCCGCAAATGATCGCTGATGGAACGGCCATCGTGCAGATGACCAAGCCCGACCTGGTCAAATCGGCCCTGGAAAAAGCCGCTGCATCCCCCAAAATTCCGGTACGGATCGGCGATCTCAGCGTTGATGCAGGAAACCCCGCCGTGCTGCATGCTCGCATTGATACCGATGCTAACGACGACAGCCACAATGCCGATGTTTACGTGGTGGTTGCGCTCGATCACGTGGAATCCCAGGTGTTGAAGGGCGAAAACGGCGGGAAGCACCTGACGCACGTCGCGGTGGCGCAGGAGTTCACCAAGATTGGAAAAATCGAGAAGGGCAAGACCTTCTCCAAGGAAGTCCAGGTCAACCTCAAGCCCGGCACCGATCCGAAGAATGTCCGCGTGATTGCCTTCATCCAGGAATCGGGGCCGGGCAAGATGCTTGGAGCGGCTCTGCGCAAGCCGGCTAGCTAACAGCGTACCCGTCGTCGTCGCAATAGCAGCTACTACTCGTCTTTCTTCTCTTCCTTCGGCAGCGGCTTCTCGATGGGTTTGCGGGGCAGCATCTGCTCGCGCATCGCGGTTTCATACACGAAGCTCGCGACGATCACCGAGATCTGTTTCAGATCTTCGGGAAGCAGGCGGACGTAGACGTCCATGTTGGAGTGGTGCGTGCGGGTTTCGTATTCGATGGGATCCTGAATGAACTGGAATGCGGGAATGCCGACGGCATCGAACGATTGATGATCGGTGCCACCGGTGTTGCGCATGGTGAGCGTGGTCATGCCGAGATCCTTGAAGGGCTTCATCCACGTCTCGAAGATGGGCGCCACAGCCTCGTTTTCCTGCAGGTAGACGCCGCGAATCCTGCCCGTGCCGTTATCCACGTTGAAGTACGCCGACACTTTTGCCTGCTCCGGCTTCACAGTGACCGGCCCGGCCTGGCGGCGCAGCAGCGTGGGCTGACCTTTCATATCAGGATCGTCGTCCATGTGCGGGCGTGAGCCGAAGTGCTGCTCGACGTAAGACTGCGAGCCGAGCAGGCCCTGCTCTTCGCCGCTCCACAGGCCGATGCGAATGGTGCGGCGGGGCTTGATGCCATAATCCTTTTCAATCACCTTCAGAATCCGCATGGCTTCCATCATGACGATGGTCCCAGCGCCGTTGTCGGTCGCGCCGGTGCCGGCGTGCCAGGAGTCGAGGTGCGCGCCCAGCATGACGACTTCATCTTTCTTGTCGGTGCCGGGAATTTCGGCGATGGTGTCGTACTGCATGGGATCGTCATCGTAGAAACTGTTGACGACGTTCAGTTCCAGCGTCACTTCTTTTTTCTGCTGCAGCAGCCGGGCAATGCGCGCCCATTGCTCCAGCGCCATGGTGAGTTGCGGAACCGCGGTGGTTTCGCCAACTCTGTACGAGCCGCCGGATTGGACGAAAACAGTGCCGCCGCCCGAAGTCTGCCGTGAATGGTCGATGACGGCGAGAACTTTTTCTTCGGCGAAAAACTGGTTGGCGTCTTTCATGAGCTGCCGGCGGCGGGCAAACTCGGCCGGGTTGAACATCGGCCGCTCGCCCGGAATCTGGTACTCTCCGATTTTGGCCAGCTCATCGTCACTTTCTCTCCTGAAAGGTGCTTCGGTGATCGGCTTCACATCGGCATCGGAGCCGAAGATCACGATCATGCCCGCCAGCTTGCCGCGATACTTTTCGAAGTCCTTTTTGTCTTCTGCGATGACGCGCACGCACTTGCCGGTGACGACTCCGTTCGTGCCCGGCGTCCAGGCCTTGGCATAAACGATGAGGGGCGTAATGTCGGGGGAGGTCATGCGCGCGTTGACGTACTGATTTGCCCATCCCCGGCCGAACGGCCCCCAGGCTTCCAAATGCGCGTTGCTCAGGCCGATGGCCGTGAGCTGATCGCGCGTCCATTCGTTGGCGCGCTTCATGTTAGGAGAGCCGGTAAGCCGTTCGCCGATCGAATCCATCAAGCCGGTGGCGAAATCCATGACCTTGGAGTTGTGAAAGCCTTCGTAACGAATGCGCGTGATGGTTTCAAGATCGACTTTTTCCTGCGACCACGACGGTACCGCAAATAAAACGATGACGACAGAGCAGACGTGTGCTGCAAGCCTCTTCCTCATGGATGCTCCTGGGATTTGAGTAAATCGATTGGAAGAATCAATCGGGGATTATACCGCCGCAGGCGCGGGTTTCGGCGCACCTTGAATGTAAAGTTATTTCAACTCAGTCCCCGTGTTTTGATATTCCTAACGTTCCGGGAAGGGCCCGAGTTCACTCGTGCCCATGAGTTTCGATAGAAAGGAATCGCGCTCCAGCGCCTGAGGTCAAGCCTCGCGACAAGCACAGGGGCTAATGCCCTACAACGAAGGGGGGCTTTGGCGGCGCAGCTGAAGCCCGTGCCCCACCCGATTTCTGCTACTGCATTAGTGGCTTAGCGTTTCGGCGTTGTTTGTCCCTCTGCGGCCGCGACTGGCTTTGGTGCTTCCTTCCCCGCCGACGGTTTTTCACCTTCAGATTTCTCGTTTTTCCCGGAGGATGCTTCGTCGTCAGACCCGCCGGTGAACAGGTATTGCACGATGAGCGAGATGCGCCGGTTTGCTGGATCGAGCGGCGCGTCGGGTTTGCGCAGGCGCTGATCGGCGAAGCCGCGCACCTGGATCACCTGATCGGCGCGAATTCCATTGGCCTGCATCACGCGTCGCGCCGCGTTGGCGCGATCGGCGGAGAGTTCCCAGTTGCCGTAAGCGGCGGAGGGCGCGTAAGGCTGCGAGTCGGTGTGGCCCTCGATGGAGAGCTTGTTGGGCAGCTTGCCCAGCTCGGCGGCCAGCATAATCAGCGTTTCCTGTCCGTCGGCGTTGAGCTTCGCGCTGCCGCTGTTGAAGAACGTGCCGCTGGCCGATTCGGAAAGTTCAATGCGCAGGCCTTCGGCCGTGACCGTCATTTCGATGTGGCTCTTCAATTTTTCGAAGTCGCTCATCTGTTTCATCGCCACCTGCAATTGTTCTTTCAGTTTGGGCATGTTGTCGCGGGTCAGGACAGAGTTTTCACCCCCACCCCGCATGTTGGAGCCAACTTTTTTCGATGTGCCGGTGGGATCCTTGAAATATCCGCCAACGGCCTCCTGAATCTGCTTGCTCGAGTTGAGCAGCCACAGCACGATGAACAGCGCCATCATCGCGGTCACAAAATCGGCGTAGGCAACTTTCCACGCGCCGCCGTGATGGCCGCCGTGCCCGCCTTTCTTCTTCAGGATGATGATGGGGCGCTTCGTTTCCATATCGCTTGAGTGGAAGCTTATGCAGAAGCCGCAGCTGCGGCCGCGGTGCCTCCGCCGCGGCAGGCTGCCTCCAGTTCTTTGAATGAGGGCCGCACGTGCCCGGGAACGGCGCGCCGCGCCACTTCCACGGCCATGATCGGAGCCGTGCCTTTCAGAAACGCAACCATCAGCACGCGCATGACGTAGAGAAACGCGTGCTCTTCCTCCGCGGATCTACTCATGTTGGCCGCGATAGGACCGACTAGTCCGTAACAGAGCAGGATGCCCAGAAAAGTTCCCACCAGCGCCGCCGCGACCTTGTGCCCGATTTCCTCGGGCGGTCCACCCAGCGCGCCCATGGTGATCACCACCCCGAGCACGGCGGCCACAATTCCCAGGCCGGGCAGGGAATCGGCCATGGTCGAAAGCGCGGCGGTGGGCTGGGTGGAGTCGTGATGGTGCACTTCCATGTCGAGATCGAGCATCTGGTCAAGATCGAAGACATCCACCCCGGTGATGGCCATGCGCAGCGAGTCGCACACGAACAGGCAAACGTGATGGTTCTTCAGAAACGCGGGGTTCTTGGAGAAGACCGGGCTCTTCTCCGGTTCTTCCACGTCGGCTTCCAGTGCCATCAGGCCGTCTTTGCGGGCCTTGTTGAGCAGGTCGTACATCATTTTCAGAGCGTCGATATACGTTTGTTTTCCGAACTTCGAGCCGCCGAAGACGCCGCCAATGCCGCCCGCGATCTTCTTGATGATGTGCAGCGGGTTCGCGACCAGCACTGTGCCCACGGCAGCGCCGCCAATGATGACGAGCTCGGCTGGCTGGATCAGCACGCGGAGGTTGCCGTGTTCCATCAGATAACCGGCGACCACGCAACCGAAAACCACGACGATGCCGATAATGGCAAACATGCTAGCTCCGGGAAGATCCTGATCTGCCGCTTGAAGGCCCGTTTGAAGAATCGCCCGAAGGAGACGACGAGCCTTCGCCCGCCGCGCCCGCGGCCTGCGCCAGCCAGGCAGACGCCGCACCGAGCGAGCGCTGTGCTCGCGTGATCAGCGACTCGACCGTATCGCCGGCCTCAGCCGTGGCCTGGCCGATGGAGACCGGTAATGACCGCCGTTCTCCCCACCACTCGATTCCGTCGTTGGCCAGCATGCGCCGCATGCGCTCGCGCACGGAGTGCAGCGCTTCTTCGCGGCAACCGTTCAGGATGACCAGAAACTGATCGTCCGACCAGCGGCCCACAAAATCGGTTCTCCACAGCGCGCCTTCCAGCGTGTGCGCCACCACCCGCAACAACGACGAAGCTGCCGGCATACCGAAGCGTGCGCGAAAGTTTTCCAGTCCCTGCAGGCGGAAGAAGAGAATTCCGAACGGAACCTGGACTTCGGAAAACGTCGCGAGCGTCTCCCGCAGGTGAGATCGCATCATCACCTGGCTGGCCACGCCCGTGACCTCGTCGACGCATCCGGGGAGGTTCAGGCTGTCTTCTCGGTGATCGGGGATGGCGGCTGGCTGTTGCTCTTCGAACACCTCGACCGCGCCCACAATCGAACCGTGCGCGTTGTGCACCGGCACGGAACGCACCCGGACGGGAATTTCGTGTCCGGCCTTGTGATGCAGGAATCCGATCGCCTCGCACGGCTGCGAGGTCTTCATCGCGCGCGCCAGCGGACACTCTTCGTTGCAGAATTCGCATCCCGGCTGGTCGCAGTGCAGCAGAGCTTCCGCCACGCACGAATGCCCAATCACTTCGTAGCGCAAATGACCCGTGATGCGCTCCGCTCCATCGCTCCAGAGCACGATTTTTTTCTGCAAGTCCACCACACAAAGGCCCGCAGGCAGGCTCTCCAGGATGCCGCGGCAGATCTCGGAATCGAGCAAGGCACACATTGCAGGGAATTGCACTACAGGGGGCACATCGGCAGAATTCGCCGCGACTTCAAATGCCACGGCCCCCTTACGTTTCCGGCCAGCCATGCCAAACCTCGTTTTTTCATTTAGATAGGCGACTGGCACGAAAGCGACATGCCATGGCACGGAAGTGCCATAGGCAAAAAACCTGCACACGTTTAATTTCGCTAGTGAGCAGTTCTGGGGGAGGGCTGCCCGGGCGTCCTGGATCCGAAAGGGTCTCAGGACGCTCGTTATTTTTGGGGCGGATCCGCTCGAATCTGGCGATTAGCCGGCTTCCGGTATACGGGATGAACAGTTTAGCTTTTTCCTCATACCCATGCACGTGAGGTACGTCGGGAGATTCAACTCTTTGACCGAAGCTGTATCGGACCTCGAACCAGGACATAGTAGGGCAGGTTTCAGCGAGCCGTATCTCCGGGTAGAGTCGTCAGCAAAGGGGAGAGGGCATGAACTCGACCAAACCGACAGCGAGAATCGCCGGCGTGCTCTACCTGGTGAACGCGGTTACCGGCTTCTTCGGCATCATTTATGTACCCAGCAAGCTGATCGTATCTGGTAACGCGGCTGCGACCGCCAATAACATCTTCGCTTCTCAGAGGCTTTTCCGCCTCGGCATCGTTTCCGAACTGATTTGCGCAGCCGAATTCATCTACCTGCTCTGGATTCTTTATCGACTATTCAGCGGCGTGAACAAGACGCACGCTGCGCTGATGGTGATCTGGGGTCTGGCCTTCGTTCCCCTAATGGCCGTGAATGTGCTAAGCGAGATCGCGGCCCTGACGCTCTTGCGCGGCGCGGATTTCCTGTCGGTTTTCGACCAACCGCGCCGCGAGGCCCTGGCGATGTTGTTCCTCGATTTGCATCGCTACGGGTACGTTGTCGGCTGGATTTTTGGCCCCTGGCTTTTCCACTTCGGGATTCTTGTATATAGATCAGGTTTCCTCCCCCGCATCCTGGGCATCCTCCTGATCTCAGCAGGCTTCGGCTACTTGGCGGATAGTATTGCGCCGTTGCTTCTACCGAGCTACGCGAATGTCGTGAACCGATTCGCGAGCATCCCGCTAACGCTAGGCGAACCAGCGATTATCTTGTGGTTTTTGATTATGGGCGCAAAGGATCGACCACTGGAAGCCGCAGCATAAAGTGAGCCGAATACCTGGCGTTGGCTTCACGGTTCGACGGACTCCGAGCGAGTAGTCGGCCAACAGGAAACGGAGCCGTTCCGGAAGATTTTGTATCGCCCACAGAGCGGCCTTAACGCCCGTATCGCCCCATCCATTCCGCTTGCGCAAGGATGTGTCCCTTCATCGCCGCTTCCAGTTCTTTCTTGCCCGCTCCGGGCTTGAGATCGAGCTTTGTATCTAGAGCGAACAATTTGAAGTAGTAGCGGTGCGGCTTGCCTGGAGGAGGGCACGGCCCGTTGTAGCCTGTTTTGCGGAAATCGTTGCGGCCCTGCTCTGTCCCGTCAGGCAGACGCGCGTCTTTGCTCGATCCTTCGGGCAGGCCGCGCAGGTTCGCCGGCAGATTCCACGCTGTCCAGTGATTCCAGTTGCCCACCGGCGCGTCGGGATCGTCCGAGAGCAGCGCGAAGGTTTTGGTGGCGGCGGGAGGCTCGGTCCATGAAAGCTGAGGCGAAACATCGGCTCCATCACAGGTGAATTTCCTTGCGATGTCGCCGCCGTTGGTGAAACTCGGGCTTGAAATAGTGAAAGACATAGCAGCCTCCGCATGGTGCGCGTGATACTCGGACGAAGCCGCTAACGCACACGCCATGAATGCGATCGACGGGATGGCGATGTGTCGGAGAAAATTCGTTCTCATCCTCTTCTGCGGTCGACTGAAAATGACAGACCAGCCAACAGACTAGTTGGTCGAGATGGTGAAGTTGACGGTGATCTTGGCCTGCGTTTCCACTGCTTCCGTGCCCACGTAGTGCGGCTTGAAATGCCACTGCTTCACCGCTTCCTCAGCAGCTGAGGCGAGAATGGGTGGACCGCTGACCACCCGCAAATCCTGAATCAGACCGTCCCGCCCAATAAACGCGCGGAGAATAACCGAGCCCTGCACCTTCATTTGCCGGGCTAGCGTCGGATATCCCGGCTGCACCGGACGGCTTACGACCTCCGCCGTATCGGCCGACATTTGCACCCGCTCGGCGGCATTGTCGGTGACGGAGGCGGCAGTCTCTGTGTTCGATGACGATGCCGGCGCAGCGTCAGCAGCAGAGTCGGGCAGCACCTCCACCTGCACGGCGTTGGTGCCGGGATGGATGTTGCGATGATTATCGCCGGCTATGACTTCCACTTCCAGCGGCGGCAATGCGGTCCGGTTCGCCACCGTCATGCCGTCAGGCGCGTCGGATGGATCAATATTGCCAGCGATCGCGCCGCGATCGACGACGCCGCGATCCGGAATTCCGCGATCGGCAGCAGCCCTTTCGACTGGTGCTGCGGCAGAGGCCGTCCGCGACGAACTCTTCACTTTGCCACTGACCGCTTTGGCGCTGGCCGTCTTGGCGCTGCCCGCCCGAGCGTTGGACTTGTGCGATTTCCTGCCTGTTTTTTCCGGCGCGACCGCGGCCTGGGCCACGGGAACGGGTTGAGTCGATCTCGCGACAACCGGAGGCACGGCCGCGACCCGATTTGTATCCTGCGTGTCCTGCGCCTCGTCCGTGTCGGGAAACCAGAAATCGCGATCGTGGAAAAGGACGAACCCCAGGGTAAGCAGCAACAATGCCAGCGCCATGACCATCATGCGCCGTTGTTTGGGTTCGACCGGCGCTCCCGCTCTCGCTGTTCTCAACAAAGGACGATTTGCTTTCGGAAGCGGCGTTTTGGAGTACAGCGCATTAGGATCGAACATGCCGGAACCTATGAGGCCGAATCTTCATCCGGAACTGGGGGTGTTCCTTCGGTCGATGCCCGATAGTATGCCTCGAATCGCGCCGAAAGACCAGCAAAAGTGTGGCTTTCTGCGGCCGGGGGGGACGGCTGAACCCTGTTCCCATCTCGTGCTAAATTGGCCGTAACTTTTGTGGGGCCTTCCGAATCCCATGCTTGTCGGGACCTCAGGAGAATGCTGGGACCTATGGACGCCGAGAACCGAGAACCGGAGAATCGCGAACCGAAGCCGCCAACCTCGCCGGATGCAGCCGCTAACGGGCCTGAACCGAAGCAGGTCGAGCCCGGACCTGCCGCACGCGTGACTACCGAGGCTGGGTCTGCAAAGTTGTCTGCTGAGGCCAAGCCGGCTGAGGTTAAAGCCGGGCAAACACCGACCGCTGAGCCAGCAGCACACGAGGCGGAACGCGCGCCACGAATTCTCTATCCCCGCTTCGCTGAGCGTCGGTTCGGCCAAGTTTCGCGCCGCGAATTGTTGAAAGTGGCGCCGGTCCTGGCCCTTGGGGCCTTCGCCATCCCCGGAGTGCAGGAGTGGTTGCTGAAGAAGGGCTTGGGTTTCAGCGATTGGGCCTCCGGATTGATGTTTCGCAACGGGCATCTGGCCACGACCTTTTCCGATGCTGAAGTCACGCCGTTCGAAAAATTTCCGATCAACGACTACGACGTCGACGATCCCGGCGTGGTTTTCGAAAAGTGGACGCTGACGGTCACCGGGGCCGTGCAAAAGCCGGGGGACTACACGCTCGCGCAAATTCAGACGCTGCCGCGCACCCGGCAGAACACTCGCCATGTCTGCGTGGAAGGCTGGGATGTGATTGGCCGATTCGGCGGCGCGCGGCTCTCCGATTTCCTAAAAATGATCGGTGCCGACACGACGGCGCGATTCGTGACGGTCGAGTGCGCCGACGATTACTACGAATCGCTCGACATGGCGACGGCGCTGCATCCGCAGACGCTGCTGTGCTGGGAAATGTACGACCGTCCTCTCACGCGCGAGCACGGCGCGCCCCTGCGGCTGAACATTCCCACCAAGGTCGGCTACAAGCAAGCGAAGTATTTGACCGACTTGAAAGTGACGAACATTCTGGAACGTGTCGGTTACTGGGAAGATCAGGGATATTCGGAGTTTTACGGATTGTGAACGCGGTCATGGAAGAAGGCTCGGGAAGGGCACGACTTTAGTCGTGCCGTAAGACTGCCAGAGATCGAGCGGCTTTAGCCGCTGAGGGCCGATCGGCAAGGAGTACGGGGTGAGTTCTGTCGTCGAAATCGTTCGCTCCAACGGAGAAGAAACCGAAGCCGTCGCGCGCGCCGTGTACGAGCATCCGCTCGCGGTGCGCATCTGCCATTGGGTGAACGCCATTGCGCTGTTTGTCATGATCGGCAGCGGCCTGCAGATTTTTCGTGCCTTCCCCAGCTTCGGCGCCAAGATTCCGCAGAAAGATCTGCTGAACTGGCCAAAGGCATTCGCCATCGGCGGCTGGCTGGGCGGCGCACTGCAATGGCACCTCACCTTCATGTGGATTTACATGGCGACAGGATTGGTCTATCTCGGCTACCAGATTTTCAGCGGCCATTACCGGCAGGTGTTGTTCACGCGCCGCGACCTTCCCGGCGTGTGGCCCATGGTGCGGCATTACTTTTTCTTCGGGCCGAAACCGGAGCAGCGCGAGGCCTACAATCCGCTGCAGAAGCACGCCTATACCAGCGTGATCGGGCTGGGCGTGATTTCGGTCGCGACCGGCTTCGCCATCTGGAAACCGATCCAGTTTTCGTGGCTGGCGTGGCTGATGGGCGGATTCCACTGGGCGCGGCTGTGGCATTTTCTGACCATGTGGGCGATTTTGGGTTTCGCGTTCGGACATCTGGTGATGGTGGTTCTGCATGGCTGGAGCAATTTCTTCTCCATGCTGACGGGTTGGAAGAAGGATCCCGAGTATTGAAGTGGTGTCTGGCGGTGTGACCTCGGGGGCTGAAGCCCCCAGAAACCATCTGGGGAAATCGCAGCGCTGAAGCGCTGCGCCACCCAAATGCGATGGCCGAACGGATTGTGGTGGTGAACAACCCGGAGCAAAGCGCCGGCCGCGAGCAGGATCTGATCGCGCGCGTGCAGCGCGGCAAGCACGAATTGTTCTACGAACTGGTTCGCCCGTATGAGCGGCGGGTCTATGCCGCTGCGCTCGCCATCCTGCGCAATGAGAGCGATGCCGAAGATGTGGCCCAGGAGGCGATGTTGAAAGCTCTCGCCAACATCCGGCAGTTTCGCGCCGAGTCTCGCTTCAGCACCTGGCTGATTCAAATCACGGTCAACGAAGCGCTGATGCGGCGCAGAAGGGAGCGAACCGTGATCATGGAAGGCATGGACGACCGCCGCGACGAAGAGAGCGATTACACGCCCCGCGATTTTGCCGACTGGCGTGAGATTCCTTCCGAGGCGCTGGAGCGAAAAGAAATCCGCCGGAAACTTGCGGAAGCGCTGGCCTCGCTCGACCGCAAGTATCGTGAAGTCTTCGTCCTGCGCGACGTGGAGCAACTCAATATTCAGGAGACGGCCGAGGCGCTGGGCATCTCCGTGGCCTCGGTCAAGACCCGTTTGCTGCGGGCGCGGCTTATGCTGCGCGACCTGCTGGCCAGCGGATGGGGACAAGGCTGGTTCAGCCGACTGCCCTTCGAGAAGGGGACCAAGCCATGGTGAATGAAGCGGTGAACTGCGAGCAGGTGTGGCGCGAGATTTCCAACTATCTCGAGGGCGATGTCGATGTAACGCTGCGTGCGGCGATGGACGAGCATTTCGGCGCGTGCCCGCGCTGCAGATCGGTGCTGGAGGGCATGCGCAACGTGATCCGGCTGTACGGCGACGAGCGCATGATCGACCTGCCTGCGGGATTTGATCGTCGTCTGGAAAAGCGGCTGGCCCAGAGAGCGCGCCCACGCTCGAGCCGCTGGTTCACGTGGGAGGCGTGGCTGATTCCGGTCGCCGCCATGGCGCTGATTATCGGCGGAGTGTGGCTCATGAATTCGCGCACATCAATTCAGCAGGCCAGGTCGCAGCACGCCAACGCGGGCGAAAATATTCCGCCGGACCTGCAGGTCGTGGTGGCGCAAGGGACCAAGATTTTTCACGTCCCCGGATGCAGTTTCATTCATGACAAGGACAAGCTGCGTAAGCTGACGGCGAAAGAAGCTCTGAAAGAGGGATTCACGCCATGCCCGCGCTGTCTCAAGAAATATCTGGAGACGACCGCTGCCGCCTATGCGCTGCCGGGCACACAGGTTGACGCCGACGTGGATGATGATGCTCAGTCCGCCCGCAGCGATGCCGCGCACACTGAGGATGTTCACGGCCGGAACTGAGCGAGGGGCGCGAAATCCTTGCTTTGGTTGGAAACAATCTGGCGCGGACTCGCGGCCCGCGCCATGAATTCCCGATGGGACGGCGACTACTGGGGCTTCTTGCTGTCGTCGCTCTTCTTCATGCTGTCGTCTTTTTTCGTGGTGGTGGTTTTCTTCGACGCAGTCTTGCTCTTGGCGGTGCTGGTTTTCGACGCGGAAGCGGTCTTCTTCGTCGAGTCGCTCTTCATCGTGTCGTCTTTCTTCGTGGTGTCTTGCGCGAAGGCCATCATCGACGCCAGAACACAGGTCAGCGTCAGAATGCTGAAAATCTTCTTCATGGTTTCTCGTTTCTCCTTGGGGTGAGTTATCGGTATTCCACCGGCAAGCAGGCCTCTCCGCCCGCGGCCGTACATAGGAGGCCCAAGGGTAGTGGAAAGTTACAGCGAAATTCAAGAACTAAGTTTTCGCCCGGCGCGGTGTGGGGCGGGAATACTCTCTTGCGGCTCGCATCAACGTCTTTCCTGCCAACATCTTACAGATGCGTCCGCAGGGAGGCGCTGGTGCCGGATTCAACACGCCAGTTGATCGCGTGTAATCTTCAAGCCCGGCAGATTGCCGAGAACGGTCACGGCCACCGACTCCGTATGGAAGTACTCGTTCGCCAGGCGGATCAGATCTTCAGCGGTGACGGCCTCGATTTTTTCGATCAACTCGTCGAGATCGTAGTAGCGGTCAAAATACATTTCCTGACGAGCCAGATTCGACATGCGCGCGGTGCTCGACTCAAGCGACAGCATCAGGCTGCCTTTCAGTTGAGCCTTGGAGCGGCGCAATTCTTCCTCGGTTACGGCTTCGGTTTTCAGCTTGTGGAATTCGCTGACTACCGACTGCACCACTTTCGCTGCCGAGGCCAGCGAAGTTCCGGCGTAAACGGCGAGGCATCCCGTATCGCGGTAAGGATTCAGATCGCTGTAGATGGAGTAAGCCAGCCCCTGGCGCTCGCGGATGTTCTGAAACAGGCGCGAACTCATGCCTCCGCCGAGCAGGGTGTTGAGAATGTAGCCGGCGTGGCGCTTCTCATGCGCGATGGGATGCGCGGGCACACCGATGCACAACTGCACCTGCTCGAGCGCTTTCTTGTTGCGCAGAATGATGCGGGAAACGATCCTGGGCGCGGACGAATGGAAGCCGTTCGACAGCGGCTTCATGTGCTCGAAATGCCGCGTCACCAGCTCGACAAAGCGGTCGTGATCGAGATTGCCCGCCGCCGACACGATGATATTCCCGGGTGCGAAACGGTGCTTGTAAGCTTCGAGCACGGCGTCGCGCTCAAAGCGCTTCACCGTTTCCTTCGTGCCCAGGATCGGCTTGCCCAGCGGATGATCCTTCCAGAAATTCTGCGTGAAGATTTCGTGGACGAGATAATCGGGATTATCCTCGTCCATTTTGATTTCTTCCATGATGACGCCGCGCTCGCGGGCAATGTCGTTGGCGTCGAAGACCGGGTTGAGCACCAGGTCGCTGAGAATGTCGAGCGCGGTGGGCACGTGCTCGTCGAGCACTTTCACGTTGAAGCAGATGCATTCCTTGGCGGTGAAGGCGTCCATGTTGCCGCCGATGGAGTCGACCTGGCGCGCGATTTCCTCCGCGGTGCGGTGCTTCGTGCCTTTGAACACCATGTGCTCGATGAAGTGCGAGATGCCGTTCGACTCGGGAGTCTCATCGCGCGAACCGGTCTCCAGCCACACGCCGATGGAGGCCGAGCGAATGTGCGACATTTGCTCGGTGATGATGGTCAGGCCGTTGGAGAGCGATTGACGGCGAATGTTGCGAACTTCCGGCACCATGAATGAATCCTGCTAAGTAAAGATGAATTCTGTAGAACCCCAGTAAACTTGCTGTGGAGAGATCCTTACTATTCTGACACAGGCGCAAGGCCTGTGCGAGAATAGTTTAGTGGCCTAGAATCAGTGGGTTAAGGTAAGTTCCACCCTGCCGCAGCGCGGCCTGCGGATCCGGCCACCACCAGAGACCAGACACGATGGGAAATCCGTTGCAAATCCCGCTACTAGGGCTCGACCGGGGCGAAATCAGCTCGCTTGTGGAAAACGAAGGTGAACCCTCCTACCGCGCGCAACAGCTACTTGAGGCTGTTTACCGGCAACGGGTCGACGCGATCGAGCGGATTTCGACTCTGCCGCAGCAGTTTCGTTTGAAGTTGGTGGAAAAGGGCGTTTCGATCGGGTTGCCAGCGATCGAAAAGCGCTTCGTCTCCGAGGACGGCACGATTCGTTACCTGATGGCATTGGCCGACGGGCAAACGGTCGAAACCGTATGGATGCCTGAAGGTGATGGCGGCGAAGCCGGAGACGGCAGCGAAGCGGGGGATTCGGTGACTACCGCGGAATGTGTAGGGACGGCCACCCCTTCGACAGGCTCAGGGCAGGCTCTCGGCCGTCCGGCCGAGCGTAAGCTCGGCGGCGCAGCGCGTGCTTGGGATCGTGCGACGATTTGCATCTCGAGCCAGGTCGGCTGCGCGGTTGACTGCCAGTTTTGTCTTACAGCGCTCCTGGGACTGAAGCGAAATCTGACCGCCGGAGAAATTGTCGGCCAGGTCGGCGCCGTGCTGAACGACCAGAAAGTCTCGCCACCGGAGGACCGCACGAATCTGGTTTTCATGGGAATGGGTGAACCGTTCCTGAATTACGACAACTTCATAAAAGCGGTGCGCTTGCTTGTCGAAGAGGTGGGCGTAGCGGAATCGCGCATGACGGTTTCCACGGCAGGCATCGTGCCGCGCATTCACGATTTCGGACAGGAATCAGTACGGCCCAAGCTGGCGATTTCTCTGAATGCGTCGAACGACGCGATGCGGACCGAACTGATGCCGCTGAACAGGAAATGGAATCTGGAGAAGCTGATGGCGGCGGCGCGCGAGTTTCCGTTGCGACCTCGCGAACGGATCACATTCGAATATGTGCTGCTGAGCGGCGTAAACGACGCGCCCGCCAACGCCAGAGAAGTGGTCGAACTCGTACGTGGAATGCGGCCCAAGGTGAATCTGATTGCGCTGAATCCGGGACCGGGAATCCACTTCGCCACGCCGGCGGAGGATCGCGTCGCGGCCTTCCAGAAAATATTGGTGGATGCGGGAATCCCGGCCTTTGTGCGGCGTCCACGTGGGCGCGATATCTATGCCGCCTGCGGGCAGCTCAAGCGAACGGTTGAGATTGCCACAGCACCGGCACGGTAGCCGCCTGTGATCGCGGCAGCGTGCCCTCGAGAGCTGGCAGCTCAACGCGCAGACAGATGGCACCATCCTCGCGTTGCTGCCGCGAAACCTGACCGCGATGTTCCTGCAGTATCCCCTGACAAGCGCTGAAGCCGTCGTCCACATCGGTCACCGCTTCTGCCGGGCGACCCGCTAGCGCACCATTCTCAGCCGGAGCTGATGGAGTGGAAATCTCGAGCAGCGCGATGCCTTCTTCGCGGCGGGTGCTTACGCTGAGGATTTTCCTGCCGCTCTCATCCATCAGGTGCAGACAGTTTCCCAGCAACTGCACGCAGACCTGCAGCAACTGGTTGGAGTCGCCCAGAACCTTGGGCAAGTCGGCGTCAAAGTCCGTGTGCAACCCGATCTGAAGAGCCTCCCACTGCGGCTGCGCCAGCTTGACGGCGGTGCGGGCCAGAGTGTTGAGATCCACCGGAGTTTTGGCCGCTGGACTCTGGCGGGCAAAACTGATGAGGCTGGCGACCAGCGACTTGGTGCGGCGCACCTGCTGGCCGATTTTTGCCGCCAACGGCCGCTGCTCCGCGCTCAGCGAAGTACTCAGCAGCAGGTCAGAGTAGCCGAGCATGGCGGTGATGGGGTTATTCAGTTCGTGAGCAGCACCGCCAACCAACTGGCCCACGGAAGCGACTTTCTCCGACTGCAGGATTTGCGCCTGCAGGCGCTTGAGATGATCAAACGATTCCCGCGATTGGTTGAGCAACTGAATCAATTCGCGGTCGAGCAAGTGCTGGCGGACGAATACCATCACGCCCATCACGATTGCGGCGCCCAGGGTCAGCACGATTCGGTAGAGTCGTATGCGGGGCGGGATCAGGGCATCCGAGATGGCCCAAACGGCGAAAAGGGGAAGAGTAAAAACAGCAATCATGCCGCAGCGGGCAATCCACACGCTGTAGACAGTTGAGGTTTCAACAATGTCGGCATTGGGCTGATCGACTTTAGTGCTCAGGCCAATCCAGGTGATCCAAGCCATCGCGCAGGCTATGGGAAGGTCGTAAACACTGCCTGTGTAGTAAGCGTTCCGCGAGATGGCCCAGTTCGCAATCGTGGAACTGGCGACATAGGTGAAGCTCATGCCAAACAGGCTGGCGTAGAGTTTTCTCCAGTCACCTTTGCTGCTGAACCAGCAGGTTGCCAAGCCGGCCAGATAGGCGAGCTTCTCGATGAGATAGAGCGTATCCAGATCGTGGTTATATGCTGGAATATTGGCTTGCACGTACTGCCAGGGGATGACGATCAGAACATAGAGATACAGCCACCACACCAACAACAAGGCGAAATCGAGCCGGCCCAGCCGGCCGGCGTATTCATCCTCGGAGGCGTGGGGGCGCAGCGCAAGAGCAGCCATCAGCGGGACGATGTCGAGAAACAAAACAATGTCTCCGGCATAAAGCTCGGGCACTTCCCGGCGGAGCACGACCTCGTTGTAGGTCCAGGCGAGCTGATAACACAGCCACATGGTGAGGCCAAGAATGATGAGCGACCAGAAAAGGCGCATGCGTCCGCGCGAGCGCAGCGCAAGAGGAACAAAGGAGGCAGCGCCGGAAGCCAGGAGAAGCGTATCGGTGAAATCGCAGATCGCGGAGAGGCCATACGACTGGGGCAGAAACACAGAGGCCACAAGGAAGGCGGCCAGAATCCCGCCCACCGCTGCCAGCCAGATTTTGGCGCGCGCGCTCAAGACACTCCTCTGAGGCCATTCTAGATGGGATGGAAGAACGGAGGTGGTTACTGTAGTAATCTGGTGCGTCAGGTCAGATCGGCGGTGCCACGCCCGCTGGCAATCGGGGCTTGAAGGTAAGGTTTTCTTATTCAATAATATGCAGCACGATCATAGGCAGCGCGACAGATTGCTTTAAGCAGCGCGATCCCCGCCACTTCGTGGAGACTGACTCGATTGCGTTCGGTTGACCGCTACCGAAATTCCTGGAGACTGAGAATTCCGCCCGATCCAGGCGAGACCCGCCGGATTGAACGCTGGCTGGCGACGGCGCGCGTGTTTCTGGCCATCTCGACGCTGGTCGCCATTCGCATGGATCCGACGGAACTGGGCCATTCCTGGGCGGCTTACGGCCTGTTCGTCTTTTATCTGGCCAACGGCATTCTCATCCTGATGCTGTTGCGGCGGCGGCAGCAATCTACGTCTGCTTTTCGCTTGCTGGTGCACGCCGGCGATATCGCGTGGCCGGCGGTGATCTCGATTTTCGCGGAAGGCCCGCGCACTCCGTTTTTCCTCTTCTTCTTCTTTGTTCTCGCCGCCGCAGCGTACCGCTGGGGACTGTGGGAAACGCTAGGCACCGCTGCGGCCGAAGTTGCGTTGTTGTGGCTGGAACGTCTGGTGGTAATTCAGCTGTGGCTGCAACCGGGAGGCCCAGCACGCCTGAGCGCCTTTCTCGGTCTGCGCGTGAACGTCAACGAATTCGACCCCAACCGCCTGTTCATGCTCTCGATCTATCTGATCGTCATGGGCCTGTTGCTGGGATACCTGGCCGAGCAGCAGAAACACCTGCGCGCCGAAAAGGCCGTCGTGACGGGCATTCTGTCGCGGGTGCGGGTCGAAGCTGGCCTGACCGGAACGATGCAGCAGATTTTTTCCGAAACGATGGCAATGTATGAGGCCTCGCGGCTGGTGGTGGCGGCGCAGGAAACACGCAGCCACCGGATTTTTCTGGGTGAGCTGAACCGGTCCACCTCGGGCGCACCTTCCGAGTTTCAGTGGCTGGATGGACATCGCAACGCCAGGATTTACCTCGACGATTTTCCCGGCGAGGTTTGTTACTCGAGCACGAACGATGGGAAGTGGACGACGCTGGCGCTCGATCATTACGGCAACCAGGTCCCAGTCACCGACCAGGTGCCCGTGGCCAAGCTTCGCGAGACGCAGGACTTCAATTCCCTGATCACCGTGGCGTTCCTGTTTGGCGGGGAGTGGCGGGGGCGCATTTTCCTGTTCAATCCCTCGTGGCGGGGCGAGAAGCAGGAGGAATTACGTTTCCTGCTGAACCTGGTACGGCAGGTGGGGCCCGCGATTTACAACGTGTACCTTCTGCACCGGCTGCGTCGACGGGCGAGTGCGGCCGAGCGAGCCCGCTTTGCCCGCGAACTGCACGACGGCGCTGTGCAATCGCTGATCGCCGTGGAACTGCAGGTGGACGTCATACGCCGCCAGGCGGAGGCCAACCGCCCGATCGGCGCAGAGTTAGGCCGGATTCAGGGACTGCTGCGCGAGGAAGTGCTCAAGCTGCGCGAACTGATGCAGCAGATGAAAGCCATTGACGTGGACGCGGACCGGCTGCTGGGCGTGTTGAACGACACCGTCGAGCGTTTTCAGCGCGAGACCGGCATCAGCGCGCGTTTCGTGACCGACCTCGACGAACTGGATATGCCGCAAAAAGTTTGCCGGGAGTTGCTCCGCATTGTGCAGGAGAGCTTGGTGAACGTGCGCAAACACAGCGGCGCGCGGCATGCACTGGTACGTTTGGGCTCGAGCAACGGGAAATGGACCTTGACCGTGGAGGACGACGGCAAAGGATTCCCATTCGAAGGGCGACTGAACCAGCAGCAGATGGAAGACGAAGGCAGGGGACCAATGATCATTAAGGAACGGGTTCGTTTGCTGGACGGCGAACTCACGGTAGAATCAACTCCGGGGCAGGGAACGCGCCTGGAAATTTCAGTTCCGCGCGGGGAAGTGCCGAATGAATTTTAGAAAATCGCAACCGGTTCGCTTGGTGATCGCCGACGATCACCCCATTTTCCGCGACGGCCTGCGCCGTCTGTTGGAAGCTGAGGCCGACCTGAAGGTTCTGGGCGAGGCGTCGGACGGGGCGGAAGCGGTGCGGCTGGCGAAGCAGTTGAAACCGGACATTCTGCTGCTGGATCTGGCGATGCCCAAGCATCCCGGCCTGGAGGCGTTGCGGGAGCTGAGCATGCCGGCGAACGCCACTCCGGTGAGAGTGATTCTGCTGACGGCAGCCGCGGAAAAGAGTCAGATCGTCGAAGCACTGCAACTGGGCGCGCGCGGAGTGGTGCTGAAAGATTCGGCTACGCAGCTCCTGTTGAAAGCCATTCACACCGTGATGGCGGGCGAATACTGGGTGGGACGGGAGAGTGTGTCCAATCTGGTGCAATACCTGCGCACGCTGATGCAATCCTCGCACGATGAGGCGCGGCAGAAAAAATTCGGTTTGACGCCGCGCGAACTGGAGATTGTTTCCGCCGTCGTGGCCGGATACTCCAACAAGGAAATCGCCGAGTATTTCAAGATCAGCGAAGATACGGTGAAGCACCATCTGAGCAATATCTTCGACAAGCTTGGTGTTTCGACTCGACTGGAACTGGCTTTGTTTGCCGTGAATCAGGCGTTGCCGCTCAAGAGCATTGCGTAACAGTAACCGTGGGGTAACGTGACGTGGCACGAGCGGGAACGCCGTGGCACTGTTGTGCCATTGGCTAGGTGGGTCAAGAGAACTACAATTTTGTCACCGCTCAAGTGCAGCTTTGTGTGCATAAGGCGATTCGTGTTCATAGTTCAGCCTGCCGCTTGGGGTCAGCCGGCAGAGGCAACAGAAAGAGGAGCCCGTGGTTAACACTCTTAGATGGTTGTGGAAAGATGAGCGCGGTCAGGACATAGCGGAATACGCAGTCATGCTGGCTGTAATTCTTGTGATTGTCGTGGGGACGATCCGTCTCATCGGGTCAAATGCTAACACGGTATTCTCGCAAGTGGGCAGCAGCATTCAGTAGGCGGCAATCCGCGAATCTGTGACGCCGCCGCCCGACGTATCGCGGTGATCTGTCTGCCAGCATGGTGGCTGGCGCCGGGCGAACGTAGCGCCAGCGAACCTGGCTCGGGACACCCAGTCCTGCCGAAGAAACCCCTTCCGCGATTTTCTGCAAAAGAGATTCTCACCAAGAAACTCTGTGCTTTACTTGGGCTGCGTGGTCGACGAACTGGACGAAGTGAGCGCGACTTTGTCGGTCGCGCCCATGGAAAGCCGCGTCAGATAAGGGAAGAACGGAGTGATCTCGAATTCCATTTTTTCGCGCGCCGAGGCCAGCGGCACACTCTTGGCCTTGGATAACTCTACCTGATCGCTCCAGGGATCGACCTTGACGCGGCCGCCGAGCGGCAAAGCGGCAATCTGGTCGAGACGCTTTTCGTCCAGCGCAGGAGCGGCGGCCAGCACGGCCGCCATGCGGACGCTCTTGGCCGAAGCCAGGCCGTTTCCCAAATGCGGCCGAATCAAATTGGGCAGATCCGGAGCTTTCTCCTGCAGTGCCTTCAGAAACAATCCTGCCTCGCCCAGCTTGTCCCTGTAGGGAGAGTTCTTCAGCAGTTCCATCGCCTTGTTGTCGGCTGCTTCTTCGTCCGCGGCGCTGCGCTTGAAATCGAGACGCTGGAACGAATCCTCGTCGGGGAAGAACATGCGATCGTTGAAGGCAAGCTTGGTGTCGAGGCGGTGTCCGAGCACGATGTGGGCGAGTTCATGCGAAAGCACCATCGCCAGCGAAGCTTCGTCAGGAAGAACGTCGAGCATTCCCCGGCTGACCACGATCGTGTGGCCGATGGTGAACGACTCCAGAGGCGAAGTCAGGAGCACACGGCAGCGCATGTCGCCCTGCAGATCGATGTTGTTGGTAATCAGCAGATTGTTCACTACGGTGCACAGAATTTTGTCGAGTTCGCCCGCAGGCGCGAGCAGTCCGATCTTCTGCAGGCGTTCGACGGCGTTGTCTTCCGCCTGCTTTTCCCACATGCGCTCGGCCACAACCGGAGTGGCGTCAGCGGCGGCGTCGCTCTGATCACGCACCGACTGCGGCGAATCCACCAGAATCTGCGTGAATTCCTCGTTCTTGTTCAGGCCCTTCAAGTCGTATCCCCAGAGGCGGGTCTGCGCCTTGAAGTGCAGGCTCTTG
Source organism: uncultured Acidobacteriaceae bacterium (assembly GCA_964407245.1). Classification (GTDB taxonomy): domain Bacteria; phylum Acidobacteriota; class Terriglobia; order Terriglobales; family Acidobacteriaceae; genus Sulfotelmatobacter. Next base: position 38,849 of record CAYOUY010000208.1, read on the forward strand.
CTGAGCCCGGTCTTCATATTCGATTCTTCGCTGTAGACGTACGCCGGCAGCCATGTTCCCGGACGCATATTCAGGCGCCAGCTGTCGAAATGGAAAAAGAAATTGATCTTGGGCTGCGGCGCGTAGGTTCCGTTGAAGCGGACGATGTTGTAATCCTGGTCCTCGACCCAGATGCGGCCCATGAAACGGGGAACTTTCTGCCCTTCCCTGGGCTGGACGTCGATGACGAGACAGCGGATCTCACCCAGAAATTCACGGCGCACGAACGAGAAGTTGTAATACTTCTTCTGAAAATCGCTGTCGAGGATCACCATCTGCGCGAAGCCCATGGGCAGGAAGTGCAGGGAATAAACACCTGTGAGTCTTGCCACCACGCGCCGCCCGAATCCGGGCTGACCGGTGAACGACGTGTCCTCAGGACCGTCGGACATGTCGAGACGTCCGAGAAAATACTGGTCCTTGGAAGGCACAGCGGCGCCGCTGCTGTCGTTCTTGAGATCCTGCAGATAGGTTTCGACCATGGGATGCATGTGACGCATCTGGGCCATGAAGTAGTGCTCGCGTTGGACGACGCGGTCGAGAACGTCATTCAGCGTCGCGGCTACCGGAGGCAGCGATTGCGTGCTCTGCGAAGGTGTGTCGGTGGCAGCTGCCGGCACCGGCGCCGGTGTTGCTGCTGGAGCCGCCGCAGGCTGCCCTTCAGAAGAAGAAGTGGAAGAGGACGACAGAGAATCTTGCGCGGCCGCAAAAACACTGACCAACAGAATGAGAACCAACCACGAGCCCGCACGAACCATTCGCATAAGAACCTTCTGGGAGACTACGCTATCTGGAAAATAATGTGCACCAGCGCGGTCGAGTCCGATGGCTGACCGTCCCTGAGCGCGGGCTTGAAGCGAATTTGCTCGGCGGCCCGCACGGCGGCGTCGTCGAGTCCGTACCCCAATCCGCGAACGACTTTCAATACGTGAATTTTTCCGGAAGCTTCGAAAACCACTTCCAAAAGCACCTCGCCCTCCACTTTACGGGCGCGGGCCTCTTGGGTGTAGATGGGAAGCGGCTTGGAAAGGATTTCCGCGGGCACAATTTTTGCTGCTACGGGAGCAGCCGGGTGCGATTGCACGGTCGGAGCCGCGGCCACATCGGCGTCTCCGAATCCAGCCTGGCGAACTGTGCCGCGAGCGGGCCGAGGGTCCGCGATGGCCACGCCGCCACCAAATCCAGCGCTGGCAACCACGCCGCGCGCGCCATTAGCCCCGCCTGTGCCGTTGCCGTACCCCGGTCCGGTGGGCAGGTCAAAACTGCCAGCCTGCGCAATGTTCACGGCTCGAGTCTGAGTGGTCTTGGCGGGCACGCCGTTGGGATCGCCGAAACCTCCAGTTTGCACTTGCGCGGCGGGCTTCTCAATCGTTTGCGGAGCTGAGCTTCCGGTGGAGAAAAGATTCGTCCGGACCAGTTGCTTGGGAACTGCTGGAGCGGCAGGCAGTGGCTCCAGTTGCTTGGGAGCGATTTTCACTTCAGGAGCCGGAGCATCTTCGATCTTCGGCCGCGGCGAGGGTTGCGGAGCCGCCAGATGCAATGCCACGGGCAACGGATCGAGCTTGGCCACGAGCACCGGCCGAGGCAACTGCTTCTGCGGTTCATGATTCACCGGCACCGGCGTGGGCACGAGTTCGATGACTTGGTGGTCGTGCACCGGATTTTCGATGATTTCCGGACGCAGCACCGGTACCCACGCAAGAATTGCGATGGCGACAGCCTGCGCGCCATAACTGAAGACAAACTCGTACCATGGGGCCCGCCATTTGGGGAGCATGGAAAACGGGCTTGACTCAGATCCTGGGAATCCCATATGCGTACTCGCTAGAACACTGCTTCCAGTGAAAAAGTTTTCGTATTGGTTGCGTTAAATGCCGGGAACCCCTGGGAGAGGGACTCGTTAAAGTGTACTATCTCTTTCTGCATTCTGCACGGCAAAGGCCACTCGGCGAGGTCCGCTCTGAAGGATAGTTCCTTTTTTATCAGTGCCGTAGGAATGTCCGCAGATTCTTTCACCCACCTCAGGGCTGGGCCATGCAAAAAACTACAGTCGAGCATGGACAGATTTCCCACGGCGGAAGCGCCGCTTTTCCATCCCGACCGGCCCTCAGCAGCGGACGATCTTGTTGCTCTCGATGCCGCGCGTGGCGTTGCGGGTATCGACCACCAACAGCGCTTCCTCAACAATCCGGCGATAGTCGTAGTCGGAGTGGTCGGTGACTATAAGGACGCAGTCGTATTGCTCCAGATTCTTCAGTTCCGCGCACTTCATCTGCAAGTCGTACTTGCGGCCCTTGCCGATGAAGGGGAAATAGGGATCGTGGTAGCTGACTGTGGCGCCGTCCTTCTGGAGAAGCTCGATGATGGTGAGCGCGGGAGATTCGCGCAGATCGTCAATGTCCTTCTTGTAGGCCACGCCCAGAACCAGAACCTTCGCGCCATTCACGGATTTCTTCTGGCGATTGAGAGCGCTGCCCACCGAAGCCAGAACGTGGTAGGGCATGTTCACGTTGACTTCGCCGGCCAGTTCAATGAAGCGCGTGCGGAAGTCGTACTCCTTCGCTTTCCAGGAGAGATAGAAAGGATCGACGGGAATGCAGTGCCCGCCTAGTCCCGGCCCAGGGTAGAAGGGATGAAAGCCAAAGGGCTTGGTGGACGCTGCGCCGATGACTTCCCAGATGTCGAGGCCCATGCGCAGACAGAGCAGCTTGAGTTCGTTGACCAGCGCGATGTTCACGCAGCGGTAGATGTTTTCCAGCAGCTTGGTCATCTCCGCAGCAGCTGGCGAAGAGACGGGAACCGTGCGCTGGAAGATGGATGCGTACAGGGCGCAAGCCAGTTCCGAAGCTTGCGAATTTAATCCGCCGACGACTTTCGGAATGTCGCGGCGCGCTACGGTGGTGTTGCCGGGATCTTCGCGCTCGGGAGAGAAGGCGACGAAAAACTCTTTTCCGGTGCTGGCAGCGGCATTATCGCGGGCGGCTTTCAGTCCCGGCGTGTTCTCGCGCTCGAGAATCGGAACGACGACTTCTTCCGTCGTGCCCGGATATGTCGTACTCTCGAGGATCACCAGTTGCCCGGGGCGCAAGTGCGGAGCGATGGAGTGCGTGGTTCCGGTGATGAAGCTGAGATCGGGCTCATGGTACTCGTTGAGCGGTGTCGGGACGCAGATGATGATCGCATCCATCGTCTCCAGTTGCGAGTAATCGGAGGTCGCGGAAAATCCTTGCGCCTTTGCCGCCTGGATCTCCTCGGCGAGGATGCGATAAATGTAGGAACCGCCTTTGTTCAGCGTTTCCACTTTGTGGGTGTCGATGTCGAAGCCGGTGACCGGGAACTTCTGCTCGCTGTACAACAAGGCGAGGGGAAGGCCGACGTAGCCGAGTCCGATGATGCCGACGCGCGCCTGGCGCTGCTGAATTCTGGTCTTGAGCTGCTCGGAAGTAGCGTCGGCGGTAGAGGATGGTGTCATGGAGAGAAGCCCGCAAAGACGGGTCATGATGAAAAACGCTTCGATTTTAGCACGCGGAAACTGGCGGAAGTCTTAACCGCGAACGTGCCGGAGGAGGCGAAATCCGCTTCGGGAAGTTCTCCGCGGGCTTTCTCTGCTTGCGATAAGGATGGAGATGCGAAGGATTGTTCGAAATTTGGTGATCGTATTTTGTCTTTTGCTGGTCGTGTTTGCCGCGAGCGCGGGCAAGCTGCTGGTGGTGGATAATCCGCGGCCGTCGGACGTGATTCTGGTGCTGGCGGGGGAACGAGATCGCCGCCCAGCGCGCGCCTTGGAGCTGCTCGACAAGGGATACGCCCCGCTGGTGGTGATCGATGCACCCGCGGACACAAAGTTTTTTGGCTTCACAGAAGCGGAGCTGGCGGAGAAATACGTCGCGCAGCTGCCGCAGAAGGCCAGGGTACAGGTCTGCCCGATTGTCGGACTTTCAACGCGGGACGAGTCGCGCGACGCCGACAAGTGCCTGGCGGGTCAAACTGCGAATCGGATTCTCATCGTCACTTCCGACTACCACACGCGGCGCGCCCTCAGCATTCTGCGTCATGAATTGCCGGGCAGGTCGTTCTCCGTCGCCGCAGCCTATGATCCCACGCAATATGGGGCCCTCTGGTGGACGCACCGGCAATG
>CAYOUY010000209.1:0-30074 GCA_964407245.1 uncultured Acidobacteriaceae bacterium
TCATCATCGGAATGCCGCAGGCCACTTCGACATTCTCGATGGCGCGCCGCATCTCAGCTTTCGCTTCGGTGAAGGTCTTGCCGTTCTCCATGGTGATGATGCGGGCGATCTGGTCGATGTGTTCTTCGAGCAGCATCTTCAGCTTGAATAGCGGCTGGATGCGGTCTTCTGGCGGCGTGCGGCGCCACTCAGGAAAAGCAACGGCGGCTGCTTCGACAGCAGCATTCACATCAGCAGCGTCCGCGAGGGGAACGCTGGCCAACGTCTCTCCCGTAGCAGGATTAACAACATCGCGCCACTCTCTCTGAGACGAACCGGCGCGCGAATCAATCCATTGGCCGTTGATGAAGTTGGTCAGCTTGATAACAGGAGGTGCGGCTACGCTCATAAAAGTCACCCCAGGAATTAACTCCAGCGAATCGTGAAGAATCGGTTGCTGCTGTTACAGACACAGTAACCAGTATCGTTTAGTATAGCGCTCATCAGCGGCAGGCTGCGGTCAGGCCAACTGCACCGCTGCGCCTTTCTTCTCGGCGACTGCGGCCAGTGCCGCTTCCAGAACGTCGAGCGCCTCGTCCATTTGCGCATCGGTAATGACGATCGGCATCAGCAGGCGGATGACGTTGCCGTAAGAACCGGCCGTGATCGTAACCAGCCCATGCTCGTAGCAGAACTGGGCAATCTCTTTCGTTTCAGTGTCTGCGGGCTCGCGTGTAGCGCGTAAGCGCACAAGTTCCAGCGCCTGCATCGCGCCCAGGCCGCGCACCTCGCCGATCAGCTCCCAGCGGCGCTGCCAGTCGGCGGTGCGCTTGCGGAACATCTCGCCCAAGTGATTGGCGCGGGCATTGAGATTTTCTTTTTCGATGACGTCGAGCACAGCCAGCGCGGCTTCGCACGCCGCCGGATTGCCGCCAAACGTGCCTCCGAGCTGGCCGGAAGCGGGGCCATCCATGATTTCGGCGCGTCCGGTGATCGCGGCTAGCGGCAGACCTCCGCCGATCGATTTCGCCATGGTGATCAGATCCGGTTCCAGCCCGAAGCGCTCGCAGGCAAACATGGCACCGGTACGGGCAAAGCCGCTCTGCACTTCATCGGCGATGAGCAGGATCCCGTGCTTGCGGCAAGTCTGTGCGAGGATCGTATAAAACTCAGCCGGCGGCGTCACAAAGCCGCCCTCACCCAGAATCGGCTCGACGATCACCGCAGCCACGGACTCCGCTGCAACCACGCGCTTGAACGTGTCTTCCAGATGGCGCGCGCAGTGAACCTCGCAACCCGGATATTGCAGCGAGTACGAGCAGCGGTAGCAGTAAGCGTACGGAATGCGATACACGTCGCCAGGAAACGGCTCGAAGCCCGCTTTGTAGGGATGAGTTTTGCTGGTCACCGACATCGCCATGTAGGTGCGGCCATGGAACGCATCTTCGAAACTGATGATGGCCGGCCGTCGCGTATGAAAGCGCGCGATTTTGATGGCGTTCTCGACTGCTTCGGCGCCGCTGTTGACCAAAAGAGTCTTCTTCGCGAATCGTCCCGGCGTGATCGCGTTCAGCCGCTCGGCCAGCGCTACATAGCTTTCATACGGCAGCACGTTGAAGCTGGTATGCAGGAAGCGGTCGAGTTGACGGCGAATGGCGTCGATCACCGACGGAGCGCGGTGCCCGGTGTTCAGGCAGCCAATGCCGCCGGCAAAGTCGATGAGGCGGTTGCCGTCCACGTCTTCGACGACAGCGCCTTCTGCCTTCGCCACGAAAATCGGGGTGGCGTGATAAGCAGCCTGCGGCACAGCCGCGTTGCGGCGACGCATTAGCTCGCGCGAGCGCGGGCCAGGAATGGGAGTGCGAAGTTGAATGGTAGACATAGTCAAAATCCTAGGGGCTGGGGCTTAGGGGTCAGGGACTAAAGCTCGACCTTGAAGACTGACCCCTAGTCCCTGATCCCTAGCTTTTCAGTACCAGCCGATTGGCGCTTCGTTCAAATTGATGTGCACCTGTTTCGTTTCCAAATATTCTTCGATGCCCCAGGGCCCGAGTTCGCGGCCGAAGCCCGACTGCTTGAACCCTCCCCATGGCGCTTCGACGTACGTCGGTTGCATGTGGTTGACCCAGACGATCCCGGCGCGCAGAGCCTTGACCGTGCGCATCGCCTTGAAGATGTCGCGTGTCCAGACTGCGGCGGCGAGTCCGTAGGGAGAGTCGTTGGCAATCTTCAACGCGTCTTTCTCATCGTCGAACGGAATCACTGCAGCGACGGGGCCGAAAATTTCTTCGCGCGCAATGCGGGCGCTGTTCGGCACGTCATAAAAGATTGTCGGCTGAACGTAATAGCCCTTCGTGATTTTGTCCGGGCGTCCGCCGCCGGAGGCCAGTTTGGCCTCCTTTTTGCCGATGTCGACATAAGAATTGACTCGGTCGTACTGCTCCTTGCTGACCAGCGGCCCCATCTTGGTGTCGCGTTCGAGTGGCGGGCCGAGTTTGATCTTCTTGGCTTTCTCAGCCATGGCCTCGACAAAATTCTTGTAGATCGATTTCTGTACCAGAATGCGGCTTCCGGCGGAGCACACCTCGCCTTGATTGATGAAGACTCCAAAGAGCGCGCCATCGATGGCGGCTTCAAAATCAGCGTCGGCGAAAAAGATGTTGGGCGACTTGCCGCCGAGTTCGAGCGTGACGCGTTTCACCGTGTCGGCGGCCTGTTTCACGATGATCTTACCCACGGCAGCGCTGCCGGTGAATGCAATTTTGTTGACATCGGGATGCTGCACAATTGGTGCGCCACAGGTTTCGCCGAAGCCGGTGACAATGTTGACGACACCGGCTGGCAGGCCGCAGTCGACGAAATACTTTGCGAACTCCAGCGCGGTCAGCGGCGTCTGCTCCGCGGGCTTGAGAACACACGTGCAGCCCGCCGCAAGCGCGGGCGCAAGTTTCCACGCCGCCATCAACAGCGGGTAATTCCACGGGATGATCTGCCCGGCCACGCCCACGGGTTCTTTGAGCGAGAGCGACATCGCGTTGTCCGGAACGGGGTTCACCGAGCCGACGATTTTCGTTGCGAGGCCGCCGTAGTATTCGAAGCAAGTCGCAACATCGTTGAGATCGTATTCCGCTTCAACGATCGGTTTGCCGGTGTTGCGGCACTCCAATTCGGCCAGTGCGGGCAGATTCTGCCGGACTTTGTCAGCTAAACGAAAAAGTACCCGTCCGCGCTCCTGCGCCGTGGTTGTGGCCCACGGGCCCTCTTCGAAAGCGGCTTTGGCTGCGGCGACCGCTCGGTTTACGTCGCCGGCGTTAGCGTCGGGGACCTGGGCAATCACTTCTTCCGTCGACGGATCATAAACGGGGAATGTCTTCGCCGACTGGCTTGCAACCCATTCGCCGTTGATGAACATCTGGTAGGTTTTGACTTCTGTTTGAACTCCACTGGGCATCGTAGCCCTCCAATCGCTGTCGTCCCTACGGGACTCGACTCGACTCCTGCGCCAACCCAGGACTTACGTCCTGCGCTGCAATCTGCCGCCCCTGCGGGGCTTTCCTGCGGCCGTATACATAAAAGAAAAAAGCAGCCAGGCCAACAAAAAACAACGTACCGCCGACCATCCAGATTTCGTATGACCACAGGGACGTAATCTGTTGCGCCGGGAAGAACACCAGCGCGATGCCGAGAATCGTGGTCAAGAAGCCGCTCAGACCGGCGACAAAAATAGTTACACGCCCGTATTGACCCTTTGGTACGGATTCCGTGGCAGCAAATTTCACCAATGCACCGAACATGTATACGAACGGCACAAGCTGCAGCACGACCGCGAGCGACAGCAGCTTTTGAAACGTCTCCTGCACTCCCGCTCCGGCAAAGTTCAAAACCACCAAGATCGCCGAGACGATTCCCTGCACGATGAGCGCCGCGTATGGAGTTGCGTATCGCGGGTGCACGTGCCCCAGCCACGAGGGCATGTACGAGTCGAGCCCCGCCACAAACGGAATCCGGGCCGATCCTCCCATCCACGCCGAGCCGATGCCCGCAATCGACAGGCTGAGCATAAGGGCGAACGGAATCGTGATCCCGCTCAAGCCAACCTGCGCAGCCATATGACTCACCGCCTGCACGATTCCCTGAAGCACGTTTACGTTCTTACCGACTGCAATAAGCAGCGCAAGAGTCGCACCGACATACAGCATTCCGGAAAGAATGCCGCCGAGGGCCACTGCGCCCGGCAATGTCCGCTGCGGGTCCTGAATTTCGTCTCCCATCACCGAAGCGAGTTCGAGCCCGACCAGCCCGAAGCAGATCACGCCGAAAGAATTGAGGACAAATTTCGGATTTGCCGGAACGGCGAAATCCGAAGCAGTGATCGTTGTTCCAAAACGCGACCAGATCACTCCCGCAAGCCCGATCAGCACGGCAGCAGCGACGAACGTTCCAATTGCGCCCAGGTTGTTGATCCACTTGCCGACGCCCAAGCCGAGAATGTTGAACAGCGTCAGCAGCGCAAGCAGCGAAAGTGACGCAATCGAAGCGAAAATCTTGTTGTCGGCAAGTCCTTGATGGCCGGGGCCAAGCACGTATACGGAAACGCCGACGAAATACAGCATCACCGTCGGCACGTAGAGCATGTTGTTGGTCCAGTAGCACCAGCCGGAGAGAAATCCGTGGAAGTCGCCGAAGACTTCTTTCGCCCACAGGTAGACGCCGCCTTCGCCGGGATAGCGGTGGGCGAGCTCGATGACAGCGATGCCCTCAGGCCATAAGAAAAGGAGAAGGGAAATGATCCAGAGCCAGACGGTGATGCCGCCGTTGGCCGCGATCGACGGAACAACGTTCAGATTAAAAACCGCGACGACAAACAGCAGCACGAGATCGCGGCGCCCGAGGGCGCGGATCAGATGGGGCTGTTCGGCGGATTGGGTCGTGGTGGACAAGATCGTGTGTGTCGAAAAGCAGGTTCCTCACCCCGGCTCCTGCCGGGGTTCGGAATGACAAGCCGTACTTGTTGCTGCCTACATCCTTGCAGAGGCTCAGTGCGCCACGGCGGCCGGCTCGGGGGTCGCACGCTCCTGCTGCGCTTTCGCGAGCGATGCCGCAATGTCGTCGAACGCGGCCAGATGCTTGTCGATGTCGGCTTCAGTGTGCTGTACCGAGATCGTCCACTGCTCATCCCACCAGTACGGTTGAGCCATCACGCCGCGGTTCACCATGCCGAACCAGTAGTGACGCCACAGATCGACATCGATCGTGGTCCAGTCGCGATAGTTGACGATCTCTTTCGGATAGAGCATCAGCGCGCCATTCGCGCCAGCCTGCGCGATGTAAGCTTGCAGGCCCACTTTCGCGATGATCTTGCGATAGCCGTCGGCCAGTTTCTTGCTGAGCTTCTCGACATGCGCATAGTTCTCGCGCGTGAGCACGTGGCGGAACGTCGCCAAGCCCGCAGCCATCGAGACCGGATTCGTGTTGTACGTGCCGCCGTGAAAGACCTTGTGCTGGCTGATCAGGTCCATCACCGACTTATGCGTGCCGAAAGCCGCCAGCGGCAAGCCGCCGCCAATGGACTTCGCCAGGCAGATCATGTCCGGGGTCACGCCAAAATATTCGCTGGCGCCTCCCCAGCATAGTTTGGCACCGGTTTTAACTTCGTCGAAGATCAGCAGCGCGTCGTTCTTCGTGGCGATGTCGCGCAGCCCTTGCAGGAATCCGGGTTGCGGCATGCACAGGCCGACGTTCATCAGAATGGGTTCGAGAATGATCGATGCAATCTCACCGGGATTCTCTTTGAAGCGGCGCTCCACGGTCGCCAGATTGTTGAAGGTCGCGATCTTCACGTTGTCGACGGCAGACTTGGGAACGCCAAGGCCACCGGGAACGGCAGTCGGCGCATTGACATCTCCATAGTCGGGAGCGTGCGGCTTCACGCTGACCAGAGCGCTGTCATGCAGGCCGTGATACGCGCCTTCGAACTTGACAATCTTGTCGCGCCCGGTAGCTGCGCGCGCCAGACGAATGGCGTGCATGGTGGCTTCCGTACCGCTGTTGCCGAAGCGGCACATCTCGACCGGGAAACGGTTGCAAATCTCTTCGGCGAGTTCCCATTCCATGTCGTGCGGCATACCGAACATGGTGCCCGTCGAAAGGCGCTTCTCGACGGCCTTCATCACGGCAGGATGGCAATGCCCGGCCATCAACGCGCCGAAGGTCAGGTTGTGGTCGATGTATTCGTTGCCGTCGAGATCGCGGAACTTGCTGCCACTGGCTTCTTTCACGAAGATCGGCCAGGGATCGTACGCGCGATAATTGCTGGCCACACCTAAGGGAATGCGCTTGAGATTCTTCTTATGGGCTTCGGCGGACTTGCGCGTGCGGCGCTCGAACGCCGAGACTTCTTTTTGCAGATCGGGGTACATCGAGGTCTCCGAGATGACTCAGGCTCCGCCTGCCTTTCTCAGGATCGTGCGGGCCATTAGAATGCCGGGACCGGGGACGCGGTCCCGGAGGTATTGCTAACAGTTTATCTCACTACTCAGAAAAAGAACTTCAAAGCGAACTGCACCAGTCGCGGATCGCCCGCGGACGTAATTTTGCCGAAAGCTGTCGCTCCGTCCGAGTATCCGCCGTCAGGGTTCGAGAAATTGGTGCGATTGAAAATATTAAAAATCTCCGCTCGGAACTGGAAGTACATGGCCTCGCTGAGTGGAATTTTCTTGTGGACCGAGAAATCCCAATCAATCAGTCCGGGGCCGCAGCACAGAGTGCGTTGCGTACCGTTGTTGAATTGACCGAGCGGCGGATCGGAGAACTGGTTGTAGTTCAGGTAAAAGCCTCCATTCGTCTTCGGGTTGAGAATCTGCAGAGGGCCAGTCAAACTTGGCGCTTCCGTCCCCAGGAAGAAGAGGCTGTTGATGAGTTCCGTATCGTCTTCGGTATTGAGGCGGATGGGGAATCCGCTCTGGAACTGCGTGATCCCGGAAACCTCCCAGTCGTTCGCTAATTTACCGGTCAATCCCGAGTACTTGCGAATGGGAAGCTCCCAGTCATAGCTGACCACGAAGCGTTGCTTCGAATTGAAGAGCGAGAGCGCGCGGCTGGCGCCGAAGTTGAACGGATTCAGGGTCTCTTCGAAGGTCGACCCGGTGTCAATGGACTTACTGAACGTATACGCAGCCTGGAACTGCAAACCGTGCGAGAAGCGCTTTTGCAACATCATCTGAAGCGCGTTATAGGAAGAATTCGCGATGGTGTCTTCCGCGAAGATGTCTGTGAAAACAGGCACGCCATCCACGGGACAACCAGTGCCCACCGCAAACGCCGCGCTGTTGGGATTGCAATTCGGCGAAGAATACGGCCGCAGACCGACCAGGTTGATCGTTTGGTTGGTTCCGTTCACAACGCTGCCATTCGGCAGGTGAAACGGGAATCCGTTGGGAATCGTGACGCTCCACTGCGTATCTTCCACCGTCGGCCCGCAGTTGTATGGCGCGCCAAACGAATTCACGTTGACCGGATTGATGGCAGCAATGCTCATGATGTCGAGGCAGGTTTGCGGGGTGGAGGGATTGATATCGTGAGACGCGAGCAGGCGATGCCCCTGCGAACCGACGTAGCCAATTTGAAACATCAGGCTGTTCGACAGTTCGCGTTGGATGGTCAAGTTGTACTGCGTCGTGTACTGGGAACGAAGGTGCGGCTGGAATTCGCCATAAAGAAGAATTGGACGGAACAAGGACAAGTCCGTGGGCGCATTTTTGGTCGGCGTGATGATGCCGCCAAAGGGATTGGGAGCCTGGAAGTTCCCCTGATTCACAAATGGCGTATTGAAGAAGACGTCGGATAAAGAGGAACTGCCGCCGAAGGGAGGCTCGGCACCGAACTGCGCAAGAACCAACTCTTCGATCGGATTGTAGAAAAGGCCCCAGCCCACGCGAATGCTCGTCTTGCCGTTGCTGCCGAACAATGTGCCCAACGGGCCGCTGGTGAAATTCGGGCTGTAGGCAATGCCAAGCCGCGGAGCAAAAGACTTGTAATAAGTCGACGTCATTCCTGCAGGCACACCCGGATCGCCCGGGACGACGAGTCCCGTAGGCTCAGCGCCGGTGTTGGCACATGTGGGGCTTGCTACACCAAGCCCCGTCCAATACGAGTACGAGGCACCGGGGCCTGACTGATTGATTCCGCAAGGATAAACCGTTGAGTTCTGGCCCGGACGGAAGGTCTCCACGTGACCGCTGATGTCGACCGGCGGCGGAGTGTATTCCCAGCGCAGGCCATAGTTCAAAGTCACGTTGGGTTTGATCTTCCAGCTGTCCTGAACAAAGGGATACAGAGCCGTACTCCGGATGTCCTCCCGCTGGCCGGATCCTTGAGTGTAGGCATCGGAAAGCCCGAGCAGGAATTCTGCGTAGTTATCGCCGTCGGTTGGAACAATCGCGTTCGGCCCGCTGTTGTTGAACGTGTATTCACCATTCACGTCGAAGTAGTAAAACTGATCGAAGCGAGCGCGGCGAACATCAGCGCCGAACTTGATGGTATGTGTTCCCTTCACCCAGGTGACCTCGTCGGACCATTGAAAACTGTTTCCCACCTGTGGCAGGAAGCCTTCAAAGTTGTTGCCGAACGATGCTTCCCCCGAAATGTTCACGTAGGGAACGCCAGTGAGGTTGGCAGCCAATCCCGGCGTGATGCCAAGATTGGCCGCCGTTCCAAAATTCGTTTGGATGGTCTGTGAATCAGAGAAACCCGTAAAGCAGTACTTCGCGGCGGTAGTGCAGGAAGAAGTGACCCCATTGGTGCTCTGGTTCTTTAAGTATCCCAGCTCGCCTTCCCGCATATAGGTAAAGTGCGCCTCATTCACAATAGAGTTAGTAGCAGTCCACGTGTGGGTGAAGTTCCATTGCTGATAGCGGACGTTGTTGTAGCTTCCAAACCCTGGGGCGGTTGCGCCGGCCTGTTCGAAGGTGTTGTACGGATCGAATTCAAACTGATCGTTGAAGTAGTAGTAGGCGGTCAGGTTCTGATGATCGTTGATCTTGTGATCGAAGCGAAAAGTGAATTGATTGGCGTTGTTCGTGCCGGTGGTGATGGTCTGAAACTGGTTACCGCCGACATTCGATTGGGGAACATACAGGCCGAGCAGGTTTGCCGCCACCGGGTCCTGGCATGCACTCGGAATGAGACCAGCAGGAAAAACCTCTGACCATGGAATGAATGGAGTGCCTGTCACCGGGTTTGTTTGTATTGGAAGAGTCGCGACCGAAGGAATTCCCAGCGCCTGGTCACACGTTTGAGTAGAGTTAGACCGCCCATCGAGCACCATCGCGACGAAAGGCGTGCCGGAGCTAGCGTTAATGCCCCCTGCACCGGCGCTGGCATTGCTGCTCCCGAAGGTCCCCGTGGGCGCGGGAAATCCTCCAGCGCCCGTGAAATCCCCGCCGTATTCGCCAGTGGCCGCGGCGCTCCCGGCCGCAGGCGTGCCCGTCGGAACGAAGAGCAGTTGTCCAGGCACACCATCGCGAATTCTCCTCGCCTCAAACGACAGAAAGAAGAAGGTGCGATCTTTCTTGATGGGCCCGCCTAAGGTGCCGCCGAACTGGTTTTGATTCAGCTGCGGCTTGCTGGTATCGGGATATCCGCGAGCATCGAGCAACGTATTGCGGAAGTATTCGTACACATCACCATGAAAAGCGTTGGTTCCGGATTTTGTGATCACATTCACAACTGATCCGGAGTTGCGGCCGTATTCCGCGTCGAACGTGTTGGTGATGACGCGAAATTCCTCGACTGCGTCGGGAGTCGGTTCAATTGTGGGCGTGTTGACAAACTGATCGTTGGCGTCGCCGCCGTTCACGCTAAAGTTGTTGGCGCGGGTCCGGCCGCCGTTAACGGAGACGGAACCAGCGTCGCTGCTGCCAGCAAATAAGCTCCCGCTCGATCCCAACTGCGATTGCACACCGGGCTGAAGCTGCAGGAATTGATAGGTGTCGCGGGTATTCAGCGGCAACTCGTTTACCGAGCGGTCGTTGATCACCGCTCCAAGTTGCGTGCTGGTGGTGTCGATCTGCGGCGCTTCCGACGTGACATCTACGACTTCCTGCGTGCCGCCGATCTGCAGCACAGAATTCAGAGTCATCACCTGGTTGACGTCGAGGATCAGATCCTTCTGCTGGTTTTTCTTGAAACCTTTGAGCTCGAAAGTGGCCTGATAGGTTGCGGGCACGACGTTCACGAAGGAGTAATCGCCGCTGTCATTGGTGAGCGCCTCGCGGCTGACGCCGGTCGCCTGATTGGTGATCGTGATCTTGACGCCGGAGAGCACTGCGCCGGTGGGATCGGAAACGCGACCGATGATTCTCCCGGTGGCGCCTTGGGCAGCCAGCAGTGTCGGGAAAAACAGGCAGACAGCGATCATCACGTACAGCGGAATCCATCGGGCTCGCAGTGACGGCATGGAACCTCCAGACTTCCTGGGGGAGTTTGGATCTTCTCTCGTTGAATCTTTGTCGTCAACAACAGCTTGAATCTACTCAGAACCTTGCTATAATCCCGCAAGGTTAGAGAACCGGGGTAGGCACTGTCAAGGACAAAAACGAGGCTTTTGCATCGAAATCTGCGCAATCGCAAATCTCATGTCGAGACTGCGTGCCTCGCCGTTACAGCCGCGATGAAACCGAGCAGCCCTAAACCTTACCTGAAGATCGGCGACGTGGCGAGAAGGGTCGGCGTCTCGCCGTCGGTGATTCGCTCGTGGGAGAGCCTGGGACTCACGCGTCCGCAACGCACCGCAAGCAAGTATCGCCTGTACACCGTGGACGACGTGAAGCTGCTGCGGCGAGCGCGCTTTCTGCGCAAGGTGCGCGGGCTCAACGCCCCGGCGATTGTGCAGTTGCTCAAGCGCGAGGGCAAGCTGCATCCTGCAGGCGATGGCAATGCGGGCGCGATCGGAGCTCACCTGCGGCAACTGCGCACGCGACGCAGGCTTTCACTCGCGCAGGTGGCCGATGCGGTGGGCATTTCGGTGGGATTTCTCAGTGCGCTGGAGCGCTCTCAGATGAGCGGTTCGGTCGGCACGTTGCGCAAACTGGCCCGCTTCTATAAAACGAATATCCTCGAATTCTTTGACGCGCACGGAGCCGGCAGCCGGCGAGTGCGTCCAGGCGACCGCAAGGTGCTGGAGGCGGGTGAGGGCGTGCGCATGGAACTGCTGGCTTGGGGCAACACCGTAATGGAGCCGCACCTGTTCCGTGTCGCGCCTGCAGCCGGCAGTGGCGATCCCTATGCACACGAGGGTGAAGAGTTCATCTACGTGCTGCGCGGAGATTTGGAGATCATGCTCGCAGGCGAAAAGTACCACCTGAAGCCGGGCGACAGTTTCTACTTCGAGAGTGCGACCCCGCATCGCTGGAAGAATCCCGGCCGCAAGGAGACGTGGGTATTGTGGGTGAACACTCCGCCAACGTTCTAGACCGGGCAATGGGGCAACGAGGAATACGGGAGGGAAAATGAACCGGCGACGAATAGTCCGGCTGCTGCCTGTTTTCGCGGCGATTTTGTTCGTAGGGTCGTGTACGAAGAAGACTCCCACGCTCAACCTGCTGGTGTGGGAAGGCTATGCCGATCCTTCATTCGTGCAGACGTTTGAGGAACAAAATCATTGCAAGATCGCGGCGTCATACATGGGATCGGATGATGAACTCATGGCGAAGCTCCACGGCGGCAGCGCGTCGAACTACGACATCATTTCTCCGTCGAGTGACGTAGCAGCCTCGATTGCAACCGCGAATCCGGAACTGGCCGCGCCGCTTGACCTTTCGAAGATTCCCAGCTACAGCCAGCTTTCCCCGCAGCTCACGTCCTTGCCGCTGGTGCGCGCCAAGGGCAACGTGTATGGCGTGCCGTTCATGTGGGGGCCGAACCCGATCGTCTACGATACGACCGTATTTCCGCAGCCGCCCGATTCCTGGAATGTCATGTGGGATCCAAAGTACAAGGGCAAGGTTTCGGTGTGGGATGACCTTTCCACGGTCTACATGGCGGCGCAGGTGCTGGGTTTTGACAGGCCGGACCCGTCGCATCTTTACGACCTCAGCGATCAGGAATTGGAGGCCGTCCGAAAAAAGCTGCTGGAATTGAAGCCGAATGTACGGAAGATGTGGTCCACCGGCGGAGAGTTGACCAACTTGTTTGAAAATCACGAGATCGTGATCGCGATGGGCTGGCCACTGAACACAGCCGAACTGAAGAAAACTGGCTTCCCCGCCGGCGAAACGATTCCCAAGGAAAACACCACGGGCTGGATCGACCACCTGATGATCACGGCAGGCAGCGAAAACAAGGAACTGGCTTACAAGTTCCTGGAATACATGGTCTCGGCCAGGGCGCAGCAACTCGTAGCCAAGAAGACGAATTATGCACCGGCCAACCCCCAGGCGGGGAAGTTCATGACGCCGGAGGAAGTGAAGAGTTCGCATCTGGATGACGTGGACAACTACCAGAAACACATTTATTTCTGGCAGAATGTGCCGCGGCGCGCGAAATACACTGAGATTTGGAACGAGGTGAAAGCGGCGCAGTAACTGCGTTGCAGGCATGTCGTAGCCCGACAAATCCGCGTAGGACCGATTGAACACACGAGTCGAATGATCTCTCCAACCACTTCCGACATGAAGGTCGCAGCGAGCACCGCTTCGACGCAAAAGCCCAAGCTACTCACCATCCGCAACGTAGCCAAGAGCTTTGGCCGGAATGTTGTGCTGCGCGACATTTCGCTCGAGATTGCGGAAGGAGAATTTTTGACGATTCTGGGCGAAAGCGGTTCGGGCAAGACGACACTACTGCGCATAATCGCCGGCTTCGAAAACGCCAGCTCCGGTGAACTGTGGATGGGCACAGAACGGTTCGACGCGCAGCCTCCCTACCGCCGTCGCGTGAATACCGTCTTCCAGCACTATGCGCTGTTTCCACATCTCACGGTCGAAGAGAACGTTGGATATGGGTTGCGCGTTGCCAGGCGACCAGAGGCGGAGATCGCACAACGAGTGGCCGAAGCACTCGACAAGGTCAAGATGACGGAGCACGCGAAAAAGAAACCGTCGAAGATCAGCGGCGGCCAGCAGCAACGTGTGGCGCTGGCCCGCGCGCTGGTCAACCGGCCGCGGCTATTGCTGCTGGATGAGCCGCTTTCCGCGCTGGACGCGAACTTGCGCCGGCAGATGCAGATGGAGTTGAAATCACTGCAGCGGGAAGTGGGGATCGCTTTCGTCTTCGTTACGCACGATCAGGAAGAAGCGATGGTGATGTCCGACCGCATCGCTCTTCTGCGTTCGGGGGAGTTGGAACAGGTTGCAACGCCGCGGGAGATTTACAGCCGGCCCGCGACGGCCTACGTGGCCCAGTTCATCGGGCACACGAATCTGCTGAGAGGAGAGGTATGTAGCGGCGTGGTGCGTTGTGGAACTCTTTCTTGGACGTCGCCTCTTCCTGACGGGCCAGTGCTATTTTCTTTGCGGCCTGAGCACATTCGTCTCGGAAATTCCGGTTTATCCGGCACGATTCGCACGCGCGGCGGCGTTCTGCACCAGGCGTTTCACGGCGCGACGGAACTGATTCGCGTACAGTGCGGCGACGGTCTGGTTCTGGTAGTGAGAGCTGCGAGCGGCAGCGCATCGCAGAATGAAGTTGAACTCGAGTTCTCTCCTGCTGATGCCGTTGTCGTGCGCGATTCTCCCGAGAGGATTTGATGTTTTCCCGCGGTTACAAAACGGTCGTGACTGTGCCTTCGCTGGCGTGGGTCGCAGTGTTCCTGCTGGTGCCCTACCTGCTGATGTTTTGCTACAGCTTCTGGTCGGTATCTTCTTCGCAGACCATCGTGCACTCCTGGAATCTGAACAACTACCAGGAGCTACTGGCCAAGCCGGTTTATTGGGAGACGCTCCTGCGCTCCATGTGGATCGCGGCCCGGGTGATGCTGTTTTCTTTGCTGCTCGGATATCCCTTGGCTTACTTCCTCTCGTTTTATGCAGGCGTGCGCAAGGATCTGCTCTATCAGATGGTCATCATCCCCTTGTGGGTGAGCTATCTGGTGCGAGCGTACGCGTGGAAAACCATCCTCGGTGCTGATGGCGTCTTGAATACTTCGCTGCAGTATTTGCACCTGACCAGCCATCCTCTGGACTTCCTGTTGTACAGCCCATTCGCCGTCGTGCTGACATTGACGCACATCTATACTCCGTTCACGTTCTTGCCGATTTATGCCGCGCTCGAGCACATCCCGCGCAATCTGGTCGAGGCGTCGCACGATCTAGGCGCGAGTCCGGCGCAGACGTTCTGGAAGGTGATCTTTCCGCTTTCGATTCCTGGCGTGCTCGCCGGGGCGACGTTTGCCTTTGTCTTAAGCCTGGGAGACTTTCTGGCGCCGCTGCTGCTGGGCGGCCCGAGCGGCATCATGATTTCCAACGTCGTGGTCAGTCTGTTCGGTGCAGCCTATAACTGGCCCCTCGGCGCGGCGATTTCGCTCTGCATGCTGGTCATCGTTGTGAGCCTGTTGTTCTTCTCAGAGAAATTGGAGAAGAAGTGGAGTTTCTCATGAGCGGCGGCACGGCCAATCTCCCACGCTCGCGCTGGTTGCTGGCGCACGCGGCTCTTGTTTTCGGATTTCTTTATTTGCCGATTGCCGTTCTCATTCTTTACTCGTTCAACGGGCAGGGCGTGGGCGGATTCCCGCCGAAGAATCTCACGCTCGACTGGTACCGAACTCTTTTCGCCGACGGAGCGATCTGGGATTCCGTACTGAACAGTCTTTGGGTAGCACTGGCTGCGATGGCGATCTCACTCGCATTCGGAATTCCCGCTGCGCTGGCTTTAGATCGCGCACAGTTTCCTGGCAAAGCGTTGTTCCGCCGGCTGGTTCTGCTGCCGCTGATTCTGCCGGGGATCATCACCGGCCTTTCGCTGCTGATGCTGTTCAATCTGGATATGGTGGCCGCAGTTCTTAAATGGACGACCGGCCAAAGACTCAGCCTATTGACCATCACGCTGGGCCATGGAACTGCGTTGATCTCGGTCGCCACCACGGAGATTTTCGCCGGCCTGCAGAAACTCGACCGTGCACAGGAAGAGGCGTCGCTCGACCTTGGAGCAAACTACTGGCAGACATTCTGGCGAGTGACCGTACCCAATCTCAAACTGCCGATCATCGGCGCAGCGCTGCTCATCTTCACGCTCTCCATGGATGAGATCGCTGTCAGCTTTTTCCTGATCGGACGCGACAATACGCTTCCGCTCGAAATCTGGGGACGGTTGCGCCGCGGCATTACACCGGAAATCAACTCAGTCTCGACCATCATTTTCGTATTTTCTCTGGTCACGATCGTTTTCTGGTACCGGTTGCGAGTGCACAGCGAGGGTGCAACTGAGGTCGGCAAGGAGCTAATCGAGGCCCGGGAGGATGCGGCATGAGCGCGAATCGCAGAGACTTCATCAAATTCGTTGTAGCCGGCGCGGTGTCAGCCGGGTGCCCGGCCGATTTGTCGCTGATCGCTCAAACTGCGGACAAAAAAACGGGCAACAACGCCAGCGTGGAGGGCGAAGACAACCGCATCTGTCACCAGGTCCGCGATGGCCGGGTGTTCTCGCGCCCTCCCGCTTCCGCCAAGCACGACGTCGTGATCGTTGGTGGCGGCATGAGCGGTTTGACGGCGGCGTATCGTCTGCAGCATCGTGATGTTCTTCTCCTCGAAAAAGAGCCGCACTGGGGCGGCAACGCCTACGCCATGGAGTACGACGGCAGCGTCTATGCGACCGGCTCCGCATTCATCTGGACAAATTCCGAAGCGTTCCGCTTTGCCAAAGAGATTGGTCTGACCCCGCTCCCGGTCGATTGTCCGGACGGCAGCATCATCAACGGCGAATTTATTCCTGATACGTGGGGCAGCGGCCTCGACAAGCTTCCCTATCCGCCCATCACGCGCGAGAGCTTCAAGAAATTCAAAAAGGAAATTTTGGGTATCGACGTCGAGAAACGGAGTGCGGAGTTGTACAACGTTCCGTTTTCCACCTTCATGAAACTCTACGCAGGCGAAATCAAGCAATGGTGGGATGCGTTCGGTCCATCGAACTGGGGCGCGACGAGCGACGAAACGGCGGCCGGGCTGGCCATCGACGAATTTCAGGACGTGGTCGGACAGAGCCGCGAAGACAACCGCTATACCTGGCCGGGAGGCCTAGGCGAAATCACGCGCAGGCTGGCGGAGATTCTCGAGCCGAAATACGGGGCGCGCATGCAAGCTGGTGCGACCACGGTGGCCGTGGTCCCTGGCAAAGACAACGTCGAAGTCACGTATCTTGTGGCGGGAGAATTGAAGACGGTCTCGGCTAAAATCGTAATTATGGCCACGCCCAAGTTCATCACCCGGCGGATCGTGGAAGGGATTCCCGGCAGACAGAGCGAGGCCATGCGGCAGATTCACTATGCGCCGTATTGCGTTGTAAACCTCATCTTCGACAAGCCGGTCTTTAACAAGGGATACGACACGTGGTGTCCGGGCAATACCTTCACCGATTTCGTCGTGGCCGACTGGGTGATTCGCAAGAAATCAGGATACAAGCAAAAGTACAACATTCTGAGCTGCTACACCCCGATGAAGGAAGAGGACCGCGGATATCTGCTGACTGAGACTGGCTCGCGGAAGATTGCCGGCAATGTGTTGCAGGATTTTCAAAAGCTCATGCCGGGCTTCAACGTCGATCCGGTTGAAGTGCACATCTACCGACGCGGCCACCCGATGTATATGGCGATGCCGGGCCTCTACACACAAGTGCAGCCGCTGGTGCGCCAGCCGATGGATCGCGTGTTTTTCGCGAACACCGACTCGGAAGGCCCGGAATCCACCACCAATGAAGCCATCCGCGCGGCGTACAGAGCTGTGCGGCAAGCGGAGGCTCGGTTAGCGGGCAAACCCGCAGGCAAAGAGAAGGCAATGGTGGGGTAGTCGGGACCGACCTTCAGCCTTGTCCCTGAGGCGTCATCCCGAAGGCCCGCGCTTTCAGGAGCGGGCCGAGGGATTCCGCGCGCACCACTGTGGCGCCCGCGCGAGATCCCTCGCTCGCCTGAAAAACGGCTCCGTTCGGGATGACGCCATCTGATCGGGTTCAGACTGGGCGGCTTCCCCGATCTCCTCTCCGTGGTCGATTTCTTTTCCCGCATAGTAAAGTGGTAGTACACGCGAAATCAGGAAGGATTCCTTTGAGTTCAGGCATTCGCAATATCGCCATCATCGCGCACGTCGACCACGGCAAGACCACGCTGGTTGACGTGCGCGACGATCGCGATGTTGCGGATGTCCTGACGTAACGCCATATCTCCCCCCGACGATAGAAGGCTCGGGACATGTCACAAACCGAGACTCAGAAACGTCATAAGCCGAGAGAACCGCTTTGCTAAACAGTTAAGGCCGGACCGGGTGACACCGCGGTGGGAGGGACGCGTCACCACCCCGAGGGCCACGACCACGGAGTCCCGAAAGTGCTGAAAGTCACACGCTGGTGCATCCACCACCGCCGTCAGGTGTTCCTCGCCTGGGTCGCCATCGCAGTCCTGACCACGATTTTCGCGAGCGCCGCCGGGCGCAACTACGCGACGAACTTCAGCCTTCCCGGAACCCAGTCCCAGCGTGCGCTCGACCTACTCAAGAAGGAATTCCCCGCCCAGAGCGGCGACGTCGACACGATCGTCTTCCACACGTCGAATTCCACCATCGATGACCCGGCGGTCCGCTCGGCCATCGAGCAATTGCTCGAGAAGGTGAAGAACGACCCGCACGTCGTCTCCGTGCTCAGCCCCTACAGCCCGACGGGCTCGGTCGAGGTCTCGCACGACCGCAGGACGGCGTTCGCGACGATCAACTACGACAAGCCTTCCAACCAGGTTCCGAACGACGCGGGCAAGCCCGTGCTCGACCAGATCGGGAACGTGCACGTCCCGGGCCTGACGATCGCCGCCGGCGGGCAGGTGATGGAAAACGCCGAGGGATTCACCGTCGGCCCCGCGACCCTCATCGGGTCGATCGCAGCGCTCGTGATCCTGCTGTTCACGTTCGGCTCGCTGGTCGCGGCCGGAATGCCGCTGATCACGGCTGGTCTCGGCCTGATCACGGGGGTGGCGCTGATCGGGCTCGCCACCCACGTCACGAGCATCCCGAACGTCTCGACCGACCTGGCCCTGATGATCGGCCTCGGCGTGGGGGTCGACTACGCGCTCTTCATCGTGACGCGGTTCCGCGAGAACTACCTGGGCACCGGGGATGTCGAGCAGTCGGTGGTCGACGCCATGGACACCTCCGGTCGCGCCATCCTGCTCGCCGGCACCACCGTGGTGATCGCGCTGCTCGGGATGTTCGCCACCGGCGTCAGCTTCCTCTACGGGCTGGCGATCGCCTCGGTGTTCGCCGTGCTGATGACGCTTTTCGCGTCGCTCACGGTCCTGCCGGCGATGCTGTCGCGCTTCGGCGACCGGATCGTCCGGCCGCGCGCAAAGCGCCGCCGCGTGTTCTCCCGCGGCACCGCCGTCGCTGCCAATTCGCCCGACGCCGTGATGAAGGAGCACTCGCGGTCGCGGTGGCGGCAGTGGAGCCGGTTGGTGCAGCAGCGGCCATGGCCGCTGGCGGCGCTCTCGCTCGGCGTGATGGTCGCCCTGCTGCTGCCCGTGTTCGCGTTGCGCCTCGAGTCGAGCGACGCCGGCAACGATCCCTCCGGCACCAAGACGCGGGAGGCGTTCGACCTGCTGGCGCAGGGCTTCGGGGCCGGGTTCAACGGACCGCTGCTGATCGTGACCGAGCTCCCCGACCACAGCAAGGCCGCCCTGCCGGCGGTCGAGGCCGCGGTCAAGCAGACGCCGAATGTCGTGGCGGTCACGCCGCCCCGGATTGCGCCGTCCGGCAACGTGGCCGTGTTCGAGGCCTATCCCGGCTCGGCACCGCAGGCGGTGGCCACCACCAACCTGGTCAACCACCTGCGCAACGACGTGCTGCCGCCCGTCGAGCACGGTACCGGCGCCACGATCCTGGTCGGCGGGTTCACCGCCGGCTCGATCGACTTCTCCCACGTCCTCTCGACCAAGCTGCCCCTGTTCATCGGCATCGTCGTGGTCCTGTCAGCGCTCTTGCTGTTCGTGATCTTCCGCTCCGTGGTGATCCCGATCCAGGCGGCGCTGATGAACCTGCTCAGCATCGGAGGCGCGCTCGGCGTGACCGTGCTCGTGTTCCAGGATGGCTGGTTCGCCAGCGTCATCGGCGTCGAGAAGGGGCCGGTCGAACCGTGGATACCCGTGCTCATGTTCGCCGTCGTGTTCGGCCTGTCGATGGACTACGAGGTGTTCCTCGTCTCACGCGTGCGCGAGCAGTGGATCCGCCGGCGCGACGCGTCCGAGGCGGTCGCCGACGGGATCGCGTTCACCGGCCGGGTGATCACCGCCGCCGCCGCGATCATGATCTGCGTGTTCCTGTCGTTCATGTTCGGCAACGAGCGCGTGCTCAAGGAGTTCGGCTTCGGTCTGGCCGCTGCCGTGCTCCTCGATGCGCTCGTGGTGCGCTGCGTGCTGCTGCCGGCGGTGCTCGAGCTGCTCGGGCCGCGGACCTGGTGGCTGCCGCGCTGGCTCGACGAGCGACTGCCGCACATCAACATCGAGGGCACGAGCGCGCGCGAGCAGCTGGCAGCTCGGCGGCCTCCGGAAGCCGAGGAGCCGGCCGAGCGCGAGCCGGCGCCGGTCTAGCGTTTTTTAGGGTCTCGCTTCGCTCGGCGTCCGTCGGATGTGGCGCGGCTCGGCCCTATGGGCGAGGCACGGATGCCGAGCGGGCCGAGGGCGCGACCGCCATCTGAACCCATCCGGACCCGTTCGGGCTGTCCTCACCCGCCCCCGCGCCACCGCGCGGATACGCCCGGAGCGTGCCGATCAGCTCGGGGTCCTCGCCGGCGAGCGCCATCCAGGCCGCGCGCAGGCCGTCGGCGGCGGCCGTCTGCAGCGCGAGCTGGCGGCTCTCCATCTGGCTGATGACGGCCGCGCCCGCCGCCGGCCGGATCACGCACACCGTAGGCGCGTGGTCGGGTTCGGCGGCCTGGGCCGCCAGCTCAGCGGTGAGCGCGTCGTAGCGCCCTGACCGGGTCTCGCGCAGGTGGACGAGGTCCGGGTTGATCGCGCGCAGGTAACGGTCGGTCAGCTTCGCCACCAGGGGCGACAGCGGCCTGTGCCCCACCCCGTGAGGGCGAGTCTGCAACACGAGCAGGTCGGTGGCGGTGGTCCGGGCGAGGTGCACCGGGATCGCCTCGGCCAGGGTGGCGTCGAGCAACCGCATCCCGCGGAAGTCGACCGGCCCGCCCGCCAGCCAGGGGAGGCGGCTCGAGGCCCGCAGGGCGCAGCAGATGTCGTGTTGGCTCCGCAGGTCGCCGAGGTCGACGATCGACGCCCGGTCGGCGTCGGTGGCGGTGCAATGGAGCTCGATCCCGCTCTGCGCGACGGCGTCGAAGCGCAGCGGCCGCTGCCGCGTCCAGACCTGGTTGATCACGTGGTCCATGTCGAACGCCGGACGGCCGCGCAGCGGGCGCAGTCTGCTCACAAAGCGCGGATCGCCGAAGCCATAGCCGTACAGCGTCGCCAGATAGGCGGCCTGGCCGGCGAGCAGGAAGGCGGCGTTGAAGCCGCCTGCGGAGGCGCCGTGCACCTCGTCGAAGGCGTCCCGCAGACCGAGCTGCTCGATCGCCGTGGCCATCCCGGCCGAGACCACCCCGCGCATTCCGCCGCCCTCGATCACCAGCGCCACCCGCCGCCCGTCGGCCCTGGCGCCGGGCCGCGAGCCCTCCTCGCGCCGGCGCAGGAGGGTGCGGACGACCGGGTGGTCGCGGAGGTCGTCGGTCACGACCGAGGCGGGTCGGAACGGGTCGGGTGAGAAGCGCCGGGGCCGCACGAGCCCGGCTAATCGTAGTTGCGGATCGCCGGCGCGCGCCTGTGAGCGCCAATAAGTCGAGCACTCACACTCGCCTCGACCGCCGAGAGGGGCGAAGTTCGCGCTATGCCCGCGTGAATCCGGATTCACCGGGCGGGCGGGGGCGAGCGTTGAGAAAGTCGGTGTCAGGTGGGCCAAGCACGGGCAAGACAGCCCTCAGAAGTACCGGTTGGCACTACTTCGCGACACCTGTAACGAAGATCACAGGAGGGGGTACCACCCCCGTAATGCAGTTCCGTCGTAAGCGCTCCCGCAGGCGCCGGGTTTTGGACGCTGCGCGCGCCGCGCCGGCACGCGGGCTGGACGTCGCGCGCGCCGCCCCCGAGCGCGGGCGTCAGCTGCGTGCCGCTGCCGCCCAGCTCGACATCCCCTGGGCGCGATCCTGGCTGGCCGGCCTGATCCGCGAGAACTTCATGCGCTTCGTGCTCAACCCCCTCATGGACTACTACGCCGCGCGCCGCGCGAGCGGTCGGGAGAAGCTCGAGGATGTCAAGGGTCCGATCATCCTCGTCGCCAACCACGCCAGCCATCTCGACACGCCCGTCATCCTGTCCGCGCTCCCCCGCCGGCTGCGTAAGCGGACGGTCGTGGCGGCCGCAGCCGACTACTTCTACCGCAACCGGCTGGTCGCCTCGGCGGTCTCGCTGATCTTCAACACGGTGCCGATCGAGCGCCGGCGCGGTGGGAGCATGTCGAAGAACGGCGGCCACCTCGACCGGTTGCTCGACCAGGGCTGGAGCCTGCTGCTCTACCCCGAGGGGACGCGCTCGCGCGACGGCATGCCCGGTCCCCTGCGCCGCGGCGCCGCGGTGCTGGCGGCCGCCCACCACCTGACCATCGTCCCCATCCGGGTCACGGGCACGGCCGAGGCGATGCCGCCGGGCCGCTTCTGGCCCAGCCGCCGGCGCGCGACGACGGTATCCCGCCGCCACCGGATCGAGGTCGCGTTCGGCGAGCCGATCACCGCGACCGCCGACGCCGATCAGGTGATGGAGGCGGTCCGCACCTTCTTCCAAAACGGCTCCGTCAGCCCCTACCGCTCGCCCTACCGCAAGCGCACGCCCGTCGGAACCCGTCACTAAGCGGCGAGTGGCAGCCACTGCCGGAACGGACCAGCGCGCCGCCTACCCGAACAGCGTTTGACATTGTCGCACGCACGCTGGTAATCTCGGTCCTACCGCGGATGCACGTGGGTCGCCGCGTCGCCCAACCCGGGCGGAGGATCTGAGGGTGGTTCCAGTGAACTCAGGCAGGACGAGAGTCGGGCCTCGGTGCACGACGCTGGAGGATGCTGCGCGGGACCGTCGCGCCGCGGCGCGCGCTCATGCACGGTCTCGCCCACGGGCAGGAGGCGCACCTCCCTCAGACGAACATCATCGGCGACTGCGCGAGAGCGGGAGCGCATTCCTGAACTCAACGTCTCAGAGGAGGAGGTTGTGTGAGCACCGTAGCTGAGTCAATGGCAGTCGGCCCGCTCCCGCTTCGCTGGCGGCAGGGCATCATCGGAGAGCTGTGGGCCGAGTTCTTCGGCTGCTTCATCCTGATCTGCTTTGGCGACGGGGTGGTGGCAATGCTCTGGGCGCTCCCCGGGTCTGGGCGCGGCGAATACGCGAACATCCTCAATTCTGGGGGGGACTGGCTGCTGATCACCTGGGGATGGGCCCTGGCCGTGTGCTTCGCCGTGTACACCGTGGGTGGCGTCACCGGCGCGCACATCAACCCCGCGATCACGCTCGGGGCCGCGATCCGTAAACAGTTGCCGTGGAACAAGGTGCCGGTTTACTGGGTCGCCCAGGTGTTCGGCTGCTTCGTCGGGGCGGCGCTCGTGTACCTCGTCTACGTCAACGCGATCGACGCGTTCAACACCGCCCATCACATCGTCCGGGGGACCTATGCGTCCAAGGGCACCTACAGCACGTTCGCGACGTTCCCGGCACCCTATTTCTCGTCGGTGTGGGGGCCGTTAGTCGACCAGATTGTGGGTACGTTCTTCCTGGCGTTGTTCGTGTGGGCTGTGACCGACGAGTACGGCCTCGCGGTGGGGTCCAACCTGACACCGTGGATCGTCGGCATGATCGTGATGGCGGTCGGCATCTCGTTCGGAGCCAACGCCGGCTACGCGATCAACCCCGCTCGCGACTTCGGTCCGCGCTTGTTCGCCTTCATCGCGGGCTGGGGCAAGCAGGCGTTGCCTGGCAACTACCTGGTCAACAGCGGCAGAATAACCGACTACTTCTGGGTGCCGATCGTCGGGCCTCTGATCGGGGCGGCTCTCGCCTCGTTCTTCTACGACGCGTTCATCCGGTCGATCCTGATCGCCCGGAAACCACCAGAACCGGGGATCATCGCCGAGGGCGAGACCGTCCAGGATCGGCCCGGTCCCGAGCGTATCCCCTGATTTAGAAGGGGCTGCGAACCACACGCGGGGCGACGGCACGGCGCGGTGCCGCCGCCCCGACGTGCGTTAAGCGCGGGGACTGCTCACTCGTCGTCGTCGACCCAGTCGACGGTCCGCGCCACCGCCTTCTTCCACTTCCGGTAGGCGCGCTCGCGCGCCACGCTGTCCATGCTTGGCAGCCACTCTGCGGCCTTGTGCCAGTTCTTGCTCAGGCTGTCGGTGTCCGGCCAGAAGCCCACCGCCAGCCCCGCCGTGTAGGCAGCGCCAAGTGACACCGTCTCGGCCACGATCGGTCGCATCACCGGAATGTCGAGGACGTCGGCCAGGAACTGCATCAGCAGGTTGTTCGGCGTCATCCCACCGTCGACGCGCAGTTCCGAGAGCGGCGCGCCGTAATCGGTGTTCATCGCCTCGACCACTTCGCGCGTCTGCCACGCGGTGGCCTCGAGCACGGCACGCGCCAGGTGACCCTTGTTGATGTAACTGGTCAGCCCCGTGATCACGCCGCGGGCGTCGCTGCGCCAGTGCGGCGCGAACAGGCCGGAGAAGGCGGGAACGAAGTAACACCCGCCGTTGTCCTCGACCGTCAACGCCAGCGTCTCGATCTCGGGTGCGCTCCCGATCAAACCCAGGTTGTCGCGGAACCACTGCACCAGTGCACCGGTGACCGCGATCGAGCCCTCCAGTGCATACATCGGCTCGGCCGACCCGAGCTTGTACGCCAGCGTCGTCAGCAGGCCGTTTTTCGAAGTGACGGGGCGCGCCCCGGTGTTGAGCACGAAGAAGCTGCCGGTCCCGAACGTGCACTTGGCGTCACCCGCCTTGAAACACGTCTGCCCGACGAGCGCGGCGTGCTGGTCGCCGAGCGCCGAGGCGACGGGGACTCCAGCCAGCGGCGCGCCGGCCTCGCCGTACACCTCAGACGACGGGCGGATCTCGGGGAGCATCGCGGCCGGAACGCCGAGCGCGTCGAGCAGCTCGGGGTCCCAATCGAGGGTGTGGAGGTTCATCAGCAGCGTGCGGCTCGCGTTGGTGACGTCGGTGACGTGACGGCCGCACAAGTTCCAGACCAGCCACGAGTCGATCGTCCCGAACAGCACCTCGCCCGCCTCGGCGCGCTCGCGCAGGCCCGGGATGTGGTCGAGCAGCCACCGGATCTTCGGTCCGGAGAAGTACGTCGTGACCGGAAGCCCGGTCTTCCCGCGGAATAGCTCCTGGCCGAGCTTGCGGGCGAACTCCCGGCAGAGGCGATCGGTCCGCGTGTCGGCCCAGTTGATCGCGTTGTGCACGGGCGCACCGGTGCGGACGTCCCACAGGACGGTGGTCTCGCGCTGGTTGGCGATCCCGAGCGCGCACAGGTCCTGGGGGGTCAGGTCCGCCTTGTCGAGGGCCACGCGCACCACCAGGAGCACGTTGCGCAGGATCTCCTCCGGATCGTGTTCGACCCAACCCGGCCGGGGAAAGTGCTGGCGGTGCTCCTGCTGCGAGACCGACACGATCCGGGCACGGTCGTCGAATACGAAGCACCTCGACGACGCCGTCCCTTGGTCGATCGAGGCTACGTAGCGCCCATTCATGGCCAAGCGGCAGTCTATGCGGGGCGGGCCGTTACCAGGGGATCGCGCCGAGCTCGCGCGAGACCGCGCGGGCGGCCTCCATCACGTAGTCGACGAACTCGGGACGCGGTTGCCGACCGTCGCACAGCCGCTCGATCGGTCCGGCGATCCCGATCGCGCCGACCGTCACCCGGCGGCGATCCTCGATCGGGGCGGCGATCGAGGCGGTGCCGTGGAACAACTCGCCCACGTCCGCGGCCCATCCTCGCTCGCCGATCGCCTCGAGCTCCTGGCGGAAGCGGTAGATGTCGGTCACCGTCGCGGGGGTGAAGCTAGACAGGGACCCGGGTGCGAACGCGGCCGCGATGTAGTTGTGGTTGGCGAGCAGCGCCTTGCCGAGCGCGGTGGCGTGGGCGGGCAGGAGGCTACCCACCTCGAGCGCCTGGCGGCTGTCGTCGGGCCGGAACACGTGGTGGACGATCAACACCTGGTTCTCGTGCAGGGTCCCGATCCGCACGCTCTCGCCGCTGCGAGTGGCCAACCCGTCGGCCCAGTTCAGCGCGCGGGTGCGGAGCTCGTTGCCGTCGAGATAGCTCGAGCCCATGTGCAGGAGCGCAGGGCCGAGCTGGTACTTGCCGGACTCCCGGTCCTGCTCGACGAAGCCGACGGCCTGGAGGGTCCTGAGGATGCCGTACACGGTCCCCTTCGGCAGCCTCAGCTCGCCGGCGAGCTCGGCCACCCCGAGCCGGCGCGAGCGTCCCGAAAGGAGCCGTAGGATGGCGGCCGCGCGCTCGATGGATTGGATGCGACCGGGTACTTGTGCAGCCCTCCCTCAGCCCTCCGATGCCCAAACGTGGCTTGGCGGCGCGCCCAAACCGCGGTCCGAACGGTGTTTGACATTGTCGCACCGTTTCCGTTATTGTCGCAAGCAAGGCTCGTGGGTGGAGAGCGTTTTGGTCCAGAAGGAGGGTGCTTGCTGGGCATTATCGGTGCTGACCTGACGGCAAAGCGCCGCCGTCGGCCCTGCGACGGCCGTGCTGGGTCGCATCCGCACACTCGACCGCCCGGTCCTGGTGAACGTGCATTCGCGCACGTACGGGGGTCACAACCGCACACTCGAGCGGCGCGCCGTGCCGACTGTGCGGTTGTAACCCAAAGTTCCGTTCACACTGACGGAAGGAAAGGGGCATGAAGAAGCTCATCAATGCGCCCGACGCGGTCCTGCGGGACGCGCTTCGTGGCGTCGAAGCCGCGCACGGTGATCGAGTGCGCGTGTCGTACGACCCTGCGTTCATCGTTCGCATCGACGCGCCGGTCCAGGGCAAGGTGGGACTCGTCTCGGGAGGCGGCTCGGGTCACGAGCCGATGCACGGCGGCTACGTCGGGCCGGGCATGCTCGACGCGGCCTGTCCAGGCGAGGTGTTCACCTCGCCCACGCCCGATCAGATGATCGAGGCGACCAAGGCGGTCAACGGCGGGGCCGGCGTGATCCACATCGTCAAGAACTACACCGGCGACGTGATGAACTTCGACATGGCCGCCGAGATGGGCCGGGGCGAGGAGATCGAGGTCGAGACCGTCCTGACCAACGACGATGTCGCCGTCGAGGACTCGCTCTACACCGCGGGGCGCCGCGGCGTGGGCGTGACGGTCCTGGTCGAGAAGATCTGCGGCGGCGCCGCCGAGGACCGCAAGTCGCTGCAGGAAGTGGCGGAGCTCGGGCGTCGCGTCAACGCGAACGGCCGGTCGATGGGCATGGCGCTGACGCCGTGCATCACGCCCGCGTCGGGCAAGCCGAGCTTCGAGCTCGGCGAGGACGAGGTCGAGATCGGCATCGGCATCCACGGCGAGCCGGGCCGCTTCCGCGAGAAGATCGGTCCCGCGTCGCAGATCGCCGAGCGGTTGATGACCCCGATCCTCGAGGACCTTCCGTTCTCCTCGGGGGATCGCGTGCTCGCGTTCATGAACGGCATGGGTGGGACTCCGCTGATCGAGCTGTACGTCATGTACGGCGAGGTGGCCAAGATCGCCCAGGAGCACGGCCTCACGATCGAGCGCAACCTGATCGGCAACTACATCACCTCGCTCGAGATGCAGGGGTGCTCGATCACCCTGCTCAAGCTCGACGACGAGATGGTCCGCTATTGGGACGCTCCGGTGAACACTCCGGGCTTGCGCTGGGGTGCGTGACAGTGGCGATCTCGGGCAGCTGACGGTGGCGATCACGCGCGACGCCACCCTCGACTGGATGAACCGGTTCGCCGGCGAGATGTCCGAGCACCGGGAAGAGCTGGTCGCGCTCGACACGGCGATCGGCGACGGCGATCACGGGACCAACATGAATCGAGGCATGGTCAAGGCCCTGGAGCGGCTCGGCGCGGCGGAGCAGGCAGATCCGGGTACCGTGCTCAAGACCGTCGCGATGGCGCTCGTGTCGACCGTCGGCGGGGCCGCCGGCCCGCTGTACGGGACGCTGTTCCTGCAGATGGGCAATGCCCTGGCGGGCCAGGAGGAGGTCGATCTGCCGGCGTACGCGACGGCCTGGCGCAAGGGCCTGGACGGAGTCCAGGCGAGGGGGAAAGCGGTTGCCGAAGACAAGACGATGGTGGACGCGTTGATCCCGGGCGTCGAGGCGCTCGAGTCTGCGTCCGACCTCGACAGCGGCCTGCGCGCGGCGGCGCAGGCCGCGCAGGACGGGATGAAGGCAACGACGCCGATGATCGCGCGCAAGGGGCGCGCCAGCTACCTGGGGGAGCGGAGCAAGGACCACCAAGACCCTGGGGCGACCTCCACTTACTACTTGTTCAAGAGCGCCGCCGAGGCGCTCGCGGGCTAAAGGAGAACAGGCATGGCGAAGTACTCAGTGGCACTCGATCAGGGGACGACCAGCTCGCGGGCGATGGTCTTCGACCACTCCGGCCGAGTTGCGGCGGTATCGCAGAAGGAACACGAGCAGATCTATCCCAGGCCGGGCTGGGTCGAGCACGATCCGAAGGAGATCTGGGCGCGCTGCCAGGAGGTGCTCGACGAGGCGATGGAGTCAGCCGGGGCCGCCCGGGACGACATCGCCGCGCTCGGCATCACCAACCAGCGCGAGACGACGGTCGTCTGGGACCGCAACACCGGCGAGCCGGTGATGAACGCGATCGTGTGGCAGGACACGCGGACCGACAAGCTGGTCGACGAGCTGTCCGCCGACGGCGGTCAGGATCGGTTCCGCAGCCACGTCGGCCTGCCGCTGGCGACGTACTTCTCGGGTCCGAAGGTCCGGTGGATCCTCGACAACGTCGACGGCGCCCGCGCCAGGGCCGAGGCCGGCGATCTGATGTTCGGGAACATCGACACCTGGTGCATCTGGAACCTGACCGGCGGCACCAACGGCGGTTTGCACATCACCGACGTGACGAACGCCAGCCGGACGATGCTGATGAATCTCGAGACGTTGTCCTGGGATGAGGGCATCGCCGCCACGATCGGGGTGCCGATGTCGATGCTGCCCGAGATCAGGGCCTCGAGCGAGGTCTATGGCGAGGTCAGGGCCGGCAGCCTGACCGGGATCAACATCGCCGGCGACCTCGGCGACCAGCAGGCGGCGACGTTCGGCCAGGCCTGCTTCGACACCGGCGACGCCAAGAACACGTACGGCACGGGCAACTTCATGCTGCTCAACACGAGCACCGAGGCCGTGCAATCCAAGTCCGGGCTGCTGACCACGGCCTGCTACAAGATCGGCGACCAGGCGTGCGTGTACGCGCTTGAGGGCTCGATCGCGATCACCGGCGCGCTCGTGCAGTGGCTGCGCGACAACCTGCACATGATCGAGGCCGCCCCGCAGGTCGAGGAGCTGGCCAAGTCGGTGGACGACAACGGCGGGCTGTACATCGTGCCCGCCTTCAGCGGCTTGTTCGCGCCGTACTGGAAGTCGAACGCCCGCGGCGTGTTCGCCGGCCTGACGCGGTACGTCAACGCCGGCCACGTCGCCCGCGCCGCGCTCGAGGCAACCGCGTTCCAGACGCGCGAGGTGATGGACGCGATGGAGGCCGACTCCGGCGTCACCCTGACCGAGCTCAAGGTCGACGGCGGCATGGTCGCCAACGACCTGCTGATGCAGTTCCAGGCCGACATCCTCGGGGTGCCGGTGGTCCGGCCCGTGGTGGCCGAGACGACCGCGCTGGGCGCGTCGTACGCGGCCGGGCTCGCCGTCGGCTTCTGGGACAGCGAGCAGGACGTCCGTGACAACTGGGCCGAGGACAAGCGGTGGGAGCCGAGCATGGACGCCGCCAAGCGCGACGAGTACTACAAGGAGTGGAAGAAGGCCATCACCCGGACGTTCGACTGGGTCGACTAAGGCGCCGCCGTCAGGCGCCGCCGACAATTCGATTGACCGACTGCTCTGAACCTCGACGCCGAAGGCGGTCCCACCGGCCGCCTTCGGCGGAGTAGGCTCACGTCTATGGCCACGCTTAGCACCGACGTCTTGGTTATCGGGGGTGGCGCCACGGGCGCGGGCGTGGCCTGGGACGCGTCGCTGCGCGGTTACGACGTGGTGCTGGTCGATCGCGCGGACCTGGCCGAGGGCACGAGCGGGCGCTTTCACGGCCTGCTGCACTCCGGTGGCCGCTACGCGGTCAAGGATCCGCACGCCGCGACGGAATGCGTCCAGGAGAACCGTATCGTCCGGAACATCGCGGCCGACTGCATCGAGGACGTCGGGGGGTTCTTCGTCACGACCCCGTATGACGATCCCGCCTACGCCGACAGGTTCGCCAAGGGATGCCGCGACACCGGCGTCGACTGCGAGGAGATCGATCCCGCGGTCGCGCTCCGAGAGGAGCCGCGCCTGAACCCGGGCATCTCGCGCGTCTTCCGCGTCCCCGACGGGAACATCGACGTGTGGAAGACCGTGTGGGCGATGGCCCGCGGCGCCCAGCAACGTGGCGCGCGGATCCTTCCCTACCACGAGGTCATTGCCATCCATCGAAACGGCGACGTGATCACCGGCGCTCGCGTGCGCGGTCACGCCACCGGCGAGGAGCTCGACATCGAGGCCCGTGTCACCGTCAACGCTTCGGGTGCGTGGGCCGGTCGGGTCGCCGACCTGGCGGGCATCGAGGGTGTCCGCATTCTGCCGGGCCGGGGGAT
>CAYOUY010000210.1:0-5711 GCA_964407245.1 uncultured Acidobacteriaceae bacterium
GGGCGCGCTGCCCGCGGATGGCGCCGGGTTGAATCCTCTGCTTCAGTATCCCGAGATGGTTATTCATCCGCCGATGCTTTATCTGGGATACGTTGGCTTCACCGTCCCCTTCGCCTTCGCGCTGGGCGCGCTGATCATGAAGTACCCCGGCGAAAAATGGATTCACATCACGCGCCGCTGGACGATGGTCACCTGGGGATTCTTGACCTGCGGCATTTTCCTCGGCTCGCATTGGGCGTATTCCGTGCTTGGATGGGGCGGCTATTGGGGATGGGACCCCGTCGAGAACGCCTCGCTCATGCCGTGGCTGGTGGGCACGGCGTTTCTGCATTCGGTCATGATGCAGGAAAAGCGCGGCATGCTGAAAGTCTGGAACATGTGGCTGGTCTTCGCCACGTTCTGGCTGGCGATCCTGGGCACGTTCCTGACGCGCAGCGGCATCATCAGCTCAGTGCACGCCTTTGCTCAATCGTCGATTGGCACCTGGTTCGCCTGGTTCCTCGCCGTCAGTTTCGCAGTCTTCGTTTTCTTTTTCGTGAAGAACAAGAACAGCTTGCGCAGCGAGCATAAACTCGAGGCGCTGGTTTCGCGCGAATCGAGCTTCTTGTTCAACAACTTGCTCTTTCTTCTTCTCACCCTCGACGTGCTGTGGGGGACGTGGTTCCCGAAAATCTCGGAACTCGTGCAGGGCAACAAAGTCACAGTCGGCGCTCCCTTCTATAACCGCGTCGCGATTCCCGTCGCGTTGCTGCTCTTGCTGTTGACCGCGGTCGGCCCACTGCTGGCCTGGCGCAAGACATCGTTCGAGAGCCTGAAGCGCAATTTCCTGTGGCCCACGATCGGTGCACTGGCCGTCGTCCTTTTTGTGATGTTCACCCCGGCCGGTTGGGGATCGATCTTCGGCCTCAGGCCGTGGCACGACATCAGCTACTTCTATTCGCTGATGACGATTTTCCTCTCCGTGCTCGTCACCTTCACCGTCGCATCCGAGTTCTACCGTGGTGGCCGCGTTATCTCGGAAAAAACCAGGCAGGGCATGTTCGCCTCGATGGTCCAGCTCACGCACCGCAACACGCGCCGCTACGGCGGATACATCGTTCACTTTGGCGTTGTGCTGGCCATGATCGGATTCTCCGGTGCCGCCCTCAACCAGGACAAAGAATCGGAGATGGGATACGGCGACCATATGCAGATCGGCAACTACGACCTCGTATGCCGATCCTTCACCCAGGATGACAATCCGAACCAAGGCAGCGAGTGGGCGCTGATCGACGTTTACCAGAACGGCGAAAAAATCGACACCATGACGCCGCAGCGCATCTTCTACAAAGCCAGCCAGCAAGCATCGACCAAGCCCGATATTCGCCAGACCTTTAAGGAAGATCTCTACCTCGTCTACGAAGGACAGAACGACAAAGGTCAGCCGATCATCAAGGCACATGTAAATCCCATGGTGATCTGGATCTGGATTGGCGCCTGGGTGATGGTACTGGGCACGCTCCTCGCGCTGGTCGAACCCGCGCCTGCTCCGGTCACGGTGCGAGTGCCGAAACTGGTGGAGCGGGCAGCGCCGGTGGCAGGAGACTAGGATCTCAGATTTGTGATTTCAGATTGCAGATTCGACTGGCACAGTGCAGATGGCATCGACAATCTGCAATCTACAATCTGAAATCTGCAATCCGTAGAATGACCGCGAACTCAAACACGACTCTCCGCCGTGCTCTCCACTGCGCCCTGCTCTGCCTCGCTGTCTTCATCTTCGCCGGCGCCGGCGATCCCGCTTCCCGCTTCACCGAGATTGGCCATCAGCTCATGTGCATCTGCGGATGCGGACAGATTCTTCTGGAGTGCAACCACGTCGGCTGCCCGTCCTCCGACAACATGCGCAACGAGCTCATGGCCGCGGTTACGCGCGGCGACAGCGACAGCCTGGTGCAGCAGGCCTTCGTGCAAAAATACGGACCGACTGTCCTCGCCGCTCCGACCACTGCCGGCTTTGACCGCGCCGCATGGATCCTGCCCATCGTCGCTTTGCTTCTGGGATTCGGCATCGTGATCCTGGTCGTGCGGGCGTGGAGAAACCGGCCGGAGCCAGTGCTCGCCGATGGCGTGCGTCCTGCCGCCGGAGCGGATCTCGACAAATTCCGCGAGCGGGCTCGCCAGGAGACCGATCTATGATCTTCGAGCTCTCCTGCGCTCTTCTGGTCACCGCGGCCGCGCTGCTGTACGTCTTTTATCTGCCCGGCCGGCTTTACCTGGGCCCTGAAGAGACGCGCGCGTCGTACTTGCGCGAGCGCAAGGACGCCGTCTACGAAAACCTGCGCGATTTGAACTTCGAATACAAGGCCGGCAAGGTCCCCGATACGGACTATCAGTCGCTGAAGTCTTCGCTGGAGGACGAAGCTGCCGCACTGCTGGCCGAAATCGCGCGCCTGGAAGACGAACCCGCGCCACGAAAAACGAGAGTATGAAAAGAATGCAAACTCCATCTGTCATCCTGAGCGAAGCCGCTGGTTCGCGAAGCGAAGCAGCCGCGCAGTCGAAGGACCCCTACGGTGCGATTTGTCATCCTGAAGCGGGCGCAGTTTGCCCGCTGAAGGACCTGGGCAAGCCGCGCGAAGCGTCGCGGTCTTTGCAACGCAACAATCGCGCGCTTGGCTCGCTTCCTTATTGGAGCAAGCGCGAGGCGACCCCCCTCTTCTTGGCGATCCTCCTCCTCACCACCCTCGCCTCCGCCCAAACCCTCAGCGGCACGGTGAAAAACTACACCACCGGCAAACCCTCCGCCGGAGACGACGTCGTTCTCCTCAGCCTGAGCCAGGGCATGGAAGAATCCGGCCGCACCAAGACCGACGCCAAGGGCAACTTCAGCTTCAAGCTCGACGACGCGCAGGCTCCGCACCTGGTGCGCGCCATTCATGAGGGCGTTACCTATCACCGCATGGCGCCTCCGGGAACGACTTCCGTCGAGGTCGAAGTCTACGACGTCGCCAAGAAAGTGGGAGGCATTGAAGTCGTGGCTGACATCATGCGCGTGCAGGCCGAGCAGGGCCAGCTCGAAGTGATGCGCGCCTTCGCCGTGCAGAACAACTCCAAACCGCCGCGCACCCAGATGAACGAACGCAATCTCGAGTTCTTCGTTCCCGAGGGTGCTCAGATCGTGGAAAGCGAAGCGATGACTGCCGGCGGCCAGCCGATCAAATCCGCGCCCGTGCCCGTTGACGACAAGAAGACGCGCTACGCCTACCTGTTCCCGCTGCGCCCGGGTACAACGCAATTTCAGCTCGCGTATCAGCTTCCCTACACCGGCAGCGCCAACATCGACCCAAAGAGCCTTTATCCGCTACAGCATTTCGTTGCCATTCTGCCGAAGAGCATGCGGTTCGCCGCCGCTCCCGGCACGAATTTTCAGGCCATGAACGATCCGCAGCAGCCCGACGCCAACGTGCAGGTCGCCTCCGGTGCAGCGTTGGGTCAAACGCTGGCCTTCAAAATCACAGGAGAAGGCACGCTGCAGGCTCGCCAGGAAAATGCAGGCGAGCCCGGCCCAGGCGGATCGGAGCAGAGCTCAGGACGAGCTGCAGAAAGCCGCCCCGGCGGCGGCCTCGGCCCACCCATCGACGCGCCCAATCCTTTGCAGAAATATCAGCTCTACATCCTTGGCGGCTTCGCCTTGGCACTGGTAGCCGGGGGAGTTTTCGTAGCTTCGCGGCAACAGGCGGCCCAGCGCGCCGCCGCCGCACAAGGAGCAGCCGGCGAAGAAGAAGAAGTTTTTGCCGTCGCTGAAGTTGCAGCCGCCCACGATGCTCGAAACGTGGGGGCCCCGCGCCACAGGGACGAAGCCATCCCGCAATCTTCGTCGCGAACCTCCTCGTCCTCCTCGTCATCTATGCTGCTGGAAGGCCTGAAAGAGGAACTCTTCCAGCTCGAAGTCGAGCACAAGCAGGGCCGCATCTCGCAGGAAGAATACGAGAAGACCAAAGCCGCCCTCGACCAAACCCTTCAGCGCGCCCTGAACCGAGCGCGGTAGAGGGGGAGGTCCATGTAGGGACAGCCGCCCTCGGCTGTCCAGCCGTGTGCAGCCCGGCCGGTCTTAGCCCGATCAACCGCCATCCCCCTCTGAATACGACACTTGCAATCTGGAACTGCGGTGCGCGGAGACCCGTATATCCCCCATGAATCCGCACATTTCGGGTACCATCTAATTATCGAGACACATTCACCGAGAAACTGAGAACGTCTATGGGAAACACATTCAAAACCGCGTTTCTGCTCACGTTGCTGACCCTGGTGCTCCTGTTCATTGGCCGCGCCTTCGGCGGCCAGAACGGCATGATGCTGGCTCTCATCTTCGCCGCCGTCATGAACTTCGTCTCCTACTTTTTCTCCGACAAGATCGCGCTGGCCATGTATCGCGCCCAGCCCGTCACGCGCGAGCAACTGCCGCGCGCCTATGAAATCGTCGAGCGGCTCACCCAGAAAATCGGCATCCCCATGCCGAAGATCTACGTGATTCCGACCGAGTCGCCCAACGCCTTCGCCACCGGCCGCAACCCGAGCCACGCTTCCGTTGCCGTGACTCACGGGATTCTGGGGTTATTAAATGACGAAGAACTTGAATGCGTGCTCGCGCATGAACTCGGTCACGACAACAACCGCGACATCCTGATCAGCTCCGTCGCCGCCACGATTGCCGGTGCCATCACCATGCTGGCTAGCATGGGCCGGTGGGCCATGTTCTTCGGCGGATTCGGCGGTCGCGATCGTGATAACCGCGGCGGCGGAGGTCTGGCCGCGCTCTTCATGCTGATTCTCGCGCCCATCGCGGCATCGTTGATCCAGCTTGCGGTTTCGCGATCGCGTGAATATCAGGCCGATGCCACCGGCGCGCATTTCACCGGGAACCCGTACGCGCTGGCCAGCGCTTTGCAAAAACTCGACGCCTATTCGCGCCGTTTGCCCCTGCAGGCGACGCCTTCAACGGCGCATCTATTCATCATTCAGCCGTTTCTCGGGATCAACTTCGCCAACTTGTTTTCGACGCACCCGCCCATCGCCAAGCGCATCGAGCGGCTGACGGGCCGGCCAGCAGAGTTTATGCAGTAAAGCTGTCAGGCTCTCAGCTATCAGCTTTCAACGAAAACTTGGCGCAAGCGCGCGCAATGTCGGCGTTCCAAGAGTGGATAACCTCGGTTTTTGTCATTCCGAGCGTAGCGAGGAATCTGTTTTGCTGAAAGCTGAGGGCTGAAAGCTGACAGCTGCTCATGACGTACGTAACTCCGCTCGCTCGCTGCGCCGATAGTAGAATCCAAATCAATGTCACCGGAAATCGCCAGCGCTGTTTCCCCCGGAGCCGCCGAAAAAGCCGCTGCCCAAACCGCAGTCAAAGCCAAGGACCTTGAAAAGGCTCTCCGCCGCATCATTCGCGGCAAAGACGACGTCGTTCGCCTGGCCCTGGTCAGCATTCTCGCCCGCGGACATCTTCTCATTGAAG
The DNA here is from genome assembly GCA_964407245.1 of uncultured Acidobacteriaceae bacterium. Taxonomy (GTDB): domain Bacteria; phylum Acidobacteriota; class Terriglobia; order Terriglobales; family Acidobacteriaceae; genus Sulfotelmatobacter. Next base: position 5,495 of record CAYOUY010000210.1, read on the forward strand.
GCGTTCCCGGCGTCGGCAAGACCACGCTCGGGCAGGCGCTCGCGCGGGCCATCGACTGCAGCTTTCAGCGCGTGCAGTTCACCAGCGACATGCTGCCCTCCGACGTGCTGGGCATTTCCATCTATTCCGCGGTGGAGCAGCAGTTCGAATTCAAGCGCGGCCCCGTCTTTACGAACGTTTTGCTGGCCGACGAAATCAACCGCACCACGCCTAAAAC
>CAYOUY010000211.1:0-16103 GCA_964407245.1 uncultured Acidobacteriaceae bacterium
GCCGGAACGCCGCGGATCCAGCCGCGTGATCGAGACGCGAGGCGGAACCATTTTGCGAACCGTGGTGCCGATTCGCAACCGCGACGAATGCCAGCGCTGCCACGATCCCCGCCAGAAAATCAACGGCATCCTGATTCTGGACTACAACGCGGGAGAGGTTCGAGCCGCGATGACGCGAGACCTACGCTGGATGGTAGCTGGAACCGGGGCTTTGACTTTCGTCATTGTCGGGGCCATCGCTTTGGTGATCCGGGTGTCGATTTTGCGCCGTTTGCGGCGTTTCGAGCACACGGCACGCCTAATCTCACAGGGCGATCTCGAACGCCGCGTGCCGGAGGAAGGCTCGGACACGCTCGCCTGGATGGCAAAGGAGTTCAATGAAATGGCCGATTCCGTGTCGGGCCTGGTCGGCGAAGTCCGCACTCAGCGGGAGCGGCTGTAAACGGTGATCAACAGTATCGATGACGGTATCGTGGTGCTGGATCCGGAACGAAAAGTGGTAGCGGCCAATGACGCTTTTCTGCAGCGGGCAAGAAACTCGCGCGAGCATCTTCTAGGCTCCTGCTGCTACCAGCTCGAACCAGGGCCGTGCAGCCTGTCTGACTGCCCCACCCTTGCCTGCCTGCGTTCGGGGGAGCGCCAGGTGCGGATCTGTGAACGCAAAACGCACAACAACACGGTTGCTTGGGAGGAAATCCACGCTTGCCCGATTCTCGACAACTCGGGCCGGTTGACTCAGGTGGTGGAGGTCTGGCGCGACATCTCTGAGCGGCGCGCAGCTGAGGCTCAGCTGGCGGAGTCGTACCGTCTGGCGTCCGTCGGAGTCCTGGCCTCCGGCTTTTCGCACGAGATGAACACTCCCCTGGCAACGACTCTGATGTGCATAGAGGGCATCCTCCGTGAAAGTCCAGCCTCCGAGGAGCGGCCCATAGATCAGGCCAGAATCCGTGAGAATGCGGCGATTGCGCGAGAGCAGATTCTCCGCTGCCGCGGCATAACGCAGCACTTCCTGCGCTTGGCGCGGGGACAACGGCACGGGGCTGGAGAAATCGTAGACCTGAATGCTGCCATCGCCGCCGCTCAAAGGCTCGTGGAGCCGACTGCCCGCGGCAGTTCCGTCAACATAGTGATACGGCCGATGGCAGCGACCGTGCACGTGCGCGCAGAAGAGGCCGAACTGCAAAACCTGCTGGTCAATCTTCTGCTCAACGCGATTCAGGCCTCAAAGGCAGGCAGCAACGTCGTGGTCGCCACCCAGGACGGTGATGCTGTCCACATCCGCGTCACCGACCAAGGCTGCGGGATTGCGCCCGAATACCGGCAAAAGATTTTCGAGCCGTTCTTCAGTCTTCGCCAGGGCGGAACTGGCCTAGGCCTATTCTTGTCGCTAAATGCAGTCCGAAGCTGGGGAGGGAACATCACGGTTGAGAGTGAGCCTGGCAAGGGGTCCACGTTCGAAGTCGTGATCCCGGCCATCCATTCCAACGTGCCACCGAAGGACGGGCAATGAAACAACCTTCGCTGCTTCTGGTGGATGACGATGTGGCATTCCGGCAGGTGATGGCGGGCGAACTGGGCCGACTCGGTTACAGCGTTGATGCGGTGGGCACAGGCGAGGAGGCAATTCAGAGAGTTGCAAGGGCGGAACCAGAAGTCGTCCTGCTCGACCTGCGCTTGCCGGGTATGGGCGGGCTCGAGACATTGAAAGCGATCCAGGCCGCCGCGCCCGCAACCGAGGTAATCATGCTGACCGGGCACGGGTCGATCGATACCGCCATTGAATCGATCCGCATCGGAGCTTGCGATTACGTCGTGAAGCCTTGTCCCCTCGATGAACTTCAGATTCGCATTCAACGGGCAATCGAGCGGCGGTGCCTGCGCCAGAGGACGAATATTCTCGAACGCGGTCTGACTCCGCCGGATCTGGGCAATTCTTTTATCGGCGATAGCCCAGAGTTCCGCCGCCTACTCGATTTGATCGATAGGGTGGCCCCCAGTGATTCGACCGTGCTTATCACCGGCGAAACTGGCGCGGGCAAGGAGAGGGTGGCCAAGCTGATTCATGCGCGCAGTTCCCGCCGGTCGCGGCCATTCGTGGTAGTTGAATGCGCCGCGCTGCAGGAAAGCCTGTTCCAGAGCGAATTGTTCGGCCACGAGCGGGGCGCATTCACTGGAGCAGACCACGCCAAGCCCGGGTTGTTCGAAGTTGCCAACGGAGGAACAATCTTCCTCGACGAAATCGGCGAGGTGAGCCCTTCGACCCAGACCAAGTTATTGCGCGTGCTCGATACTTCCACCTTTCGCCATGTTGGCGGCACACGGGAGATTCGAGTGGACGTCCGAATTCTGACCGCGACTAATCGCGACATACCAGCCATGGTGCGCCAGGGCTTGTTTCGTGAAGACCTGTTTTACCGCCTCAGTACGATCACGGTGGAGGTGCCGCCCTTGCGCTCACGAGGTGCTGATGTAGAACTGCTGGCGCAACACTTCACCACTGTGCTCAACGAGCGTTTCGGCTCCAACAAACAGATCAGCGAAGCGGCTCTGCAGCTTCTGCGCCGCCACAACTGGCCCGGGAACGTGCGCGAGCTTCTGCACGTGGTTGAAGCTGCTCTCGTACTCTGTGAAGGATCGCAGGTTCGACCCGAGCACTTACCCGCTTCCCTGCGCAACGCGAAGTCTGCTGCCCAAGCCGGTGCATTGGCACAGGATTCTCCACTGCCGACACTGCAGGAAGTGGAACTTACCCACATCCGAATGGCGATCGAGGCCAGCAAGGGTCATCGGGGAAACGCGGCTAAGATTCTCGGTATCAGCGAGAGGAATTTGTACCGGAAGCTGCGCGAGCACGGCCTCGTGTGATTAGACGTGTGACCAAGAGTACACCTTGGGCATGTCCTTCTGGAACCTGGCATTGCGCAAACAAGGTTCTGCTGTTTTGTGATCTCAATCACAGACTCGGCGGTCAAGATGCTGTAATTGTAGTCACATGGTATTCGAACAAACGTTCGATAATTGCTCTGCTCTGGGTTTCCCCTCAGTACAGGAATGGAAGCAAGCCCATCCCGGCCGCAGGGTCATCGCCTACTTTCCCGTGTACGCGCCGGTGGAATTGATCCATGCCGCGGGCATGTTGCCAGTCGGACTAAGTGGCGCCGGCGACCGCCTCGACATTCAGCATGCCGACGCCCGTTTCGGATCGTTCATCTGTTCCATCGTCAAGACCACGCTGGAAATGGGACTGGCTGGGCACCTCGGACCCTTCGATGGTTTTCTGTTTTCGACGATCTGCGACTCGGCGCGAAATCTGTGCTTCGTCATGAAGCGGAATTTCCCCCAGATGTATGTGGATTTTCTACACTTGCCGCACAATCCCAGTTCGCCGGCCGCGGCGCAGTTTCTGGCCGAAGAGTATCGGCGCATACTCACCGAACTTGAGCGGCTGGGCGGCAAAGTGGATGACGACGCACTGCATCGTTCCATCGCCCTTTACAACCGCAACCGCAGTTTGATTCGCGAACTCTACCAGTTGCGTTCTCGCTCGCCGCAGCAGGTCCCTACTTCGGAGCTCTATCAGCTCATCCGCGTGGGAAACTTCCTGCCGGTCGAGCAACACACGGCACAATTGGAAGCTGCGCTGGTGGATTTCCAGTCGCGCAATACGAAGCTCAGGGACTCCATCCGTATCGTCGTCGAAGGATCGTTCTGCGAGCAACCGCCGCTCACATTGATTCGCCTGGTCGAGGACGCAGGCTGCTACATCGTGGACGACGACTTCGTGATCGGCCAGAGCTGGTTTGAGAGCGACGTTCCCACCGAAGGCGATCCTCTGCTCGCTCTTGCCAGGAGCTATCTCGACCGCTCGGTGTACTCCTCGGTGCGTCATGACTTCCGCAAACCCCGATGGGATGGACTGGTCGACAAAGTCCGGCGGAATCGCGCCGAAGCTGTGCTGTTCCTGATCGCCAAGTTCTGCGAGCCGGCTTATTTCGACTACGTGCCTTACAAGCAGGAACTGGAGCGCGCCGGCATTCCTCACCTGCAACTGGAGTTCGAGGAAAAGTCGTTCACCTTCGACCGTTTGCGCACGGAAATCGAAACCTTTGTGGAATCCCTGGTCTTTGACTGAGGAATCGGATTGTGAAAACGACAATGAACGAAAAAAAGGAGTACCGCGGATCAATTCACCAGCGGCAAAAGGACCTGATGCTCGCCTGGTATGACCAACTCGATCAGGCGGCGACCACCGGCAGTCCGGTCACGGTTTCCATGATGATTTCTGGAAACTGTGTGGAATTGCTGGAGGGCTTCGGAGCCGTACCGCTTTACCCCGAAGTAAACGCATTACAGTTGGCGATCCGCCATCAATCGCTCGATCCGATTCTAGCCGCAGAGGATCTAGGCTATGCAGCCGATAACTGCGCCTATGTCAAAGCTGACATCGGTTGTATTCTGAAGGGCATCACGCCGACAGACGGGAAATTGCCCACTCCGACACTTATCCTCTGCAACTTTGTTGGCTGCAACACCTACCTCAAGTGGTTTGAACACCTGGCCAAGCTTCAGCAGGCCCCACTATATGTGATCGATGTTCCGTTCATGCGCGCCGATGAACCGTCGCGATCGGACATTGAATATGTCGTTAAGCAATTGCAGGAGACTGTGAAGAAACTGGAGCAACTCAGCGGGCGCAAGTTCGACTACGATCGTTTTCGTCTGGCTGTGGCTTACTCCAGCCGTACGGAGGAGCTGTGGTCGCAGATCAAGCATTTGGCCCGGCGTTCACCTTCCCCCTTCGATGCTTACTTCGATGCCATCACTCTGATGGGACCACTCTACGTCTATCGCGCCAGGCCGGAAGGTGTGGAGTTCTTCGAGGCCGCGTTGGCGGAGCTGCAGGCCAAGGCGGACGCGCGCAAGGGCGTGTATGAACAGGAGCAGTTCCGCCTGGTGATGGAGGGCCCGCCTCCTTATCCCTATTTCCGCACGTTCCGCGACATGTTCGCCAAGTGGCAAGCATGCGCGGTCGCCTCGACTTATTCGACCGTAGGAGGATTGTGGGAGTTCGGCTTCCGCCACGATCCCGACAATCCATTCGAATCCGTCGCCATGCACATGATCGCGCAGAACGTGACCAACCGGAACTTCCTGCAGCGTTACGAACAGATTCGCAGGTATGTCGAAGAATGGAATGCCGACGGAGTGATCATCCACTTTGTGAAAAGCTGCCGGCTTTTCTCCGCTGGCCAGGGCGATATGCGCGATTACTTCACCAAGCAGCTCGGCGTTCCGACGTTGTACATCGAATCCGATCTGGAGGATCCCAGATATTTTGCCGAAGCGCAAACGAAAAACCGCATTGATGCATTCTTTGAGGCATTGGAGCATTCCAAGGCGACGGCTTCTGTCCGAAGCTAAAGAGAGGAGCGCATGAGAATCGCAGCTGGGGTGGATATCGGTTCCACGCAAACGAAAGCAGTCATCATGTCAGACAACGGGGGCGTGAAGATAGCCGCACGTGCTCTCGTGGATACAGGCGCCAATGTGCAGCGTGCCGCCGAGCGGGCCTTCGATGCCTGCTGTCAGGAGTACGGGGTTCACAGCGGCGATGTGGGATTTGTCGTTGGCACAGGCTATGGCCGATACAAAATCGCCTTCGGCAACGCCCAGATGACCGAAATCACCTGCCACGCCAAGGGCGCTGCGTTCCTCTGTCCGGGCACCCGCACTGTCATTGACATGGGGGGCCAGGACTCGAAGGCGATCAGTGTTGGGCCAAACGGCGAAGTGGTGGATTTCGTGATGAATGACAAGTGCGCCGCTGGCACCGGGCGATTCCTCGCGAACTCGGCAGAAGTTATGGGCATCAGCCTCGATGAAGTTGGCCCACTTTCGCTCAAGGCTCAGCACCCGGTCAGGATCGCGACTGTATGCACGGTATTCGTCGAGTCGGACATTCTCTCCTACCTGGCGCAGGGCAAAACGGGCGAAGACATTCTGGGAGGCGTGCATATCGCCATCGCCAAGCGGACTCTGTCGCTGGCGCGGCGGCTGAACATAGAGCCGGAAATCACGATGACCGGTGGCGTCGCTCGCAACGTCGGCATGGTTCGGGCGCTCGAGGAAGTCATCGGACGCAAGATGCTGGTCAGTCCGGAGGCACAATATATCGGCGCGGTTGGCGCAGCGCTTTTCGCGCTAGAGAAACTCGACCAGAGCTTCGAATCCAGCATTTGGAGGGGAGATCATGCCATTTCTGGCGGGCATTGATTCTGGAACCAGCTTCACGAAAGCAGTTGTCCTTTCCGAGGATCATGGCCAACCTCGTGTTCTCGGCAAGGGACGTACGCGCAGCGGCGTGAAGGTCGACGAAGCCGCTGGCGCCGCGCTGGAACAGGCCCTTGGAAAGGCTGGTCTCGACCGGCGCCAGCTAGAATACATTGCCGCTACGGGATTCGGCCGCTACAGCGTCAGCTTCCGCGACATTCAGGTCACCGAAATCACCACAGCGGCCCGAGGAGCGCACTTTGCTATTCCGCAGACAAGCGCCATTCTCGACATTGGCGGTCAATGCACCCGCGCCATCGGTATTACGGACACAGGCAGGGTCAAGGTATTCAAAAGTAACGATAAATGCGCCGCTGGTTCGGGCATGTTCATCCAGCGCGCTGCGAAATATCTGGAGGTGCCGCTCGAAGATGTGGGTGAACTTTCCCTAAGGGCTACTCATCCTCAGCCGATTTCGAGCGTTTGCGCAGTGCTCGCGGAAAGCGAAATCATCAATCATGTCAGCGCCGGGATCACCGTGCAGGATATTTTACGCGGCATCCACGAGTCGCTCGCCGACCGCGCGGGAGCACTGCTCAAGCGCGTGGAGATGAAAGATCAGCTCACGCTGATCGGCGGAGTCGCGCGCCAGGCCGGAATCGTTCGCGCATTGGAGGATCGTTTGAAGGTTAAGGTGAACATCCCCGAGGATTGCGATTTTATCTGCGCCTTAGGGGCAGCGTTGCTTGCTCTGAAACGCCTGAGAGGCAAGCGATCGACCGCAGAAACTGTGGCGAGGGAGTATGCGAATTAACGGTGCCCATGGCTATCGTTTAGTCGCAGTGGGCCAACCGCTGGAACTGGTTGAGCTTCCTCCGCTAGAACCCGCGTCAGATGAGGTTATCGTCGAGGTTTCCGGCTGCGGCATCTGCCACACCGACGTCGGTTTCGCCGTCGACGGAGTCCCCACGCGAAAAGCATTGCCGCTCGTGCTGGGCCACGAGATCAGTGGACGCGTCGTCGCCGCGGGAGATAACGCTGGCAGCTGGCTAGGGCAGCTAGTCATTATTCCGGCTGTTATTCCCTGCGGCGTTTGCCCTGCGTGCCAAGTGGGCCGGCCCACCATCTGCCGCAATCAATTCATGCCCGGCAACGATGGCGACGGAGGCTTCGCCACTCATGTGCATGTTCCAGCGCGCGGGCTGTGTTCAGTGCCCGAACCGCTTCCGCCGGGACTCAGCGCAGAATTGCTTTCCGTCGTCGCTGATGCCGTCACTACGCCCTGGGAGGCGATCCGGCGTGCCGGCGTGGGACCTCAAGACGTTGCTGTCTTCGTGGGCGTTGGCGGTGTAGGTGGGTTTGGAGTACAAATCGCAGCCGCGCTCGGGGCTGCGGTGATTGCAATCGACATCGATTCCGGCAAGCTGGAATTGGCCGCGCAGCACGGAGCAGGCCTAGCGCTCAATTCTTCGGCGATGAGCGAAAAAGATCTTAAATCGGCAGTCCGAAACTTCGCAAAGCAGAGCGGGCGCAAGAATATCGGACTGAAGATTTTCGAAACCAGCGGGACACCCGCGGGGCAGCAGACGGCGTTCAGTTTGCTCGACTTTGGCGGATACCTGGCCGTGGTCGGATTCACGCCGAAGAAAGTCGAACTGCGCCTGTCGAATCTGATGGCGCTCGACGCCACGGCACGGGGCAACTGGGGCTGCCCGCCGGATCAGTATCCCCCGGCCCTCGATCTTGTGTTGCGCGGCAAGGTTGCGATCGAACCTTACGTCCAAGTGCATTCTCTCAATGAGGCTCCGGCCGTTTTCGACTCGGTCGCGACACATTCCATAACCCACCGTGCCATCCTCAAAAATGTCGCTAACGGCACCTAGGAGAAACATGAAAAGCCACAATCTCGTCGACTCTCCGCCACGCGCAGCCATTCTTGTCGAACACCGCCCGGCTTTGGCGCGGGATGGCGCGCCAGTCGCGGGTCTACACAATGTCTGGATTACCCTGAACAATCCCTCCGAACTCAACGCTTACACGACGGAGATGATTAAGGAGATCATCCTGGCCTTGCGCGAAGCCTCGAATGATCGCTCCGCTGTTGCGGTCGTCTTAACCGGCGCGGGCAATCGTTCGTTCTGTGCGGGAGGAAACACACGCGAGTATGCCGAGGTCTACGCCGGCGCACCGGGCGAATATCGGCAGTACATGCGCCTTTTCAATGACATGGTCACGTCGGTACTGCAATGCGACAAACCGGTGATTTGCCGCGTGAACGGAATGCGCGTTGGGGGCGGGCAGGAAGTCGGCATGGCTTGCGATTTTTCGATCGCCAGCGACATGGCGGTTTTCAGCCAAGCCGGGCCCAAGCACGGCTCCGCACCCGACGGCGGCTCGACCGACTTCCTTCCTCTCTATGTCGGCATCGAGCGCGCCATGATGAGCGGTACGCTGTGCGAGCCCTGGAGCGCCCATCGTTTCTATTGGATGGGCGGGCTCACGCAGATTGTTCCTGTCACCAAAGTGAATGGCAAGTTTGTCCCAAACCCGCTCGTCGTCACCGATCGCGTTCTCGACGAATACGGCCGCGTTATCATCGGCGAGTTCAAGACTGGCGAAGCAAGAAAACATGCCCAGGATATGCTCTCGGCGGCCATCACCGACTTCAGCCTCCTGGATGAGGCAGTCGAACAGTTGTGCGTCAAGCTCCTTTACACCATGCCGGATTGCCTGATCAAAACCATCGAGAGCGTGCGCAAGCACAAACTCGAACACTGGGACCGCAACCGCGAAACCAACCGGGCCTGGCTCTCGCTGAACATGATGACCGAGGCAAACGCCGGTTTCCGTGCATTTCACTATGGCGACAAGAAGAACCGCGAGGTCGACTTCGTTCTGCTGCGGCAGCGTTTGGCACAAGGAGCACGCTGGAGCGAGGAACTGATCGAAGAGATAGCTCCCTGGACGGCGCAGCGTATTGCAGGAGCGGTGAAATGACGTTCGAGAGGATCAGTCTGGAGTTCACCCACGCTCAGGAGTAGGGCCACCAGGGTGCTTTCGTGGCCCAATCGTGAAATGAAGCAGACTTCCGACATAGGCGGTAAAGTCGCGGTGGTGACCGGAGGCTCGGGAGCCATCGGCCAGGCGATCGCGTGGGCTCTCCAGGCTGAGGGCGCTTGCGCGCTGCTGCTGGATGTTGTTCCACCCACAGACTCCGCTCTACCATGGATCGAGTGTGATGTGCGGGACGATTCGTCCGTTGCGCGCGCGGTCAGTGAAGTTACCAGCAAACACGGGGGTGTTGACATCGCCGTCCACGCTGCCGGGGTCTCACGCGATGCTGTGATCTGGAAGCTTTCCCTCGACGATTGGGATTTCGTCCAGAGCGTCAATCTTCGCGGTGCTTTCTCGCTCATTCGCCATACTCTGCCTCTGATGCGGACGCGCTCGGGCGGACGGATCGTGCTCATCGGTTCTATCAACGGTTCCCGGGGCAAGTTTGGCACATCAGCGTATTCCGCCAGCAAGGCCGGGTTACTGGGTCTCGCGAAGAGTGTGGCTCGCGAGGCTGGACGCTTCGGCATCTTGATCAACGTGATTGAGCCGGGATGGGTGCGCACGCCGCTGACCGAAGCCGTCCCACAAACGATCCGCGATGCGGCCCTGGCGGAGAGCTTGGTTGGCACTTTCGTTGAACCCGAAGATATCGGCCGCGCAGTCGCGTTCCTTTGCGGCGCGGGCGGAGAGCATATTACCGGGCAAGTTTTACGGGTGGATGGCGGCCAATTCCTGGGCCCCACCTAGTTCTTCTGGAGGTACCTATGATCAATTCCGATTCTCTTCGTTGCACAAGATGTGGACGAGTCGCGGCGGAGAAGGACAAGTTCTGCGCCGAGTGCGGATCGTTCCTGCGCGATGCCGCTGTTGATCAGCGGCTGCTGCTGGCCATGGTCCACGAACGGGAAGGACGCAGCCAGGAGGCCCGCCGCGAGCTCGAACGTCTACTCGCCACCGAGCCAGAGCACGTTCTCGCCAACCATTTGCTCGGCACGCTCCACTTTCATGATGGTTTGCTGGACCAGGCCGCGCAGTGTTACGAGAAGGCCGTGGCGCTCGCGCCCAGTTTCACTCTCGGATACTACGATCTCGGCGTCGCCTACTACCATCGCGGTGATATGCCGCGGGCCATGCGGGCATTCCGTCGCTGCCTGGAAATCGACCCGAACTACAACGCTGCCCACTATCGCCTCGCACTCGCCTTGTTCCATAACGGCCACCTCGAAGAGGCCCACGAGCACTTCGAGCTATCGCTGACGCTGACTCCCGAGTACTTGATGGCGCATTACCACCTCGGCATCATTTATGAACGGCAAGGGGAATACGAGGCTGCGGCGCGCGAGTTCGAGCGCAGTCTGGAAGAATCCAGCGGCGACGTCAGCAGCCTTTATCATCTCGCTCTGGTGCGCGACGCGCAGGGCGACCACGTGGCCGCAGAACAATTGCGGCAACGCGCTCGCGGCTTCGCGAAGTCACAACCGGTAGGCGCGAAATAGCCGGCAGAGGGTGGCCATGAGCACTCTGGAAGAAAAGAGTCTCGTCTACGACTGGGCCGAGCAGGGCCCGCGCCGCGCGCATTGGCCGAGTCATGTCATGCTCGACGATGAGACTCTGCGCGATGGCCTCCAGAGTCCTTCCGTAACTGATCCTCCCGTCGATAGCAAGCTGCAGATTCTTCACCTCATGGAGAGTCTCGGCATCGAGACTGCCAACGTTGGTCTGCCCGGTGCGGGTGAGCGTCAGCGGGAATCCGTCTTGAGCCTTTGCCGGGAGATTGCGCAACAGCGCATGCGTATCCGGGCGAACTGTGCCGCACGCACACTGATGGTGGATATTCGTCCGATCGCAGAGGCCACTCAGTTGACTGGCGTCCCCATCGAAGCGTGCTTATTCATTGGTTCGAGCCCCATCCGCCAGTACGCCGAAGAATGGGAACTCGACGACATCCTGCGCCATTCCCACGAGGCCATCACTTTTGCCGTCCGCGAGGGGCTGGACGTTATGTTCGTCACTGAAGACACCGTTCGTTCCTCGCCCGATCAACTCCGGATACTGCTGAGGGCGGCGGTTGAGGTCGGGGCCAAACGGCTTTGTCTCTGTGACACTTGTGGCGCTGCGACTCCAGATGCGGTCTACAACCTCGTTACCTGGGTCGGAGCTTTGTTGAGCGAGATCGGTTCTCCAGAAGTTGGCATTGACTGGCACGGACACCGCGATCGCGGACTCGACCTAGCCAACACCATGGCGGCCATTGAGGCCGGCGCCAGCCGCGTGCACGGCACAGCTCTCGGAATCGGGGAACGTGTAGGGAACACTCCGATCGAACAACTGCTTGTCAATCTCAAGCTACTTGGTATCCGGAATGACGACTTGACGCGATTGCCCGATTACGTTCGACTGGTTTCACAGGTCACGCGGGTTGCAATTCCGGTCAACACTCCGATCGTCGGCCACGATGCCTTCCGGACAGCCACGGGGGTCCACGCGGCCGCCGTCATCAAAGCTCAGAAAAAGGGGCACACTTGGCTTGCCGACCGGATTTATTCCGGCGTCCCCGCGGGATGGATCGGGCGTTCGCAGAAAATTGAGATTGGTCCGATGTCCGGGAACTCGAATGTGCAACATTATCTGTCTTCTCACGGCGTGCCGGTGACGCCAGAACTGACGAAGATGATCATTGACGAAGCCAAGAAATCTCCCCGCGTGTTGACCGACACGGAGATCCTGGAGATCGTGCGCGGCTTCTCTTCCAAGTAACTGCCAACGTTCTTCTCTCAGCGAATTGGAAAAGCGGCACACAAGCGCTGCGCCACCTGTGTGTTGCCTCGCCAAGGCCACAAAGCACGGGTCTATCAGTCTGATTGGGGAAAGATGGCTCTTCGGCCGTCCGTCGGAGCCGAGCATCCGGGACAGGCGCAAAGCCTTCTCTGGCGGGTATGCCGCGATAGGCAGGGTTGTGCAGGCCTCTTGGCACTTTTCTCCATTTGTAGAATCAGTAAGTTACAGAATCTAAAGCCGGCGGGAAAGTTCAACTCCCGCCGCCTCCACCAATTGAACTGGTTCCCTTCAGTTATCGCGCCCGCTCCGAAAATTCCGAAAAGGGGCCTTGACAAGTATGAGTATGTCTATTATGTTTGTTGACATGTAATCTGGCATTCACAGATGCGAGCTTGCCCTCACCCGCACGGCCCTCACGAAGCCGCACTTCCCCCGAAGTTTAGTACATAAATCTCAAGTCCCCCGAGCAGTTTTGGACAGCGGCGGAGCGCTGTGCGGAGTCGTGATTTGCAGGCGGCACATGGAGACCGAATGGGTAAGCTGCTGATTATTCGCCACGGACACACCAGTCTTAACCTTCCGGGCAGGGATGAGCGGTTGCGCGGCTGGCTTGACGTCCCGCTGGACGAGCGGGGCCTGGAGGAGGCCAGGGAAACCGCAGAACTCGTCTGCCGCGATTACGTCGTGGACGCCATCTACTGTTCCGATTTGCGCCGCGCGCGACAAACGGCGGAGGTTCTCCGCCGCCAGACCAAAGCTTCCGTTACACACACCAGCGATCTGAGGCCGTGGAATCTCGGCGTCTTCTGCGGGCAGCGGGTGCGCGAGGTTCTGCCTTTTCTCAACCTGCTGAATCAGCATCCCGACCTGGCGGCGCCGAGCGGCGAGTCGTTTTATCAGTTCTATGGCCGCTACGCCCACCGCCTCAATGAGTTGCTCAACGAGGCAGAGCGATCCTCGAATTGCGTGGTGGCGGTCACTCACGTGAGGAATCTGTTGGCTAGTGCGACTGTCATTTTGGGCGGGGACAAAAACAAGGTGCCCGTGAAGGGGGGCCCCCACACGGGCGCGGTAGTGGCGGTCGAGAAGGTGCACGGTTCCTGGAAGATGAACGCAGAATCAGGGCGAAGCCTGACCACGCCCGGTCAGCTGCAGGATGTCGCGGCGCTTCCGATCGCGATGCTGTCCTGAGTGCTCCGAGACAAGAATGGGAGACCTATGTCGAGTGCACTGCGCATTGCCTACCGTCAGACGCGCCGCAGAATTTCCAAGACATTAATCCGTGTGCCCATAGTCTGGTACCGACACCGGAATCTGACGGCGCACGATGCTTTTGTCGCCGCATATGCCAGAAGCGGCAGTGTGTGGCTGCGATTTCTGCTCTATGAGCTCCTGGCTCACAACGTGGCCACCTTCGATCTGGTGAACCGGCACATTCCCGACGTGGGGCGTCAAAGGCACAGCGCCGCCCTATTGCCGGGTGGCGGACGCCTGCTCAAGACCCACGAGCCCTATCGTATGGAATATCGCAAAGCGGTTTACTTGGTCCGGGACCCGAGGGACGTGGTCGTGTCGGAATATGCTTTTTATCAGCAGTCCCGGCGCATCGACTGTACCTTCCAGGAATTCTTTCCGCTATTTGTGCAAGGCAAGTCAAACGGATACGGCCGCTGGGCCGACCACGTTCGCTCGTGGCTTGACTCTCGGTTGGCGGCGACCGGGAACCTGCTGGTTATCCGGTTCGAGGAATTGAAGGCGGAAACGGAGTCCGTGCTCTCGAAGGCACTGGCGTTTCTTGGGGGCAAGGCTGACGCTGAGCAGGTTCGCCGGGCTGTTGCCAACAACACCGTTGCGAAAATGCGCGATAAGGAAAAGCAGTCCCCCCAACTGGTAACCCGCGAGGGGCACCGCTATATTCGCGCGGGCTCAGTGGGCGGCTGGCGGGAAAACCTCTCCGACGCTGAAGTGCAGATGATCGAGCAACAAGCCGGCGATATGCTTGAGCGCATGGGGTACCAGCCTGCTCGCGCCTGCCGCATGACGCTGCCTGGACGAGGCGCAATCAACGATTCAGATACTTAAACACGCGGCCTCGACGTGTGAAGCTGATGCAGATAGTCAATTAATTTCAATTTCCCAATTTCCATGCGGACCACATCTGTATGAATTGACGGGGTTCAAGTGCGATTACCTGGTGCAGGGGCACTTATGGGTCTCCGGCCAGCACCAATCGGGGAGTGTTCTTGTTCAGGAATCCAGTCACACAAAAACAGGGAAAGGTCTACCTGGTGGGAGCGGGACCAGGATCCGGATCTGCTCACGCTGAGGGCTGTGCGCACATTGGGGTTTGCCAACGTCGTTTTGCACGATGCCTTGGTGTCCGCCGAAATTCTGGCGCTGGTTTCTCCGCATCGTTCCCTTGGTGGCTTCCGTTGCGATGTACGTCATGTTTGCGGTTGCGCATAAGTGGGATTCGCATCATAAGCAGCCGCAAAAGCGGCATTGATCCCAGGCCCGGTAGTGGGCTACTTATCAAAGTAGCCCACTACCCCCAGGCCCGACATCAATTACTGTTGGGATTCCCTCTGTTACACTGTCGCGCATGACTGCGACCACCCGCAGACAATTTCTCAGCCAAGGCGCGGGAATGGTTGCTGGCACCTGTTTGCTGCCTGAATTCCTCCACGCAGACAGTGCGCAGCCGTCGGTTCATTTTCCAACTGAACCCCGCGAGCGGGTTGCCGTGGCAGCGTATCCTTTTCGCGAATACATCGTGGGATGGAAGGGGTGGGACGGCGGGACTCCGAGTCCAGTTCCGGCTGCGCGACAGATTGAATTCAAAGATTTCGCGGCACACGTGGCGCAGGTGTTCAACATCCACAACATCGAGCCGTGGAGCCGGGTTTTTCCTGCGACCGATCCCGCCTATCTCGAGGAGTTACGGACAGCGGTGGAGAAAACGCACTCCGCCGTCGTGAACATCGCGGTGGACGAAGAATTCAGTCAGTATGCAATAAACGCGCTCGAGCGTGAGCGCGCCGTAATGGCGGCCAAACACTGGGTGGATGTGGGAGCAGCCATTGGCTCGCCGAGCATTCGCACACATATTGAGCGGGCAAAGGACTCGAAGCCGGACGTGGAGCGCGCGGCCGATACACTCTTGCGCGTAGTGGAATACGCGCAGCAGAAAAATGTAGTGGTGCATCTCGAAAATGACGATCCGGTCAGCGAAGATCCCTTCTTCATTGTGCAGGTGATCGAAAAAGTGAACAGCCCATGGCTGCGCGGGCTGCCGGATTTCGGCAACTCGCTCGCGGCGCACGACGAGGACTTTGCCTATCGTGCCGTGGATGCGATGTTTGCGCATGCTTACGGCATTTGCCACGTGAAGGATGGCGAAGTGAACGAACAGGGCAAGGCCGTGCATGTCGACCTGGCGCGGACATTTCGAATCCTGAAAAAGAACAACTACAGGGGGTACTGCTCGATCGAATACGACGCGCCGGGCGACCCGCACACACCGACGGCAGAGCTGATAAAACAAACGGTGTCGTTCCTCTCGGTTGCGTAACCCCTATGGCGCGAGCTCTCATGCCCAGCCGGCTACGCGAACTGGCGGGACTTTTCCTCAAGCTCGGCGCCATCAGCTTTGGCGGACCGGCGGCGCACATCGCGCTGATTGAAAGTGAAGTCGTTCGCAAGCGGCAGTGGCTGACGCGGCAGCAATTTCTCGACATGCTGGGCGCGGCCAACCTGATTCCTGGCCCCACATCCACCGAAATGGCCATTAATGTGGGCTTCGTGCGTGCGGGTTGGGCGGGGCTGTGCGTTGCCGGAGCGAGCTTTATTCTGCCAGCCGCACTGATCACGGGAGCATTCGCGTGGGCATACGTCCAGTTCGGTGCGTTCCCTCAGGCTGCGTCAGTGTTGTATGGAATCAAGCCGGCGGTGATCGCAGTCATCGCGATCGCGATCTGGCGGTTGGGGAAAACTGCCGT
>CAYOUY010000212.1:0-1672 GCA_964407245.1 uncultured Acidobacteriaceae bacterium
ACGTTTTCGTCGAAGCTGCGCGGCTGATAGTTGATGAAGGAGATGGCGTTGCCGTCCTTCGAGTTCTCGCCCATCAGCGGGAAGAGCTCGCGCATGGTGTTAAAAGGCACGAAAATGCGGATGTTGGTGGCGTTCTGCTCTTCGCGGCCGATCATGTCGAGCACGCCGATCACCTCGAAGTGCACGCCATTGAGCATGATCGAGTTGCCCACCGCCGGGCGCCCGGGAAACATGTTCTTGGTCATCTCTCGGCCCAGCACGCAGACGCGGCGGCGCTCGGCGTTGTCCTCATCGTTGAACCACCGGCCCACCGCCAAGGGGATGGTCCGCACCTGGTTGTAGATGGGCGGCACGCCGGAAACCTGGCCGTTGGTGCTGGTGTATTCGCTGACCGCGCGGATGTCATTCCGCGCGATCAGCGGCGAGATGTTCAGCGCCAGCTTGGCCTCGCGCTTGATGTCCAAATAGTCGTCGTAGGTAAGGTTAAACCACTGCATGGAGTTGAAGCTGCCCTCGACCGCCGGGGCGCGCCCGCCGAAAAAGAAAATGATGTTCTTGCCGAAGGTTTCAAGCGACTTGCGGTTGCCGGTGCGGAAGCCTTCGCCCACGCCGATCAGCAGCAGCAGCGACCCCACGCCCCAGGCAATCCCGAACATGGTGAGGAACGAGCGCAGCTTGTGCGCCCATAAGGTGCGCAGGGTCTGGGCGAAGATGTCCAGCAACGTGCGCATGACCATACTCCAATTCTACGCAGCCGACGGCCGGAAAGTTCAGGGATTGCCATTACGCCCCAGCCGCCAGAGGGTTGGACTCGGGAGAATGGAAATGGTTATCCGGGATTTTCGGCCTGAATTGCTTGCCGTTCATCCGAGAAGATGAGGAGCAATAAGGTCGAGAAAGTCCCTTGAGCTTATGATTTTTGTGCGTTTCCAGAATTTCGGGAAGTGGCGTTGATTGCCCGTAATCAGGAGGTCGGCACGTGCCGCGTCGGCGCACTCGATGAACATGTTGTCGGCAGGATCGCTCGTAATTTGGGGCAAGCGTGAGGCTATTACCACGCGAGAATGTTTCCTGATCCACTGGAGCAACTGCCGGCGGGGACCCTTTCGAATCTTGAGCTCCGGGCGCGCCAGCACCGCAGAGTATTCGGCCACAATGGCATCGGTAACGTACCAATGGGCCGGCTTGCTGATCGCCAGTAGGAGCACCGTCCGCTCGAGCCCTTCCGGTTTGATTGCCGCAGAGACCACTACGTTCGTGTCCAGCACGAGACGAAGCGGAATCATCGGCTTTTGGAGCGGCGGGCAGCCTTGATGATCTGGCCAATCTTGCTCGAGCTCAGTCTGTGGGTCCCCTTGAGTTTCGACTCTCTCCCGATGATCTGCAGGATTTCGGGTTCAGGAACTGCCAGCCGCACATAGTCCCGGATACTGAGCAAGACGGCCCTTGGCCTGCCGCGTTTTTCAATGACGAGAGACCGGCCCTCATCCTCGACCCGGCGAAGCAGCTTGCCGAAGTTTGCCCGCGCGTGAAGTGCCGTTACGACGAGGCTGTTTCCCATAACTCTCCAGTTCGCCGATACGAACTGTACAGATTGCGAAAGTCGATTGTCAACTTCTCGACCGTCAGCGCAGTCGCTGACACAACCAAGCTAACGTGGCTTACCGACTTC
>CAYOUY010000213.1:0-6150 GCA_964407245.1 uncultured Acidobacteriaceae bacterium
ATGGGAATAGAACCAGAACAGATGCTGGAACAGGAGCGGGTCGCCGCCGAGCTTGGGATCGAAGATGCCGAGATGCAGGAAGCGCTCCACGGCGACGAGCACGATCGTGATAGCGATGACCGGCGTTCCCAGAATCTGAATGATGCTGGTGGCGTAATGCGCCCAGATGAACAATGGCAGCCGCGACCAGGTCATGCCCGGCGCGCACATGCGGTGAATGGTGACGATGAAGTTCAGCCCGGTCAGAATCGAGGAGAATCCGGCGACGAAGGCGGCCAGGCCGGCTTCGATGATTTTCGTGTTGGTGTAGGCGGTGCTGAAGGGCACGTAGAACGTCCAGCCGGTGTCGACGCCACCGGTCAGCATGCAGTGCAGCATCAGGATGCCGCCGATGATGTAGAGATACCAGCTGAGCAGGTTGATGCGGGGGAAGGCGAGATCTTTGGCGCCGATCTGCATCGGCACAAGGAAATTGCCCAGCGTGGCGGGAATCGAGGGGATCAGGAAGAAGAAAATCATCACCATGCCGTGCTGGGTGAAGAGCTTGTTGTAGGTGTCGGCCTGGACGAGATCGCCGGCGGGCGTCAGCAGTTCGAGGCGGATGAGGAGCGCAAAGAATCCGCCGATGAAGAAAAAGAACGTGAGCGAGATCAGGTAGAGCAGCGCGATGCGCTTGTGGTCGGTGGTGAGCAGCCACGAGCCCACGCCGTAGTGCTTATTGAGGTAGTTTTCGCGCTCAACTGGTTGAGCAGTTGCAATAGCCATAGCTTATTCCACCTGACTTCCCTTTGAACTCGTCTTGGCGCCGGCCTTGTGACTGGCGTTTGCAATCTCAGCCGGGGACGTTTGCGGCGCGGCCGCGGCCGTCTTCGTCCCCGGTTGAACTTTTGCCAGCGACTTCACATACGCGACCAGCGCGTTCACCTGGTCTTCGCTCACCAGTCCCTGGAACGTGGGCATGATGGGCTGGAACCCTTTCACGCGCTTCGCTCCCGGATCGAGGATGCAGTCGCGGACATAATTTTCGTCGGCCATCACGGTGCGGCCGTCGGCGAGAGTGACTGGCTTGCCGAAGACTCCCTGCAGGTTGGGGCCGCGTCCGGTGTTATCCATGCGATGGCACGTGGAGCAGCCGAGTTCGGCGAACATCTTTTCACCCGCGACGGAGAGCGGGCCGCTCGGTGTGCCGCTCATCCAGGCTTCGTACTGCGCCGGTTCCATCACCACGATGGAGCCGATCATGCCCGAGTGCTGCGTGCCGCAATATTCGGCGCAGAACAGGTGATACGTGCCGGGCTTGGTGGCGCGGAACCAGGCCATGGTGTAGCGGCCGGGGAGCACGTCCTGTTTCATGCGAAACACGGGTACGTAAAAGCTGTGGATGACGTCCTGCGAAGTCATGATCAGCTTCACGTCGCGGCCAACGGGCACGTGCAACTCGTTGATCTCGCGCTGGCCTTCTGCGTGTTCGAGCTTCCACATCCACTGCTTGGCGACCACGTAGACTTCGGTTGCATCGCGCGGAGGCGTGCGGCCCTTGAAGTAGACCACGGCACCCCAAAGGAAGATGACCATGAAGACGCAGAGCGGAATGATGGACCACGTCAGCTCCAGCGGCGTGGAACCTTCGATCTGCTCGGCCCGAACCCCGCGCCGCTTGCGATAGCGCGCGGCGAAATAAATGAGGGCGGTGAAGATGAGGGCGATCATCATCGCCGAGACGATCACCAGAAAGATGTAGAGTGCATCGACGCCGCCCGCCGATGTGGAGGCCCGCTGCGGCCACAATGGAAAATTATCGAACATAGTTAATTCAAAACCGCTTGGCTGTGACTCCTTGGTTCAGTTCTGTTTGGCCAATATCGAAGCGAGCCAAACGCGCGCCTATTGCGTCGCAAAGTGCGCGACGCACCGCGCGGCTCGCCCAGGTCCTTCGCCACGCAAAAGCCGCGTGCCTCAGGATGACAATCAAAAAGTGCTCAGCTTTTCACGTGACTGCAGTCCTTCGGACGCGGCGCTGCTTTCTCCAGCCGGAACAAAATAAGCAACAACGCGGCGAGAAACACGACTGTCGCCGCGGCTCCCAGCCGCAAAATGTTGTTCACCACTGCGCCGTATTTTCCAGTCGCGGGATCGTAGTGATAGCAATACAAAAGCACTTGATCAGTCAGGTTGCCGATCTTGCCCTGCGAGGCCTCGACCAAGCCCATGCGCAAATCTTTCGGCGGGAAATCCACGCCGTAGAAGTAGCGCGAGATGCGGCCTTCCGGCGTCAGCACCATGATCGCGGTGACGTGCGCGTATTGATTCGTCTTCGCATCGTACTGATACTGAAACCCGACTGCCTTGGTAAGCGCATTGATGGAGTCGGCGGGGCCGGTCAGGAAATGCCAGCCGGAAGCGGCGCCGGAGCGTCCGTAGCGCTCCACGAAATCCTTTTTCTTGGCGGCCGCGTCGGCAGTGGTCTCCTGAGGATTGAAGCTCACGGTGACGACTTCGAATTCCTTGCCTACGTCAAACTTCACCATTTTCATCGAGCCGGTGAGTCCGGCGAGTGCCTCGCCGCACAACATGGTGCAGTGGTAATAGACCAGGTTGAGAATGATCGGCTTCTTGCCGAAATAGTCACCGAGTTTCACGCTGCGGCCGGCGTCGTCGACGAAGGCGAGATCCGCAGGCACCTGGGCGTCGAGATGCTGCTCAATGCCGACGTTCTCCAGGCTCGGCGGGCGCACGCCTGCCGGGGGCGACATGATGCCTTGCGTCATGCCCTGGGACATCGCTTGGCCGCATGCGATCGTGATCATCAACAGGACCATCGCCGCACGGCATGTGTAGGGGCGGACGCATTCGTCCGCCCCCGAGCGCAGCGAGTCGAATGGCCCCAAGCAAGGCGAGTTGTGACTAGCGCTGCTCACTTCTTTTTTGTTCCCTTCGTTTTCGTGCCTGGCGCGGTCGAAGCAACTTGTGTTCTGCTCTGGCCACCCACACCCAGGCCGCGCTGGGCAATCAAATTCATCGCGTGCTCGATCGGAATGCGGACGATGCCGGCCTTCTGGTCCACGTAGTCGTAAGTGCTCAGAGTTTCTTCTTCGTTGAGCCGGATCTTGTTGAGTTGGGTGCGTTCGTCTATCTCCAGCTGCGGGCTGGGAAAGTTCTGCTTTAGGTAATCCCTGTAGTCGACCGACAGATGCCGCGTGTCGACCGGGGCGTTCGAGACCAGGGGGCTGACTGGAGCCTGTTCGGCGTTGGTGCGCTTCTCGAGATAGGAGTAAAGGCCGGTCATGAGAAAGTGCGCGATCAGGCCGAAGACCGCGAGGCCCAGCAGGAAATAGAGCACGCCGCTGGCGCCGATATCGCGGGGCTCGAAGCCGCCGTGGCCGTTCGAATTGGTTTGGTTCGTCATGCTTGATATCAGTGCTGTCCCTACGGGACTGTTACTTTCGATCACCTTTCCCGGCACTACCGTGCCGGGCTTTCACATCTCGCCGTTTCGCGGCGGCACTTGCTTCGACTCGCCTTATGTCCCTCCGTGATGCGGAGCCGGCTCCAGAACTTCCACCGCCTGCGCGTCGTACACCGGCAGCAACGGCAGCGACGCCAGATTGCGGAAGAACAACGCTATCCACAGGCAGCCGATTGCCAGCGGCACAACAATGTCGGCCAGTGTCACGCGGAACGTCTCGGAGAAATTCGGCTCAATGATCCAGAACAGGTCGACAAAGCGCATGCACAGCAGCCACACCGCCAGCCAGAACAGTTTGCGAATGTCGCGCTTGAAGGGTCGCGACAAGAGAATCGCGAAGGGGACGGCGAAATGGAAGATCACGATGAATAACCCAACGTAACCCCACCCGCCGTGCAGGCGCCGCATGTAGTACGTGATTTCCGTCGGTAGATTTCCCGCCCAGATGATGAGCCACTGCGAAAAGTTGAAATATGCCCAGACCATGATGAAAGTCAGCATCCACTTGCCGTGGTCATGGACGAAGTCGGGCTTGAGCAGGTCCGACATGGGTTTGTAATCCGCCAGGATCCGCTCGACGAACACGGCGAAGCACATGGCCGCCAGAACTTCGCCAATCAGGATCATCAGGCCGAAGATGGTCGAGATCCAGCTGGGATCGAGTGACATGACCCAGTCGATCGCGGCAAAAGAAATCGTGAATCCGTAGAGGATAAGCCCCGGTCCGCTGACCGCTTTGAAGCGCTGCGTGTTGTCGCGCGCGGAAGGTGAATCGCCTTCTTTCGACCACTTCGAGAGCAGGAACGAGAGCAGGTTCCAGATGGCGAAGTAGAAGACGGCGCGAAACAAGAAGCCGCGCGGCGTCAGGTAACTCTCGAGAATGAAACGGTTCTTGTCGAGATGCTCGCGGATGTGCGCATCGGTGATGGCGCCCAGCGGCATGGTCCACGGATACATTCTTCCCTGCCAGACCGCAATGAGCAGCGGGATGAAGAGCACGGAGAGGAACGGCAGCGTGCGCATGGCCGCGCCTTGCACGCGCCGGATCACAACGCCCCAACCGCCACCGGTCAAATGCCTGATCATGATGATGGCCATGGAGCCGAGGGCGACGCCGAGCCAGTCCATGAAGCCGAGCAGGTACGCACGATAGAACTCGTCGGGGCGCGCGAAGGCGAGCGCGAGTGCGGCGATCGCGAAGACGACGCCGGCAATCAGCAGCCGCTGGGCGAGAATCTTCACCACCGGCGGGGCTGCGAGGTCGAGTTTGGCGGGCGTCGTCATATTTGGCCGATCATTTCGTTTCTTCTCTTTGAGAAGCGGGCTTTTGAGAGGCGGGGTTCTCAGCGGATTTCTTTTCCGGCGCCAGGATTGGCAGGGTTGCTCCCGTGCCCGGCTCGGCGAATTTCGGCGACTGCGAGGGAATCTGCTGTCCCGCAGGCACGTCGGCCATGGTCGCGTTCTGGCTCAGTTGCAGGGCGCGCACATAGGCAACGATGTCCCAGCGGTCCTGTGGAGGAATCTGCGAAGCGTAGTCGGGCATGATGCCGAAGCCATTGGTGATCACGTCGAAGAAATATCCGAGGGGCGCTTTCTGCAGCCGCGGAATGTGGTACGAGGGCGGTTTGCGCGAGAAGCCGCGGGAAGGCACGAATCCGTTGCCGTCGCCCAGGCGCGAGTGGCAGGGCGCACAGAAAATATTGAAGCGCTCGCGACCGCGCTCGAGAACCGCCTTGGTAACAGGGAATGGCATCACTTCCCCGGGATTGTTGCCGATCTTGCCGGTGTAGAAATATGTGTCGGCGCGCAGGTCGCCGCGGGCGACCGTGCCTTCGACCAGGGGTCGCGCGGAGCGCTGGTCGGTGTAAAAGTCGCTGCGCGCCAGTGGATTCTCGCGCGGTTGCACATGCATGTCGATGCGGCAGGAGGATGTCAGGGTGATCGTGATCATCGCCACCGCCGTGAAAATCCCATGGTGCAGGCTGCACAGATTCCCACCCTTGCGCAAAAAGCACGCAAGAGTGGGGCGCCCTTTGTCGTGCCGCTCTGCCGAAAAGCCGGTCGAGTTTCGCTCGACCGGGCGGACGAATGCGTCCGCCCCTACATTGACCTTGCCGAACCCGGACAGCCGGGGGCGGCTGTCCCTACATGAATTTTGGCGGACGTGCGGCATCTAGCTGGGCACCTCCGAGACCGAGCGCGGGTTCAGCGCCTCCATGAACCTGCGCGTTTCCGTGGGATCGTACTTCTTGTCGGAGGAGAACACGATCAGGAAGAAACGATCTTTCGACGCCGAAGAAAATCGCGGCACATTGAATACCGGGTGATAGGGCATGGGCAGGCCATTGAGCGCGAGCATGCCGAAGACGGCGGAGATGCCGGCGAAGAGAATCGTCATTTCGAAGGTGATTACGATAAACGCCGGCCACGAGTGATACGGTTTGCCGCCGATGTTCAACGGATAGTCGACGGCGGACATCCAGTACTGCATCAGGTAGCCCGAGATGCCGCCGATCAGGCCGCCGATCAGGACGACCAGAGGGACTTCGTCGTGATGAAATCCGATTTCCTCCGCGAGGCCTTCGATGGGGAAGGGGCTGTAGGCGTCGATTTTCTTGTAGCCGGCTTCGTGCGTCTTGCGCGCGGCGTCGACCAGAGCCTGGGCGGAATCGAATTCCGCCATG
>CAYOUY010000214.1:0-13775 GCA_964407245.1 uncultured Acidobacteriaceae bacterium
AGCCGCACAAAAGCTCTCATAATGCTGATATTGACTTCAACCGCGCGCCTGCTGCGCAATACGCTCGAGAGCATCGCCACTCCTTCTTGCGTGAAAACCTGGGGTGGAAATCGAGGATCACGATGTTTCTGGGAACCGGTCACAATCTGTGACCGGTTGACGGCCCTGGCTTCATCCGCCTTCAGGCGGAACATGAAATCAGGGGGAAACCGCTCCTGATTTCGACTCACCGCCTGATTGATCGCCTTCGTTCCCACACCGTACATTTCAGCCAGATCAAAATCGAACATAACTTTCCTGCCCCGGACCAGATAAATCCGGCTGGCCACTCGTTCGACGGGAATCAACGACTCGGCTTGTGCACTAGCCATGCTCAAGGATGGTCAGCAACGCGGCGGGTCGTTGTCAATGCGGCGGGCGTTACCGAGGACCGCTCGTTTTCCAAAATGGAACTGGGCATGGCGGCGGGTTGGCCGGGTGGCCCGGCCTTTCGCGTTCTTTGCGCCAGGGTGGGAAATACGTGGGTAAGAACTGCTCCTTCGCCACCGAATAAACCCTTAACTATTGGCCGCCCTGGCTAGCCCGGTTGAACCACTCGATGATCATGCGATCGCGGTCGTCGCGATTGTGCGGCAAGGCATGGCCGTCGCGATCGTAAATGTGAAGGGCATACGCTTTCCCTTTTTCCTGAAGCGCTTCTGCCATTCGCAGAGCTTGGATTACCGGGACCATTCTGTCGGTCCTGCTATGCAGGATGAGAACAGGCACGTTTATTTGGTCGGCCCAATAGATGGCCGATCGCGCTCGATAGTGTTCGTCGGCGCGGTGCTCATAATCCGGCCAAATGTTGGCAAAGCCGTCGGTGTATTTATTCCCGGTGACCACACCCATCTCGGGCCTCGCATCCACCCACGCCTTCACGTCTGAAACTCCGCCGATCACGGCGGCGGCCTTGACGGGAATGCCTCGTTTGATCGCAAGATAAGTCATGGTGCCACCTCGCGACAGACCGAGCATGTACAGCCGCTGGGGGTCGACGAAGTCGAGCGACTTCAATGCCGGCACGAGATTGAGAACATCGTCGACTTCGACTCCGCCCCACTCGTCGCGTTTAGCGGTCGCACCCTGGTAGCGGTAGTCGGAGGCGATGACCACGAAACCTGCTTTAGCGAACAGATAAAGATCAACGAGGTCCAGGCACGACGTGTTTTCGCTGCCACAAGGCAGGCCATTATCCGTGATGCGCCCGAGTTCGCCATTGCCCCCACGGTTGAATATGATCGCCGGCCATTTTTGCGTGGCCGGCGTTTTCGGCTTGATTAACATTCCACGTACGGGGAGCCCGTCGCTGGCGTAGGTGATTTCGAGAACATCGAACTCTTTTTGCGTGCGGGCCGCTTCGTAGACCTCCCGCGGAACATAGCCGCGACCGAAATCATCCAGGGATTCGAAATTAGGCAAAGGCGGCCAAGGCTTCGAGTTCAGAATCTGGCCGTCGGATTGCTGTGCATCCACAGACAGCGCTGACGCGCTAACTAAGAACTGGATCAGCAGAAACAACAACCAACTAGTCAGTGTCTTTCGCATCTCTTCCGCCTCGTCGTTTTCCAGTAATGGGGACTGGCCCACCCTTTGTATCATCACTTTGTATCATCACTGACATCGGCGAAGCGGTGCAGGGAATAGAGAATCTGCATGCCGATTGGCTTAGCTTAAAATGAGAGTACCGCCATGTCGAAACACGACACCCTGTTGCAGGACTTTGAGACCGTTGCCCGCACGGCCCATCGGGCCGAGTCGCTGATGCAGCACATCTCCGACCGGCTGCATGAAGAGATGGGGCGCTACAACTGGGTCGGCTTTTATCTGATGGAAGCTCCCGATTTTCAGGCGCTGGTGGTGGGACCGTACGCCGGCAGTTTCCAGCCGACGCCGCGAATTCCGCTGGACAAGGGATTGTGTGGCGCCGCGGCCACGACTGGAAGGTCAGTGGTGGTCAACAACGTCGCCGCCGATCCGCGCTACCTTGGCTCAGATATGGTGAAATCGAACATGGTGACGCCGATTTTCGCGAAGAATCGAGTGGTGGCGGAGATCTGCATCGAGAGCTATTTCGTGGATACATTCAACGCTGCCGAGCAGGCTTTTGTGGAATCGTGCGCCGCGCTGGTTGGGCGGTACATGGAAAAGCATCCGCATTAGCGCATTAGCGCATTCACGCCTCGCTGCGCTCGGCGGGGCGGACCCTTCGGCTTCGCTCAGGGCAAGCTGCGTCCGCCCCTACATTGCTCGCGCTACCGCCGTCTTTGCGACAGTCCACTAGCCCTGCTTGTCCGTGTTTGCTATTTGCGCTCGAGTGTGATGTCGCCCACGCCGACGTGGGCGCGCAGCTCGTACTTGCCGTCGCCGTGGTACTTCAGGGTCTTGCCGAGCCAGCCGCTGACCTCGCCGCGCTCATTGCCGCGGACGTCGCCGCTCACATCGCCGATGCCGCTGCTGGCCTGAACCAGCCGATAGTCAGCGTTTCCCCGCAC
Organism: uncultured Acidobacteriaceae bacterium; assembly: GCA_964407245.1. Lineage (GTDB taxonomy): Bacteria > Acidobacteriota > Terriglobia > Terriglobales > Acidobacteriaceae > Sulfotelmatobacter. Next base: position 2,535 of record CAYOUY010000214.1, read on the forward strand.
GACACGGACGTCGCCGACGCCAAGTTCCAGGTCCTTGTCGCCCTCGATGTCTTCGACCGTCAGGTCGCCAACCTTGGCATGCACATCGAGGTTGGTGTTGGCGGGAATTTCGAGCTCCACGTCGAACGAGGTATTGCTGTGCGATGTTGCATGAAACTCGATGCTGGCATCGTTGCCGTGAACATCGAAATCCACGTGCGCTTCTTTCACATTGCGCTCGTGGCGCGACTTGACCGTGTAATGCAGCGCGATCTTGTTGGAATCGCCGCGCCTGATGTTCAGATCCCCGACGCTCAGACGCACGTGCAGCGTTCCTCCCGGCGCGAAGTCGCGCGAATCGGAATGCGACTCCTGGTAATCCCAGTCATGACTCGAGGCTCGGGCGGCGCAGAAAGGAGCCAGAACAAGACACAGCAGAACTGCTTTGTGCAGGGGATGCAAGGGGACAAGAGACCTTCCAAGCATGGAACACCTCGCGGGCGCGATAGCGCCTGTTTTGTGATACGCGGGGAATGGCAGCGCGGTTCCGGGAAACTGCGCGAGAAACGGGGCACCCGGCACGTCAGAGATCGTCAGATCAGATCTTCAGACCCGTTCTTGAGATCAGCTCTTGAAATCGGCGATGCCATTCCACACCAGTTGGACGGCAATAGCCAGAATCAGGAAGCCGAATATTTTATTAATGGCGCCGACCGCGCCCGGCCCCAGCCGCCGCACGAGAGGACCTCCCATGCAGAAGAACAGGGCGACACTGAGCGCGATGGCGGCAATGCCGATGACCATGCCGATGTAGGCCGACCAATTGTCCACGTGGGCAGCGAGCGCCATCACTACACCGATGGCGCCAGGGCCAGACATGAGCGGCATGGCCAGGGGAGTTAGCGAAATGTCGTCTTTGCTTTCGGCTTCGTGACTCTCGGCAGGCGTGATGCGGGCAGTGGACGTAACCATGCCCCAGGCCGTGTTGGCAACGATCAACCCGCCGGCGATCTTGAGGACGGGCAGCGAGATGCCGAAGAAATAAAGCACAAATCGCCCGAAAAAGAGAAATGCGACCAGAATGACGAAGACCCACAGGCCGGTTTTGTAGGCGGTGCGGCGGCGGTCTTGTGGCGTCCAACCGGAGGTCATGGAGAAGAAGATCGGAATGCCGCCAAAGGGATCGACGATGGGGAACAGGGCGAGGAAGGTCGCCAGCGCTGAGGCCGGTAGCGTGCGCAGGAAGTGACCGAGGGCGTGAGCGGAGGTCATTTTGCTAGCGATATTCCTCCAACGTTTTCGCGGCGCGATCGAGCGCCGCGGCCAGGACCGCCAACTGCTGGCGAACGCGATCGCTGTCACCCTTGTCGAGGGCCTCATTCACGCCCGGAATCACCACGGCCGCGTAGCCCGTATATTCGCCGGGAGCATACACGGTGTGCCGATACCAGGGACGATGGGGCAATCCGTGAGGGTCGAGCAACCCGCGTTCGGCCGCGAGCAGAGCCTGGTTCAGGCGAGCAGGGTCACTCGGAGGCTTTCTCTGCTTGGCCAGAATCTTCGCTCCGGCGGATTGAAAACGTCGCGCCGCTGCATCGACGGCACGAAAGTCGACCGCACCATGGCCAAACTTATCGTCGGCTCGCGTGCGGGCGGCGTCGAGATAGGTGGCAACCTCCTTCCCGTACGTTTCGTAGTCGTAGGGCAGAACGTCGGCATCGGCCATGCGCAAGACTTCCAGGCCAAAGACGCGCGCCATCTCCTGCTCATAAAGGAAATCAGGATCGCCGTACTTCTTGAACCAGGCAAAGTTGTCGAACACGGAGTGGTAGACGCCATAGGGGCCGGTGGAACTGACGTCGCTTGCAGGCACGCCCAGGTGCTGCAGAAAAGCGGTGTAGTCGGAGCCGCTGCCCAGATCGCCGACAGGAACGTCGCCGTTAGCCGATGCCGCAGGCAAGCGACGACCGTCTCCGCCTTCGGGAGATTCATCCTGCGTCGATTTCTGCCAGGCCTCGTATACCGTCCCGCCCTTGGGGCTGGGAACGGACTTGGTCACGTCGCGCACGAATTGTTTGAGGCTGGGGACGGCCGATGCGCCAAATTTCGGCCCGGCGACGGCGACGTCCATGTTGAAATATGCGGGCGATCGCGCGAGTTCCGCCTGATGCTGCTCGACCCATTCGGTCGAGCCCATCAGGCCTTCTTCTTCACCGTCCCAGCTGCAGAAGACGACGGTCCGTTGCGGCCTCCAGCCGGACTTCAGCAACTCGCCGACACCGTGCACCGCTTCGAGCATGGCCGCAGTGCCACTGTTGGGATCGACTGCGCCATAGACCCAAGCGTCACGGTGATTGCCGGCGACCACCCACTGGTCGGGGAGTTGGCTACCTCGTACGCGGCCGACGACGTCCCATAGTGTGCGGAACTGATAGTCCTGCTTGAGATGCATCTTCACCCGCGCAGGCCCGGGACCAACGTGATAGGTGAACGGCAGCGCGCCCTGCCACTCGCGCGGCGAGTCGGGTCCTTCCAGATGCTGCAGGATAGGCCAAACGTCATGGTAGGAGAGCGGAGTGACGGGGATGGTCGGCATTTGCGCCGATTGCTGCGGCGGAATGCGTTCGGAATCGGGGAGCGACGGGACCGAGGCCGTGCCGGGCGTGGTGGGATCGCCCGCGAATTCGAACATGTAACCGACCGACCCGCGCTGTACGCCAGTGTCAGGACGCCAAGGGCCATCGGGATATTTGTCGCCGCGGGGCCAACCGTCATCGGCGGGATCGGAGTAAATGATGACGCCGGCGGCGCCGTGCTCCTGCGCCACGAAGACCTTGACACCGCGAAAATTGTGCCCGTAACGCACGAGCACGATCTTGCCTCGCACGTCAACTTTCAGTTTATCGAGTCTTTCGAAATCCTCGGGCGTGCCGTAGTTGGCGTAGACGATGTCGGCCTCTGCGTCCCCCGATGGCGACATGCTGTTAAAGGGCACGACCACGCGTGGATCATCCTGGAAGGGATCGTTGTCAACGTGCTCCCGCGTGGGCCCGTGCATCTCGACACCGGCGGGCGCGGTCATGTCCACGCTGATTTCTGCGGGATAGTTAATCCAGACTTTGTATTCGAAGATTTCGGTATCTAGGCCGGCTTCGCGGAATTTCCGGGCAACATAGTCGGCGGTGGCCATGTCTTCGGCGGTTCCCGCCATGTGCGGGGCCTTGGTCAGCGTGCGCAGGTGTTCCTCGGCGAGCTTGGGATCAGGCACGGCGATGAAGCGCGACTCGATGGCGGCTTCCCCAGATGCGTCGCGAAAGCCGAAGATGGCAGACGGCGCGGGTGAAGAGGGGTTCCCGGAAGTAGCCGGGGCTGATGCAAGAAGAACACAGCAGGATAAAACTGCAGCTGAGAGAAGTTTCATCGATTGTTTGCGTCAAAGCTAGTAAAGTAGCACAGGAGCACACCGGAAAGCCGCCCTGAAACATAAGGTTAAATCCCTGAGGATCACACCAGCGAAGCGCGGTAGCGGCAATAGTGATGTGAGCATAAATCACGACCGCTACCTGGCGGATTTTGTCTACATGCGCAAACTCGTGCCCACGAAGGCTAACGCACCTGCCCTGTCCCCACAATCTCGTACTTCGACGAAGTGAGTTCGGCCAGCGCGAAGGGACCGCGGCAGTGGAGTTTCTGCGTGCTGATGCCCATCTCAGCGCCGAAGCCGAACTCCGCACCATCGGTAAAGCGAGTGGAGGCATTCCAGTAAACCGCGGCAGAATCGACGCCGCGCAGGAATTTGTGGGCGTGGGCTTCGTTGCGGGTCACGATGGAATCCGAATGTTTGGTGGAATATTGATTGATGTGCGCGATGGCCTCATCCAGGTCAGCGACCACGGCGACGGCCATGCATAGGCGCAGATATTCTTCGTACCAATCTTGCTCTGACGCGGAGCCCACCGGCAATCCGGCGGCAAGAGTGCGCGCTTTTCCGTCGCCACGCACTTCGACACCAGCGTCGAGCAGCTTCTTCACGATGCGCGGGACGTATTCGGCCGCGATTCGCTCGTGCACCAACAGTTTTTCGGCCGCGTTGCACACCGATGGGCGCTGCGTTTTGGCATTGAGGACGATGCGATCGGCGATGTCAAAGTCGGCGGACTCATCGACATAGATGTGGCAATTGCCGGCTCCGGTTTCGATTACAGGAACAACAGAATTTTCCGCAACGAAGGTGATGAGTCCGGCGCCGCCGCGCGGAATGATCACGTCGACCAGACCGCGCGCTTTGATCAGTTCCTGCACTGACTGTCGCGTGGCGGAATCGAGCAGCTCGATGGCGCCCTCGGGCAGGCCAGGCACGGCGGTCATGATTTCGACCAATTTCTGGTTGCTATGCGCGGCTTCCTTGCCGCCGCGCAGCACGATGGCGTTGCCGGTCTTGAGTGCGAGGACAGCGGTATCGACAGTGACGTTAGGGCGCGACTCGTAGATGATGCCCACCACCCCTAGGGGCACGCGGACTTTGCGGATGCACAGGCCGTTGGGCCGGGTCCACTCGGCAAGGGCTTCGCCGATGGGATCGGGCAGCGCGGCCACATCGCCCACGCCGCGAGCCATCTCGTGGATACGCGTCGAGGTCAACAGCAGTCGGTCGCGCATGGCGCCTTCGAGGCGGGAACTGGCAACGTCTTCGCGATTGGCCGCAAGAATTTCTTTTTCTTTACTCTCGATCGCGCCGGCGATCGAGAGCAGCAGCGCGTTTTTTTCTCCGGTTGAAAGCTGTGCCAGGCGCGCCGAGGCCCTGCGGGCGCGCAGCAGTCTTTCCTGCGTCGACGCGGCGGTGGTGGGCGGGGCGGCCATTTAGTTATTTCTCTTTCTATTTTTCCTTCTGGGGCGGGAAATACGTCCCGATCTTGCCCTGCAAGCCGAGCGTGATGGCCTGCGAATGGCGCCCGTTGACGATGGCCACGTGAACGCCGCCCTCGCTGGCCAGTTTTGCGGCACGCAGCTTCGAGATCATGCCGCCGCGCCCGAGCGTGCTCTTGCCGTTGCACTGCGCTTCCAGCGCGGGGGTCAGCTTGCGAATCACGCGCTGCAGACGCGGCTTCCTGCGGCCGTTCGGAATCATAAAGCCATCCACATTGGTCAGCAGCAAAAGCCAGTCGGCTTTGACGGCAGTGGCCAGCAGTGAACTGAGCTCGTCGTTGTCGCCGAACGCACCTTCGAGCTCCCGCACCGACACGCTGTCATTCTCGTTGACGATGGGCACGACACCCAGGGTCAGCAATTCGGCCAGCGCGTTCTGCAAATTTCTGTAGCGGAGGGGCGAGGTGAAGTCGTCGCTCGAAAGCAGAAGCTGCGCGACCACTTTCTTGCCGAAGAACAGCCGCTCGTAAGTGTGCATCAGCTTGCTCTGCCCGACGGCGGCGCAGGCCTGCATGCGGGGAACGTCGCTGGGCCGCTTCGCCAGCGCGAGCCCGGACATGCCGGCGGCGATGGCCCCGGAAGTGACGATGAGGTATTCGTTCCGCGAGAGATCGAACTGGTCGACGATGCCGCGCAGCAGATTGACGTCGATGTTGCCGCCGGGGGCAATGAGACTGGTGCCGACTTTGATGACGACGCGCATTGTGTTGGTGCAAGCCGCGATTCGGCGCTCTGCCGCAGCGGCTCAAGCCGATCATGCGCTTGTGCGTGGCCCGGCACGCCTAAAGGCGTGCTCTGATACGAATCCTAATGAACTCGATTCGATGAACCGGCGCCGGCGGGGAGGGACAACACCTCTATCCTGCCGTTAGAATGGCTTTCTGGCAAGTCGAAAAAAGTTATCCAGGTTACGGTTATGCCCGCTTCGAATGCTACCAGCCGCTTCTCGGACCGCGTGGAGAAGTACGTTTTGTACCGGCCGGGATATCCCCCGGAGGCCTTGCTTGCTCTGAAAAACGAATGCGGACTGAGGCTGGAACATGTTGTCGCGGATCTTGCGTCCGGCACCGGCCTGTGGACCCGCATGTTGCTCGAAAACGGCAACCGCGTGTTCGGCGTGGAGCCCAACGCCGAAATGCGGCAGGCTGGCGAACGCTTGCTGGCCGCGTTTCCACGGTTCACGAGCGTGGCCGGAACGGCTGAGCAAACGACGCTTCCGGACGCGAGCGTGGATTTCGTCACCGCTGCCCAGGCCGCACACTGGTTTGATCGGAAGCGGGCACGACGGGAATTCGCGAGGATCTTGAAGCCGGGCGGATGGCTGGTGCTGCTCTGGAATGAGCGCTTGACCGATTCCACACCGTTTCTGCGCGACTATGAGCAAATGCTTTTGACCTACGGCACGGATTATGAACAAGTGCGGCATGAGCGGACGACGGACCAAGTGAATCAGTTCTATGATCCGGCGCCGTATCAGGAGCGCGTGTTTGCCATGCGCCAGGAGTTCGATTATGCCGGCATCGAGGGGCGGCTGCTGTCGTCGTCGTATGTGCCCGGGCCGGGGCACGGTAAACATGTGCCCATGCTCACGGAGTTGCGGCGCATCTACGACCGGAACGCCGTCGGCGACCGGGCGTGCTTTGAGTACAAGACGCGAGTGTACTTTGGAAAAGTGAGCTAGGCTGCTAGCCCCCAAAGATGCGAGCCGAGCGCGCGATTCTTTGCCCGCAAAGGACGCGGACAATTCGCGCGGCTCGCCCAGATTCCTTCGACTTCGCTCAGGACAGGCTCTTTGCTGCGCAAAGAACGCCTGCTCAGGATGACACCACAAATGACCGACGAAAAATCGTTCCACATGACACCTGAGGAGTTCCGCCGCTACGGCCACGCCGTCGTGGACTGGATTGCCGACTATCAGTCGAGAGTCGAGTCGTTTTCTGTGCTCTCGCAAGTGAAGCCGGGAGAGATTCGCGCGTCGCTGCCCGAGAACCCTCCGGCAAAGGGCGAGCCGTTCGAGGCGCTGCTGAAAGATGTGGAGCGGCTGATTCTGCCCGGAGTCACACACTGGCAGTCGCCAAATTTCTTCGCCTATTTTCCCTGCAACGCGTCGGGACCGGGAATTCTTGGCGATCTTCTTTCTTCGGGGCTGGGCGTGCAGGGAATGTTATGGTCGACTTCCCCCGCATGCACTGAGCTGGAGACGCATGTGATGGATTGGTTGGTGGGAATGCTGGGGCTGCCGGAGAAGTTTCTGTCGTCGGGCACGGGCGGCGGAGTGATTCAAGACACGGCTTCGAGTTCAGCCTTATGCGCGCTGCTGGTGGCGCGCGAACGGGTCACGAACTACGCGAGCAACAAGAAGGGATGTGACGGTCGGCTGGTGGCCTACGCTTCAACGCAGACGCATTCATCGCTCGAAAAGGCAGCGATGATAGCGGGAATCGGCCTAGACAATCTGCGGTTGATCGAGGTGGACGAGAAGTTCGCAATGAAGCCGGAGGCGCTCGCCCAACAGATCGAAACGGACAAGTGCGCAGGCTTGACGCCGTGCTTTGTGTGCGCGACTGTCGGGACGACTTCTTCCAACGCGATGGATCCGCTTCGCGCCATCGCCGAGATCTGCCGGCGACATAATCTCTGGCTGCATGTGGATGCGGCCATGTCGGGCACGGCCATGCTTTGCCCTGAATTCCGCCACCTGCAGGATGGAGTCGAGCTGGCCGACAGCTACAACTTCAATCCGCATAAATGGATGTTCACTAACTTCGACTGCAACTGCTTCTGGGTCGCCGATCGCAAGGCGCTGATTCAGACGCTGAGCATTCTTCCCGAGTACCTGCGCAATCAGGCTACAGAATCGGGCGCGGTGATCGATTACCGCGACTGGCACATTCAGCTGGGGCGGCGCTTCCGGTCGCTGAAGCTGTGGTTCGTGATCCGCCACTATGGCGTCGAAGGCCTGCAGCACCACATTCGCGAGCACGTGCGGCTGGCTCAGGAGTTCGCCGGCTGGGTGCGGAACGACGACCGCTTCGAGCTGGCTGCTCCAGCCCCGTTGAATCTGGTGTGCTTCCGGCACAAGGGTGGAGACGCTGCAAATCAGACGATCATGGACCGGCTGAACCGCTGCGGAGATTTATACCTGACGCACACGAAACTGAACGGCAGGCTGACGCTGCGATTCTGCGTGGGGCAGACGAACACCAAGGCACGGCACGTGGAAAATGCGTGGAAGAGGATTCAGGAGGAGGCGGCAGAGTTGGCGGCCGTCGTTTAGCGGCGCGCCAACCCTGGTTTTAGTGAGTCTGGTTCAAATGGATTACGACTGGACGATTCTTTCCAGCGCCGGGCGACTGCGGATGACCAGCGTTGCCCCCTTGATTTGAACCAGATCTTTCTTACGGAATTCCGAGAACAGGCGGCTCACGGTTTCGCGCGTGGTGCCAATGATTTCGCCGATTTCCTCGTGCGTCAGCGTGAGCTTGACTTGCGTGGACCCGTCCGCCTGGCTGGGCTTGGTTGACCAGGTCAGCAACAACTTAGCGAATTTTTCCGAGGGCGAGGCCGCGAGGCCCAAAGTGCGGACCTCCTCATAGGCGATGAAGTAGTTGCGGCTGAGCTGCTGCGCCACGCGCACGGAGGCGTCGGGAAACTCTTTCAGAAACTGCAGCAGGCTGTCGCGAGGGATAAAGTTGGCTTGCCCCGGCTCCATCATTTCGGCGGTCACTTCGTACGGGCAATTGGAGATGACGGCGTTCAGCCCGAGCAGGTCTCCGGGTTCCGAGATCTTGGTGATGATGGTCTTGCCTTCGCGGGAAGTCGTGGAGAGCTTCACCCGGCCGGTGCAAAGCACGAAAACGCCCCGCGGCAGCTGGCCTTCAATGAACAGCATGGCGCCCTTAGGATAGACGGCAGTGGATTTGATTTCGTTGAGCCGCTGCCCGGCCGGGATCGCAAGATTGCAGAAAAGGTGTTCACCGCGGTGGGGGCAATTCAGGCAGTTATCCAGAATATTCAGACCGTAAGGAGCTCGCATCGCCAACCTCCCCGTGAGGCGTCAGGCCTGGTTGCCTTGCTTGGCGCTGTCTCACGCCGTAGGTAAGGGCAAGCGGCGCACCAATCTGCGCGCTCGGCAGGTCTCCCAGGTAACGCTCACATGTGCATGAAATTAAAGACGGTTAGAGGAAGCTTGGGTTATTGTTGTGCTTTTGCACGCAGCCCATTTCGGGAACGTCTGGGTTATTTCCCGCACGGCAGTGTGTGATCTGAATCACTCTTGTTCGTGATCCGATCCCCGGAAGTGACCGAGTCTGGAGTAGGACGGTGTTCTCAGTCTGCCGGCATGGGCGAGACCCGTGGCGCGCGACGGCGCTCGACGCCGGGAAAGGTTGCCTCCGGAGCCTCGAACCATTTCCTGACGGTTGGGAGCGCGTTGCGCATGGCGATTTCGCCCATGCGGATCAGTTCGTCGGAGCGTTTGAAATCGTCATAGGCGAAGCCGGCAACGTCGGGCTCAAGGACCACGTCGGCGGCATCACGCCACAGGAAAGACATGGCGTCCTGGGCAATAGCGAATGATTGACCGATCACGTCGAACAGATGGCGCGGCGCGCCGCCGCTGGACCAAGTCCCTTTCAAATGAACTCCGATCACCCGGTCGACTCCCATTTCGCGCAGCGGGCGCGAGGGCACCGGGTGCGAGAGCATGCCGTCAACGAGATAGCGCCCACCGAGCTGCACGGGCAGGAACATGCCGGGATAGGCGCAGCTGGCGCGCACGGGATCGATAATCGGGCCGGAACTGAAGAGCACTCCCTGTCCAGTATTGAAGTCGGTTGCGATGACGCCGAGCGGGATGCGCAATTCCTCAAAGGTCTTGGCTTTCAGAGTGCGGGTCAGGAACGCGACCATGCGGTCGTTCGAGGCAAAACCGTAGCGCGACAGCGTCCAGCGGGCGAAGCTGGCGAAGCGGGTGTTGTGGGCAACGTCCTCCATCTCGTCCAGCGTGAGGCCGCTGCAATAGCAGGCTCCGATAAGGGCGCCAACGCTTGTGCCTGCGACGGCGCGGACCGGAATGCCTTCCTCTTCGAGGACCTTAAGCACGCCGATATGGGCGATACCGCGGGCGAAGCCTCCACCCAGGGCGACGCCGATGGCAGGAGCTTGAGGACCAGCGGAAAGCGGTTTGCGGGAGAGTTCCCGCCCGAAGGCTTGAACCGAACGAATGATCTTGCCCAGAGTCTTCACTGCGAACCCCACATCTTTGCCCAAAGGTTTGGGCCCACGGGCTACGAACTGACGAACCCACTTTCTATAAACCCACTTCTTCTAGATAAGATGCCACAATCGACGAAGGGGTATAAGGGCACGTTTGTGCCATTGGGTGTTACTGTTTGCACTTACGTCGGAGTCGGTAACCGGTTACCCTTCGCCAGGCCGGGTGACGAAGATCCTGTATTCCTGCTAACTTGCGGACAGTATGGTGCGCGAGATCTCGGCTGGCGGCGTGGTGGTGCGGAAAAAGGACGGCGAGTGGTGGATGGCTGCTATCGAATTGCCTGGCGAAGACTTGCCGAGCCCTGAATTGGCAAGCGGAGAACTGACCGCTGATCCAGCGCCCGGACCTGGGAAACGAACTCCTCGCTCGAAGGCACAACCTGTCCTCTGCTTGCCCAAAGGACTTGTCGACAAGGGCGAGAAGGCCCTGGACGCAGCTCTGCGGGAGGTGCGCGAGGAAACCGGAATTACTGCCGTCCCTGTCACCAAGCTGGCTGACGTTAAGTATGTGTACCTTCGCACCTGGGGCGACCGGGAACGCGTGTTCAAGATCGTGAGCTTTTACTTGTTGCGCTACGAATCCGGCCGCATTGATGACATTTCCCAGGAGATGCGCGTCGAAGTAGCGAAGGCGAAGTGGGTGCGGCTGGAAGACGCGTCCAAGCTGCTCGCGTATCGCGGCGAAAAGCAGATGGCGCAGAAGGCGCTGGAATATGTAAGCTCGCATGCGAGATTTGAAGCTTCGACGTGATTGCGCAGATCTGACAGCCGGAGTTTGACGTTTCCCACACACCGCTTACACACTCGATCGTTCTTATGCCAAACCATTTCATGCCAATCAAGAAATCTGCCGTGTCCAAGCCAATCGAAAGAGCTGTTCTGGTTGTGTTCCTGCTGGTGATTCTGAACTGCTCACTGCAAGCCCAGTCGAGCCCAGCCGCAGCGTGCGCTCATCCGGGGTTCAATCCTCAGCCGTGGCTTGAGGACCTCTCGCAACTGACGGCTGAAATGTCAGCTCATTACGCCAACCTGGAGTATGCAGTGCAGGAACGGCGTATG
>CAYOUY010000215.1:0-2546 GCA_964407245.1 uncultured Acidobacteriaceae bacterium
GAAAAATCTCTGCGCGACTGCCCGGCCATCGATTTCATTTGCCGCAAGGAGTTCGATTTTGCTGTCGTCGACTATGCCAAGGGCAAGCCGCTCGAGGAAATCCCAGGAGTTTCGTTTCTGAAAGACGGCAACATCGTGCACAATCCCGATCAGCCGCAAATCCAGGATCTCGACGCGCTGCCGCACGTCACGGAAATTTACAAGCGCGATCTCGACGTCACGAAATACACCGTGCCGTTCCTGCTTCATCCCTTCGTGGCGCTCTACACCACGCGCGGTTGCCCGGCGCAGTGTACGTTCTGCCTGTGGCCGCAGACGCTCAGTGGACATCCCTGGCGCAAGCGCTCCACTGACGACGTGGCTCGCGAAATGGCACGTGCCAAGCGGTTGTGGCCCGACGTGAAGGAATTCTTCTTCGACGACGACACCTTCAACATTCAGGGCCCGCGCACGATTGAATTGTGCGAAAAGCTGAAACCGCTGGGATTGACGTGGTCGTGCACTTCACGCGTCACCACCAACTTCGAAACGCTGAAAGCGATGAAAGAGGCCGGATGTCGCCTGCTCATCGTCGGCTACGAATCCGGCGACCCGCAGATTCTCAAGAACATCAAGAAAGGCGCCACGGTCGAGCGCGCCCTCCAGTTCACCAAGGACTGCAAGAAGCTCGGCCTAGTCGTTCATGGCGACTTCATCCTGGGTCTACCGGGTGAGACGCACGAGACCATCAACCGGACAATCGCCTTTGCCAAGGAACTGGATGTCGAAACCATACAGGTCTCAGTCGCCCATGCGTATCCGGGCACGGAGCTTTATGACCATGTTGTAAAGAACGGATTCATGGTGGGCAGCGCCCAGATGGTGGACGACGGCGGACACCAGCTCGCGCACATCCAATATCCAGGCCTCTCCGCCGACGAAATCATGGCCGCGGTCAACCGCTTCTACGACGAGTATTACTTCCGTCCCAAGGCTGTGTACCGCATTTTGCGCAAGGCGGCTTTTGATGCGCACGAACGCAAGCGCCTCTACTACGAGGCCAAGACGTTCCTGAAGCTGCGCTCCGCCCGCAACAAGATGATCAAGGAACACAACCAGTCGGCCGCCACCGCACCCGCCAAAGCCTGACTGAGCATTTTGGGCGGGCACCACAAGGTTGCCTGGGAATCGGCTCGGCTCTTGCACTCCTTCTGGACAGAGGCGCATACTTCTACGCGTCTGGGGGTGCTCCTATGCACAGAACGGCTTTGCTTTTGGCTGTCGCTCTGCTCAGCGTCAGCGCAGGACATTCTGCATCTCCTGCGCCGGACTGGGCCATTAACGCCACTGCCATCGAGGCATGCAGCTGTCCACACTTCTGCATGTGCTATTTCAACCCGCATCCTGCGGCTCACCACGAAAACGGCAAGGCGGAACACTTCTGCAAGTTCAACAACGCGTACAAGGTGAACAAGGGACATTACGGCTCGGTTGACCTGACCGGCGCCAAGTTCTGGATGAACGGCGACCTGGGCGGCGATTTTTCTCAGGGCCAGATGGATTGGGCTCAGGTCACGTTCGACAAGGCGACTACCGCGGAGCAGCGGCAGGCGCTTGGGGAAATTATGGGGCACGTGTTTCCGGTGAAGTGGAAGTCGCTGCAGACCGCCGAAGGCAACATCGACACCTGGACGTTCGACAAGGACCAGGCGCACGCTACGCTGAACGGCGGTAAGACGGCTGAGATCAAACTAAAGCGTTTTCAGGGCATGACCGACGAGCCGGCAGTCCTGAAGAACATCAAGTACTGGGGCACGCCGCGCAACGACGGCTTCGTCATGATGCCCAACGAAATCGAAACCTACCGCGAAGGCCCCAAGCCGTATGAGTTCAAGGGCACGAACGGGTTTATGCTCACCTTCGACATGACATCGAAAGATGTGCCCGCACCAAAGGGATCGTCGATGTACTGAAGGTCTTGCCGCTTCAACAAGTCCGGGTGCCCCCACTTCTGGCTGGTCTTGCCAGAAGTGGGGATTCTACGCGAAGAGTCGCATCAAGCCGGCCGCCGGCAAGTCTGCAGAGAGGAAGCGCGCATCTTTGCGGCCTGCGGCGTGCGCCAGTGCCTCCGCTGCCAGATATCCGCTGCGCACTGCGCCTTCCATGGTCGCGGGCCAACCCGTTGCCGTCCAGTCTCCGGCAAGGAACACACGCGGCCACGCCGTTGCAGCTGTCGGACGATACGCATCAATCTCAGGGCGCGGTGAGTAAGTGGCGTTCACTTCCTTGATCACAGTCGATTTCAGCAGATTCGCCGTCCCAGCTGCCGGGAAAAATTCTCGCGTTTCGTTGAGCGCAAGCTCCACAATCTCCGCCTTCGATTTTTCGACCAGTGTTTTTGACGAACTCACGACCAGCTCGATGTAACTGCCGGCCGGAGCCGCATCGTTTGTGCGCATGGGCTGCAGCCGCGACTTGTGAAACATCCACTGCACCGTTCGGTCGAGCAGGACGGCGTGGTCGAGATCAGAAATCTGCCGGTCGAACCACAAATGAATTCCGGTGAT
>CAYOUY010000216.1:0-6622 GCA_964407245.1 uncultured Acidobacteriaceae bacterium
GAAATAAACCGTGGGAACCCCGCCAAGGCCATCGAGTTGCTCCAGACTGCCATACCTTACACTGGCGGCGGCTGGTTGTTCAGCATCCGCTACACGCGAGGAAAGGCCTACCTGCAGGCCGGAGAGGGGGATAAGGCTGCACAGGAGTTTCAAAAGCTCTTGTCCCTGCGGAACAATGAGGTGGGCGATCCTAATTCTTATTTAGTGTCATTGGCCCAGCTTGGCTTGGCGCGCGCCTACGCGCTTCAGGGCGATAAAGCCAAGAGCCGCACGGCCTACCAGGATTTCCTCGCCCTCTGGAAAGACGCTGACCCCGACATCCCCGTCCTGAAGGAAGCCAAGGAAGAGTACGCGAGGCTGCAATAGCTGCCATGGTTTCCGGTTTGAACTCCGCTACATTCACGAGTGTTCCGATCTTGACTATTGCCGGGAAATGCGAGAGTCTGTCCGCCGTGTTCGAGACGCCATGGAGACCACCAATCCCACCATCGGCTCCCTTATCGACTTGGCGGAACGTGGTGACGGAGCTTCCGCGGGCAAGCTGTTTACACTTCTCTATCGGGAGCTGCATCGACTGGCGAAGCGCCAGCTCGCCCGCCAGGGCGCTGTAAGTATCAGCGCTACAACACTCATTCATGAGGCTTACCTTGATATAGCCGCACAAGAGGGCCGGTCCTTTCCGGACCAGGGCCGATTCATGGCTTATGCTGCGCGGGATCATCCTGATCATTGCAGCTATCGCTATTCCAAACTTGCTGCGCGCTCGCATGGCGGCCAATGAGTCTTCGGCTGTCGGTGCGCTCCGCACCATCAACACCAGTCAGATCACCTACAACGCCACCTATCCCACGGTGGGCTTTGCGGGTAGCTTGGCCAAGCTGGGTCCGAGCGCTGGCTCTCCTTGCGCCGGCAGCTCGGCCACGGCTTGCTTGATCGACGGCGTTCTGGCGTTAGGAACGAAGAGCGGCTACACGTTCCTGACCTCGGCTACGGCGAGCGCGGGCAGCCCCACCTTTAACGAGTACTTTGCTCAGGGTACGCCGATCACGGTCAACCAGACCGGCAACCGCAGCTTCTGCTCGTTTGAAGATGCGGTGGTTCGTTTCAACACCGCCGGCACCGCCGCTGGCAGCGAAACCACTTGCTACGGCTGGACCGCTCTGAACCAGTAAGCTAGTTTGATTTGGCGACGTACCTGGGGGAGGATACAACGCCCGATGGTCGTATCGCCTCGCGTTGCTACCATTCGTACGATGCAATCAAGACAGAAAAACTCCACCGCTCAGGCGCTGAAAGCTGGCGACAAGCCGCTTGCAATCCTGGCAAGTGACGCGGTCGTATGCCCCAAAGCCCCTGTACGTTCGTAAGCACTGATCCAGAGTTCTACTGTGTCACGATGAAGCGTGACTCGAAGCTCTGAGAACGAACAAATCGATTGGGATAGAGGACGCGAAGGCTACCTAGACTTGCCGCGCACGCCTACCTACGTGCCGATACGAGGAAAGCAACTCACCGTCTCCCGCAGTCGATTCAGCATCCGAACAGAGGAGCAACTCGGGAGCCTCATTGCCGCTGCCGGTACAATCTGGGCAATCTATGTCGCCACCGTGGACTATTCGAGTCTGTGGCAACTGAAAATCCTGCCTCCGGGACCAATCGAGCTTTGCGCCCTCGGCATCCTGGCTTGGCTCCACGCGAAATGGCGCCGTTCTGCGAAGGTAGGTTGACAGGCCGCGCCCATCAGGCGGGTTCGAGCCCCTTTCCTCAGCCCCGAAAATCTCACAACAGTTGCTATCAGACGTTTTCACGCTTTGAGCTGCAAAGCGGTTTCTGAGCGTTAACGGGATTTATGGACAATTTGGGCCGTACAATACTCCGCATGAAATGGATCATCGCGGTAACGCTCACAGTCCTGGCAAACCTAGGCTTATCCGGTTCATCAGCCCAGGAACAGTCTCTTGACGGGGTGTGGAGAAGCGAAGGATACGGCCTAGTGTTCGTCGTTCAGGGAGCAACGCTAACGTCTTTCGAGGTGACCGCAACGACTTGCGTACCTGGCGATGCGGCCCAGCGTGAGGATACCAGCATTGCCGGCCGCGAGGCCACATACAAGACCAAAGACGAGGACTTGTTGTTTATCCGCAGCGGTGGCACGGCCGATCACAGGCTTCTTCACAACGTCTGGTCGGTCTCCGACGTGCGCATCGACCGCATCGCGAAGCTGCCGGCGACTTGCGAGCATCCGACGCCGAACACGCCGCAGGGCAATTTCGAGGTCTTCACCCGCACCTGGACCGAGAACTACATCCTGTTCGATCAGCAGAAGGCGGATTGGGACGCCACCGTCGCCGCTAATCGCGCCAAGATCACCGACAAGACCACGCCGGCGGAGCTTTTCGACATTCTTGCGGGAATGATCGCGCCATTCCACAACCTCCACAGCTATATCGACGCCCGCGATCTCAAGCGCGAATTCAATACGTACAGGCCGGGCACGGACCGTGTTGTCAAAGGCGACAGGCAGGAATTCCGCACTAAGACCATGCCGGCGCTGCTGGCAGTTACTGATCGCGCGTATCTCCAGACGCCATTACGCAAGTGGTGCAACGATCAGGTGCAATACGCCCACATCAATGAGACGACGGGATATCTGCGTATCCTCTCGTTCTCCGGCTATTCCAAGGAGCGAGGGTTTGCGAACGGAATGACGGCGCTGCAGACCGCCCTCGACGAGATCTTTTCAGATCCGAAGCTGAGGGCGCTGGTTATCGACGTCCGCATCAACTTCGGTGGCGACGATGGGTACGGCCTAGAGATCGCTTCCCGGCTAGCCATGGCCGACTACCTGGCCTACATCAAGGTCGCTCGCGCCGATCCCGTCGATCGCAACAAGTGGACTCCGGAAGATCCCAGCATAGTCCATCCCAGCACGCGGCCGGGCTTTCGCGGCCCGGTAGTGGAACTGATCGGGCCCCTGACCATCAGCGCGGGCGAAACCTTCACCCAGGCGATCATGGGCCGCTCGCCGCACGTCGAGCGCATCGGCGAGAACACCCAGGGCGTTTTTTCCGACGTACTCGGTCGCCAACTTCCCAACGGCTGGCGATTCGGCCTGCCGAACGAGATCTATCGCACGGCCGACGGCACGATCTTCGATCTAGTGGGTATTCCACCCGATATCGAAGTCCCTGTCTTTGCCGATGCCGACGTGACCGCTGGAAACGATCCGGCGCTGGCCAGGGCGCTGCAGATACTCGGCCAGCAAAAGACCTCCCAATGGAATCCTGCCCGTTATTGATACCAGGCAATTACACGCTTTGAGCTGCAAAGCGGGATTTTGAGTGTAATTGGGGATCTTGCAACAATTGACATTAAGGATACGCCGCCAAGTTCCCAGCCTTCATTGACTTGCCCTGCTTCTCGCCCTAAGATTTCAGCCCAATGATCGGCCAGACCATCTCGCACTACCGCATCGTCGAGAAGCTCAGCGGCGGAGGGATGGGTGTGGTCTATAAGGCTGAGGATGTCAAGCTTGGGCGTTTTGTCGCGAGCGGGGTGACAAATGCTCAGTGATGGGAACGTACGGGCAATCGCCATGCTAGCCATGGCTGGCGAGCAGGCAGGCTTCAGTCTCGAACAGATGTATGGTAATGGTCTTAGTCGTTCGGAAGCTAGACTTCCTTCTTGATGAGCCTGGTAATCCAAATCAGGATCACCGCTCCAAGGATTGCTACTAGGATGCTCCAGATCATGCCGCCACCACCGAAACCGAGCAAACTGACTACCCAACCACCGACGACACCACCGACGATTCCCAGCAGAATATCGGCGATCACGCCGTATCCGCCTCCTTTCATGATCTTTCCAGCCGCCCAGCCAGCAACCAAACCAACGACGATCCACCAAATGATCCCATGTCCCATGTGATCCTCCTTTGAACCTTGAAGCAGCAATAGGGATGTTCAATGCAGAAGTATCGACCCACTGTCGACCGTCATGGGTTGTACTGCCGGGCAGACTAGACTCCGAAAACCGTGCTGTCAAATAATGAACTCATACGGCGTTGGCCTCTTGTCCAGCAAGGTGGTGAAAAGTCTAATTCTGCAAGAGGCACAAAAGGGGACGCTAAGAACTACGGGTACTTTTTCACCTTCCACCTCGAGTTGTTAAGCTAAGTGCCACCTTGACCTGGCCGCAGGATTTCGAGTGCTGTGATTCCGCGACAAATGTCGGCTCCTACGTCCCAACGACGCGGGTTCTTAGTAGTCTCGTTGCGACAGTTGATTTAACGCGTGGCTGGGCTTAGCATCTGGCTGTTATGAGTTCCGCATCGCAAATATCGCGCGTTCGATATCAGTACCTGGTGATCTGTTCCCTGCTTCTGTTTGGTGCAGTCTTTGCAGCCGCTCGCCAGCAGCAGGGCCCCGAGTCAACAACCAGCTCCACCGCGCCCGGAAGCGCGGTCGGCTCTCCACAAACGTCGTACACCATCGAGGTAGATGCATCACAGGAGTGGACCGACACCAAGATCGACTTACGGGGCGGCGAGAGGCTGAAAATCACCGCCGAAGGGACCGTCACATATACCAAGAAGAACAAGAAATTCGGTCCCACCGGAATTCCGCGCGGCTTGGCCGACCTGGTTCATGAGTACGCGGTGCCCAATGGAACGCACGGCGAGTTGATTGGACGGCTCGGGCCACCGGACACTGGTGAAGCCTTCGAAGTGGGCAATGGCATTACCTACACCGCACCTGTTGCCGGGCGGCTGTTCCTGGGAATCAACCAGAGCATGAAAGACGCCGAAGAAGCAACGGGCAGTTTCCAGGTCACGATCGAAGTACGGGAGCCGGGTTCGACGACGACCATTGGTGGCCCGGCGGAGACTACGATCCCGGACTTCGCACCGGCGCTACTAGAGTCGCTGCCGCGGCGCGTTTCGGACGAAAAGCACAGCCCAGGCGACATGGTGAACATCCTGCTTATCGGAGAGGAAGATGAGGTCGTGAAAGTCTTCACCACCGCCGGGTGGGTGAAGGTCGATAAGTCGGTGGGAAGCACGCTAGAGGCAGGGCTCTTGGACACGTTGGAGAAGAAGGACTACCTGACCATGCCGATGAGCACGCTCTACCTGTTCGACCGCCCGCAGGACTACGGTTTTGCCCACGCCGAGCCCGTGCGCGTCGTGATGTCGCGCAATCATTTGCGCGTCTGGAAATCGCCCTACCAAGTAAAAGGACGTCCATTGTGGTGCATCGCGGCGACCCATGATATCGGGTTCGAGCGCGATCAAAGGAATAACCTGGTGACCCACAAGATCGATCCGGCCATCGATGGCGAGCGCGAGTATGTCAACGAAACCCTGTCCGCAACCGGCCTGGTCGTGGCTCGCGGTCACGTCACCCCGGCCAATCCGCTAACGACCGCGAAGACGGCGACTGGAGGCGAATTTCACTCCGATGGGCGGATTCTGGTGCTGGCACTAAAGACTGAAGAGTAAGGACGGTTGCCGAAAGTCTGCACCGGAAGGCCGGCCTTTCTCAACCAACTCTATTTGCTTATTGAATATTCACGGTCACGACGAACACCTGTGGCGTGCTGAAAAACAGTGGCTCAGTAGTGCCGCTGACGTTGGGAGTGTACGCGCCGTCGACCATAAACTTGTAGGTCCCAGGCGTTGTGCCGGGAACCGTTTGCCCGCCTCCGCCTCCATTCCCCCTTCCACTGCCGCCGCCACAGCTCACCAAGACCATGCTCCCGACGAGCACCATCAGCAAGCACAGAGCAGTCCCTTTGCGGCGACCGCGCCTTCGCAGCGGCAATCCAAACACGAGAATCCCGGCAACGGAGGTTAAGGATTGCGCCGCAAGCCACCGCAGACGTTTACTGTCTCCAGCACGCGAGACTGTCGTCGGTGCCGTTGAGCTGATCGTCATGGCGGAGGTCACTACAGTCGCGCTCGTCACATTCACCGATGCCGGAACCGAGCACGCAGGAAGATGCTGCGCACCCGGCGGATAGTATGCGATTGTGCACGCAAAGTAGACTGGCGCGGCAACGCAGATTTGCACACACCGGAAAAAACTGTGCTGCTGTGCAAATCCTAGGTCGGAATCTCTGCGGTCAGACCATCTATAAGGCGATTACACGTTTTGACCCAGAGGCGGGTATTTTGAGTGAAATCCGGATTTATGATCAGTTAACGACCTGCAACCGCAACTTCTAGCGCCCACCGCAGTCGTTTTCACGAACTGTTCAACTCTCCGTAACACGCCATTTACTCGCCCCTGCGTACTATCGCCGTTTGGGGTTTCCAGTAACTTTCCTCACTCGAGGTCACAATGAAAAGAACACTTGCTTTGCTCTCCCTCGCAGCGGCCTGTTCCGTGGGTACGGCAGTTGCCCAGAAGGACGACTTCCACCACAACCACAACAACATTCAACGGGTTCTGCTAATCAGCATCGACGGCATGCACGCCGTCGATTTCCTGAACTGCGCCAACGGCATCTCTGGCGTTAACGGCGGTGCGCCCTACTGCCCGAACCTTGCTGCCCTGGCGCAGACCGGCATCAACTACGTCGCTGCCAGTACCTCAAAACCCTCGGACTCCTACCCTGGACT
>CAYOUY010000217.1:0-10168 GCA_964407245.1 uncultured Acidobacteriaceae bacterium
CTATCCAGCGCTATGCCCTGGGCGTAATCGTCGCCGCTTCCACCCAGGTAGGTGCTGTAAAAGAGAGTGCCTCCGGAAGGCGAGAGCTCGAATACGAATGCGTCGAGATTGCCTCCGCCGAATGTTCTTTGTAACGCCTCCGGCGTGGTGGGGAAGTCCGTCGATGCGGTTCCGCCCGCGACGTACGCGACGCCGGTCGATGGATTAACGGTGATGGCATTTCCGCTGTCGTTGCCGCTGCCTCCCACATAGGTGGAATACTCCAGAGACGATCCATCCGCTGAAAACTTGGTCACGAAGACATCGAAACCGCCGGCGTTGTTGGCCTGCTCGGGATTTACCGTCGGGAAATTCGTGGACATCGTGTCTCCCGTGACGTAAGCCGCGCCGGCGTCGTCGATCGCGATGGCCAGCCCGTCGTCCTCAGCTGAGCCGCCGAGGTACGTGGCGTAGCTGACCGAGGGGTCGATCACCAGTTTGCGGTCGTGGTCGTAGTGGCCCAGTTCGAAGCGGACGCGATTCTCGGCTTCGAGAACAAAGCGCGCATCTACTGGCTCACGATTACCATTCTTCTCTTGGTACGCAACAGGCTTGTGCAGCAGCACGTCACCTGCAGCGGAAGACAGCAGCAGATTGCCCGTGCCGTCAGTCGCGATCCTCCTTGCGCCGACGAAGCTGGCCGTAATCGGTCGAGGATTGGCTCCGGGGGCGACGATGAAATCGAATTCCAGCTGGCGCTGCTGGCCGTGGAAGGCAACGTCGACACCGGGATAGACATCACGGTATATGACCGCGGAATACTGCTTCACGCCTTGCTGCCACTTGCTCGGATCATTACCGATGTAGTAGTTGATCGTCCCGGGCAACGGACTGCCGGCGGCCACCTGTGCGCGCGGATTTCCTCCCACGAACTGCATGCGGATGGCGGCTGATGTTTCGGCTGATGTCTGTCGCTGGTTCGTCGCGGCCAGATGCGCTGCGGCGGGGTTGGACTTTCCAGCCCTCGTTTGGCCGGTCGAGGTTTGACCGGCCGAGGTGTCGCTGTCTGGCGCAGAGGAATGGACCGCAAAGACAGCTTCGTTCGCCGTCAGGAATAGTTGGTATCCCTGGCCGCGCGCCATGTACTTCACGCGGGCGTCGGTTTGTCCTTGATTCGCTTCGAAAGCCAGCGGTAGGGCGGCAAAGTCGGCGCGCACACGGGCACGCGTGTCTGGCGTGACGGCTTGAGATTGCGACATCGACGGCGCCGCAGCCATTTCCACGCTGTGGCCTGGCAACACATGATTGCCGGACACATTCTTGCCGCTCACGACGACAGCGAGAGCAATCAACACGAGAACAGCTACGATCCAACGGGTGACGGTGACGCTTGCTGGGAGTAATGGCTTGCGC
Source organism: uncultured Acidobacteriaceae bacterium (assembly GCA_964407245.1). Taxonomy (GTDB): domain Bacteria; phylum Acidobacteriota; class Terriglobia; order Terriglobales; family Acidobacteriaceae; genus Sulfotelmatobacter. Next base: position 1,393 of record CAYOUY010000217.1, read on the forward strand.
ACAACGAGCCTCCTGTGATGGGACGAAACCTGAAACACCTTTCCCCAACAATAAACTCGGCCCAGGGAAAAATTTCCCTTCGGCCGCAGATCAAGTTATCAGCTTTTTTCTGTCAGACCTCAACTGTCCGAATTCGAGGTTGCAAGATTTTGCAGTTTAGTGAACCTCTCGTAAACGAACCTGGCTGTGTGCGTCTGCCGAGTAACGCAAATGCTACGTCAAGCTAAGGACGTTTGCAATTGAGTTACCACTTGGGTCGCGGGCCTCGTCAATTACCGCACCGGCGGCAGGTAAGGAATGTACCGCGCGAACAGCCAGCACAGGAAGAAGACCACGGGAATGTGCACGATCATCTGCAGAACACCGTATCCCACGATGTCGCGCGCCTTCAACTTCAGGATGCCGAGCAGAGGCAGCATCCAGAAAGGGTTGATCAGGTTGGGCAGCGCCTCAGACGCGTTGTAGATCTGCACTACCCATCCCAGGTGCACGTGGTGCAGGTTCGCAGCTTGCAAAATGTACGGCGCTTCGATTACCCACTTGCTGCCGCCCGAGGGAATGAAGATGCCGAGCACGGCCGAATACATCGCGACGAGAAGCGGATACGTGTTATGCGTGCTGATGGCGGAGAACAGTCTGGCCAGCGCGTCGGAAATGCCGGTGCCGACGATCATTCCGAAAATCACCGCGTAGAACGGAAACTGGATCAGCACTCCGCCGGTCGCAGGCACGCAGTTCGCTACCGCACGCATAAAGCGCTTGGGCCGCCAATGCAGTAGCAGTCCCACCGTAATGAAGATCAGGTTGTAAGTGTTGAGATCGAGCGCGGCCAGCGCACCCTGCGGCGAGGTGCGGAAGACATCGAACAGGTAGTAGCAGAGCAGCGCTGCAACCAGAATTGTCAGCAGCGGACTGTATTCCAGCCATTCGCCGGGCTTGGTCTTCGCCTCGAGACTCGACTGCATCGGTTCATACTGAATGCCGTAAGATTCCGCAGTCCGCGCATTCGCGGCCGAAGGCGTGGACAGATACGCTATCAACACCGACAGCACGATCAGCACAACCGTCGTCGCAATGCTTTGCCAGAGGAACAGCGTCTGCGTCAGCGGAATTAGTCCGCTGATGTTGAACAGCGACGGCGGCATGGCCGTCTTGGTGGCCATCAGCATGGCCGCTGACGAAGACAGCCCCATGGCCCAGACCGCGCCCAGGCCGAGATATGCGGCCGCGCCCGCCGCGCGATAGTCCATGCCCTTGACGCGCTGCGCCATCTCCCGCACCAGCAGGCCGCTGAAGATCAGGCTTAGTCCCCACGAAATCAGCGAGGTCAGCATGGAGAACAGCGCCACCATGGCGACCGCAGTTTTCGGGCTTTCCGGAATCGCCGCCAGCGCGCGGATGGCGCGGTGCGCAATCGGCGTCGAAGCCACCACGTACCCCCCTATGATGATCATGACCATCTGCATGGTGAAGGGCACGAGCGCCCAGAAGCTTTTGCCGCCCTGAATGGCAAGTTTGGCGGGACTTTCACGCAGCACAAGGCCGGTGACGAAGACGACCACAATGCCGACCAGCGCAAACACCAGCGGATCGGGGAACCATTTTTCGCTCCAGTGGGCGAGGCCCAGGCCGAGGCGCACGAACCGCTTCTCGGTTTGCGCGGGTGGTGCTGTATGTACAGTCTTGTCATCGGCCGGCGGATTCATGGGCGGTTCCTTTCTGATGAACTGCGTCTGACGAACTGCGTACAACGAGCTGTGTCTGAACTGCGGCGTCTCTGCTGCAACTTGGTTGAGAGCCGGTTCAGCAGCGGCATTCTAAGCGAAAATTGAACAGGCGACGCAAATTCGTGGCAAGAGAAAAGACCGCACGTGTTGAACATAGTGCCAAACCATGGGCGAGATGTTGCGGCGGTTAGAGCTGGAGAACTGGAGACAGTCTCGCGCTCCCGGCGCTGGCCCTTCGGGTGCGGCACAGCCCCTCCGCCCAATGTCTTGGCCGAAGCGAGAGGGGCAAAAAGAGTCGTTGCGTGGGGTGTAGTATAGTCTGGTCTTTCCCGGGGATTTTTGTGATTCTAATCACAGAATGCGTCCACCGGCCGTGATATTAAGCGCCGAGTTGTTTTCCCCTTTCGTTCCAGGGCATTCTTTGTGGTTGCCGGGATACGCAGTTCTGCCAAATCAGCCGGACAGATCAGGAGGACCGATGAATTCGAATCTAGCCGAATGGGCGTATATCTTGGGGTGCGTGACCGCGGTTGCGGCGCTGATTTTCCGCTCGCTCTTTTTCTTTGCCATCGGGCGGGGCGTGTGGATCTGTGAAAACGTGGGGATCAAGCCTTCGACCCTGCTGCTATTCAGTGTGTTGTGCTTCGTGTTTTCGGTTGCCACGCGCGGGCGGTAAGGGCGCCCGTGGGGTGGGGTGGAGGAGCCTGCAGGCGAAATCCTGAGCGCAGCCGAAGGATCTCTAACGAACTTTGGTGCGAAAGGAGGGACTCGAACTTGAGCCGTTCAGCGGGCGTGAGGAGCGAGGCGACGGAAGACCGCTGGCGAAATCCTGAACACTGAATGCCAAGCGGAGCGCCGGCAGAAGTGGAAGGACCTCGAGAAACTTTGGTGCGAAAGGAGGGACTCGAACCCTCATGGGTTTCCCCGCCAGATCCTAAGTCTGGTGCGTCTGCCAATTCCGCCACTTTCGCCCTGTAACAACCATACTCACGACATTCTCTCGTGCTTCTCGAACCGGCGCGCTTTCGCCTCCACGCCATCGGTAAAAAGTCTGGCCATCCAGCGCGGTACGCCTCTGTAACCCACGTAGCCTGACGCACGGCGGATCCCACGGAATCTCTGGATCGAAACCCAGATCGAGGCTAGGACCAACAGCAGCATCCACACAGCGTTCCAGACCGTATCGAGCCAGGGGAGACTCTTGACGAGGGCCAGCGAGCCCAGAAACCAAATCCAGAAAACGACAGCAACCAGCGTCGAAATCCGCCTCGCGTTCCAGGTCGCCTTGCCGGCTTGCTTAGTATCCAAATCAGCCATATCGGTCAATCTCGGGAGCGCGCCGTACCAGATCTGCGGCTCTATTGCTGAGACTGATGTCAGTGTACTTCCTTCAACCCGACAGGAAAAGATACCGCGCAGGTTGCACCCCTAGCTGACACGAGCTTTGGCCGACACGAGCCGGGAAGGATAGGAAAGATGAAGCGGGGAACTGAGGCAGCCTCTCAGCGCGCACATATCGCTGGGCCGCAACTGAGCGTCGCGGCCGTAGTGCACGTTGCCCGTGAGAATCACGCCGCGAGAATCCTGGCCGGGTGGCGCCAGCCCAGCCCAACAATGCGCTACTGCACTTCGTTCAGCTTCTGGTAGATGATCATGGCCACAAGCACAAGCAGAAACACGCCCGAGCCGATGCTGAATACCCGCACCGGCAGGACGAGTCGGTTGACTTTGGTCAGCAGTTCGGTCTGCTCCTCTTGCATGTGCGAATTGGCATCATCCAGAAACAGCTGATCATCTTCGTGCATGGTCAACGTGCTCTTGTAGATCAGGAGTACGATCAGACCAACCGCGAAGATTCCGAACACAATCCCAACGATTTCGATCGGCGTCATAAGCCACCTCGGCAGATTCCAACCAGTGCAGCGGCTTTCTACATGCCGGGAAAAGGCGACTGAATCCCGTTTACGCGATTCCGTACCGCCGGGTCCCCGGGGAAGCTCTAACGCAAGGATTATAGCCCGGTTTTCAAGCTGTGGAACGAATAATTCCCATGGGTTCAGACCGCTGCGTTCGGAAATCGTAACTGCGACGTGCTTTATGCTCAGGGCATCAAAATGGGTAACGCCGCGCGGCGCTTGAGGTTACGCGTGGCAGATTACGAAGTTTGAGAAAACAGATTGTTTGCTATAATGAAAACAGCTTTAGAGCCAAGGAGATACGAATGGCCACAACAACCGTCCCGGAAGTTACCAAGAAAACCCCCGTTACCCTGACCGCCAACGCCATCGCCAAGGTGAAGGAAATCATGGCCCAGCAGAACCCGGTGCCAGCCGGCTTGCGCATTGGAGTGGTCGGCGGCGGGTGCTCGGGCTTTTCCTATTCGATGCAGTTTGAGAACGGCGCCGGCATGATGGATAAGACCTTCGATATGGACGGACTCAAGGTGTTCGTGGATGCCACCTCGGTCATGTATCTGAATGGCTGCACTGTCGATTACGTCGAGACGCTGGAAGGTGCGGGCTTCAAGTTCGAAAATCCGAACGTGAAGAGCACCTGCGGCTGCGGATCGTCGTTCAACGTGTAGGGATGTTTGTGTAGGAACAGCCCCCGGCTGTCCGGCCGCGCGGAGCGCGGTGTGCAAGGAATTGAGAAAACGAAACGGCCTCATCTTGGGATGAGGCCGTTTCTTGTTGCGCGCGTGATTACTGTTGCTGCTGCGACGAGTTGTTCTGCTGCTGGTTCGAGTTTCCCGATCCCGAATTCTGGTTGTTCTGCGATCCCGAAGAACTGCCAAAGCTGCCGAAGCTGTTGCCGAACCCGCTGCTCGATCCGAAGCTGTTTCCGGAACCAAAACCATTGTTGCCGCTCGTTCCGCTTTGTCCGTTGAGGTTGGGCGTGCCGTTCATGCCGAACATCTGCGGCTGATAGGGTGTGGTGATCAGGAATCCCATGTCCTGCGAAGGATCGTAAATGAACAGCCAGTCCTTATATTGCTTCTTGTGATTGAACTCCCGAATCGTTTTGGCCTTGCTGGTGCTGGCCACGCCCACGATCGGTCCGCCGATGATCTGGGGCTGATTGCTGCCGGAATTACCGGTGCCGGAGGAGCTCGCTGCACTGGAATCGGGACTTTGGGATCCTGCCTGCGAAGAGTCTGTCCCCGAAGTGCCGGTCGAGTTCTGCCCAGGCTGGTTTTGCCCGAACGATGAATTTGAAAATGATGAAGTGGAGCTCGATCCAAAACTGCTCGTTCCGCCGAACGCGGAAGCGCCGCTTTGCCCGAAGGCCAGGCTTTGCCCGAGAGCCGCCGGATTGTTCGAACCGCCCATGGCCGAGACCGGAGTGGCTCCGGGAATACTGCTGCTGCCGAAGCCGCTCATCGCCATTTGCACTTCGCCGAAGTGCAGCAGCTTGAAATCGTCGCACTTTCCCTTGGAGCAGCTCAAAGGATCTTTATAGCGTTTGCGCAGGAAGCGGATGTTGTTGGTGCTCTCGAGATCCTCGATCTTCACGGGATAGCGGCCGAATTTCCTGTAGTAAGTTCGGATGGCGCGCGAGTATTGGACACCGCGGTGGATCATTTCCTCTTCGCGATCGCGCTCCATCGTGAATTTCATCGACGACGCGACCACGCCGGCCAAGATCGCGCCCAGCGCCATGATCAGCAGCAGCGTGAGCAGAACGTAGCCGTGTTCGCCGCACTGCCTCCGAATTCGGGAGTTCTCGAGCATACTAAGATTGAGTAATCGGGAAATTGAGTAATTATGTTATTGGACAACCCAGCGACTGGGGTTCAATTAGTCAATTACCAAATTACCCGATCACAAAATGTCATCACCCCTGCGTGAGGGGGATATTCTGCGGCGGGCCGCTGTACACCATGTCCTGCACCTCAACCGATCCGTTGGTAATGTGCACGACCTTGTAGCGGCGGTCAACGATTTCCCCCTCACCCGCCACAAAAACATCGTCGCCCTGCGAGAGGAAAACTTTTTTCGGCTCTCCCGGCTTGCTGGCGAAGCCGAAAAACTTCAGCGGAATCGACGGCGCCGGCGGAAGCGGCGGCGGACCGGCCGGGACGGCCGCGGCCTGTTGCTGGGGGTTGTTGCCGTCAGTCACACCCGGCGCCTTGGGCGAGGGGATCACCACCTCTTCCCTTTGCGAAACAAAGATATTTCTTCCGTTGCCCTGGTACTCGGTTTGTTCGCTGGTGGCGAGCAAGTCGAGCCGGAGTGTTGGATCGAGAGTGTCGAGGCGGGTCTTCTTCGCCGCCTTGCCGCCGGGCCGAGTGCTTACGCGGGGCGTGGGTGCGGGAGCCGCCGCTTGCGCGCTTGAAGCCGGCCCCGAGCCCGATTCCGTGAACATGGGAAAAATGACTTTGTAGGCAAATAGCAGCACTGCGACCGCGCCCAGCACGGCAGCCCACATCGTCTTCTTCTTGTTTTCGAATCCCAGTTGCACTTACGTGCCCGCCTTCAAATACGTTTCCAGTTTCACGTTGAGCTTGACTGCTCCCTGCGGCTGACCGCCCAGGGTGATGCTGTTAATAATGAAAAATGTGTCGGCGCGCTCGAGCGAATTGATGAATTTGGCCAGCGCCGTGTAGTTGCCCGCGAGGTCGGCTTCGATTTCCACCCGCTGCAGCCCGCCCGGACCGCTTTCCTTCACCGGATATTTTGCCTGTTCAATGGTCACTCCGTTGGCGGCAGCCAGTTTGCCGAAATCGGTGGGAATTTGCGAATCCTGGGCAGGGAAGCGTTTCTTGTAGAAGTCCCCGATTTGTTTGCTGGCTACGACCACTTTTTGCGGCAAATTCTGCAGCGGCGCGACCTGCCGCGTCTTGACCGTGAGCTCGGTCTGCAAGTGATTCAACTCCTGCCTGCGCGAATCGGCGGAACCCACGAGCGGGGAGAAATAAATCACCGCCGCGAGCAGATCTACGCCCGCCATGACCGCGAGTGCGGCCTTCAGTTTCTTCCGTGTTTGGCGCAGGTCCGGCATCAGGGCGTGGTCCTCTTGGGTGCTTCCGTCTTCGCGGGCTCGGTTTTCGCCGGCGGCTCGGGAATGTAGACTGCTTCGATCTCAAACTCCTCTGTGTCGCCCGCCTGGCTTTGCACGCTGTGCTCGGAGAAGACGTTGGTCTGCGCGAAGCGATGCGAATCTTCCATGCGCCGGGCCAGGTCGAGGGCGCGGTCGCGGGAATCGCCCGCCACCGTCATTTTCAGCCTGAGCTCGTTTTCCTCGTCCAAGCCGGGATTGATCGATACCAGGTGCACGCGCGGGGGCATCACCTTCTCCAGATTTTCCAGAACCTGGGTCCAGGAGAACGACTTGCGCTCGATCAACTGGTTGAGAAACTGCGATTCGTCGCGCGTGCTGCGATTCTCCGGACGGTTGAGGAATTCTTCCGCGCTGGACCGCAATTGATCGCGTTCGGCGATCATGGTCCGCTTTGCCGCCATCGCCTGGCGATCGTGCCGCGCAGTCACGAAGCCGCTGACGGTAAGAGTAAGCAGCATCAGTGTCAGAAGTCCCACGGCGGCCGTAGCTGTGCCCCAGCTCAGCCAGAATCGCTGCGCATCTTCGTACGGCTGGCTCGCGAGATTGATGTCTAAACGCATAAGAACGATTTGTCATCCTGAGGCGGGCGCTTTCTGCACGCCGAAGGACCTGGGCGAGCCGCGCGAAGCGCTCTTAGCCTGCCCTGAGCAAGCATAGCGCGTCGAAGGGCGTTATTTGCGTCGCAATAAACGCGCGTACGGCTCGCTTCCCTAGTTAAGAAATCAACGCTCCCACCACTGCTGCCATTCTCCAGCGCGGCACCGAGCCGCCGGAACTGGCTCCCAGTTGCGCCGATGCCACCAGTTCCTGGACCTCGGATCCGGTCTGTGCTCGCAGGGCCGGCATCGCGCCGCCCGACTCCGGCAGTCCGGCCACGAAAATTCGCTCAATGTTCAGGTGATACGTGTCCTGAAAAAACACCACCGAGGGATAAACTTCTTCGGCCAGTTGTTCGCCCGTGATCGTGACCCCGCGGGGATTTTCGAGGGTGCGGAACAGCTGCAGCTGGTCCTCATTCAGGATCGCGATGCTGGTAGTGTGCGCGTCGACCTTGATCACCATGGTCGGCTTGCGCGCATCGGCCGCGCCCAGCGCCGCGAGCATTGAGGGCAGTACGACGCCGGGGCTGAATCCCGCGTCGCGGAAGGCGGCTTCGTAATCCTCGATCACGCTGGCCAGTCCCACCGCGGCCACCACCCGCACCTCATCGGCAACTTTCTGCGCGTGATAGGAAACTTTCGCTTTGTCTACGTCAAACGGCAACGATTTCTTCAGCCGGAAGCGCACCACGCCGAGCGCTTCCTCGCTGTCGGAGGGCAGGGTGTCGAACTCGAGCAGCATCACGCGCACGGCGGCGTCGGGCACGATGGCAATGATGTCTTTCGAGCGCCCCGCCACGTCGTTGAGTACGGCAGCGATGCCGGATCGCACCGCTTCCCGCTGGCGCAGATTATTCTCGATCAGGTCGGGGACCACGCTGCCGGGCGCGAGTTCGCGGGCGGCGCAGACCTCCAGGCCGCTGTGGCCTTTTTCCATCAGCCGCCCGGCCAGTACGCGGTCGGCCGCGATCTCACACGCCAGCCTCGGCTTGGGTTGGTTTGAAGTTGAACTCATGAGTTGAACTTATTCCCGAGAACGCCTTCGAACATCTCCTCTATCTCTCTTTATCAATATCAATGAGAAACGTTGCCGCCAAGAATTGCAATAGCTCGGTGGGCACTTGAGCCATTGGATAGCCGCCGGGACGGCGGCGCTACCGCATGGTCTCGATGAACGTGACCTTGTTGATCTCCTTCAGCGTGGTCATCCCCAGCCGGACTTTGTCGAGCGCCGATTCGCGCAGGAAACGCATGCCTTCCTCGCGCGCGGCGCGGCGGATTTCCGATGTCGGCTTCTTGCCCAGAATCATTTCGCGCACGCGGTCGCTCAAATCCAGCAATTCGTGGATGGCGGTTCGCCCGCGGAACCCAGTGCCGGCGCACTCGATG
>CAYOUY010000218.1:0-2242 GCA_964407245.1 uncultured Acidobacteriaceae bacterium
CCATGGCGGAGTCGCCGCCGCCAACTACAACAATCTCCTTGCCTGAAAAGAGGGAGCCGTCGCACGTAGCGCACGAGGAAACGCCGTGACCAATCAACTGCTGTTCGTGCGGCAGTCCCAGCCACCGCGCCGAGGCGCCGCTGGCAATGATCAGGGTTTGGGCATGGACCTGGTGCTTCCCCAGATGCAGCAAAAAGGGGCGTTGGCTGAGATCGGCACTGGTAAGGTGCGCCATACGGTATTCCGCACCGAAACGCTCGGCCTGCTTGCGCATGTTCTCGACCAGTTGCGGGCCCATGATGCCTTCGGGAAATCCGGGGAAGTTCTCGACCAGCGTGGTCATGGAAAGTTGACCGCCCGGCTCGTGCCCTTCGATCACGAGAGGCTTCAGGTTGGCGCGCGCGGTATAGAGAGCGGCGGTGTGTCCCGCGCATCCGGAACCGATGATAACGACGTTGCGAAGTTCGCTCATATTTTCGGAGTCAGATTCTCAAACGTAAGGATGATTTCGTCCGTGCAGATTAGATGGCCCAGATCAGCTTTTGATTCGTGGCGGTCATATCGGGTGCGCGGCTGACTCACTTGGGCGCCTGTTTCGGTTTCATCAGTTTGTTGTTTGCGGGCGGCGACTTCGGCGCCGTACCTGAGATGCGGGCGAGTTCTTCCGGAACCGTTGTTCGCACATTCAGCAGGCCGCGATAATCAGCCAGCAGTTCCGACGCGCTGCGGAACAGCGGCTCGTACGCGCTCTGATCGGGTGCAGGGCCGTTTTCCGTCGCCATGCAGCGCGCCAGAGCAACCGAGGATTTGCCGAAGCGCTCCAGGCGAATGCGGTTGGCGGGATTGTTGGCCGTGAGCATCGCCTCGGTGCTGGTGACCGCCGACGCAGTGTCTTCGAGCGACACTTGAATCAGATCCTTGGGATCGCGTACGTGCAGCACCAGCGTCTCGATCATGTTCTGGCCGTCGTTGCTGAACGAATATTGCACGCTGGCAAACAGCGCCTGTACGGAAAACTCGCGCCGAATTCGAACATAGCTGGCCACCGGTGCATCGGCAACATGCGCGCCGGTCTTAAGGAAGTTCGGCATGTCGGTGAGGGTCGAGCGCCCGCGGGAAATTTCAAAATCGGTGGCGAACAAAGGCTGCTTGGGAATGCGCGCCAGGGCCGCAGCAATCTCTTTCTGCTCGTCGGCCGACGGTGTGCACACGTTCAGCATATTGACCTTCACCTGAGGCTCAGTGGAAGGTGCGTTGGCCGGAGGTGCTTGATCCTGCGCTTGCGCGGTCAGGGACAAAACAGGAAGCGCGATCCAATAGATAAGAACCGGGATTCGGGGCACGGCGGAATTCTATAGCACTGCGCTGTGACAGGGAAGCGAGCGAGCGGCGTGAGCCTGCTGTGCTGGCTTAATTTGAATCCTGACTGTCTCTTCGGCGGCGTCATCCCGAGCGAAGCCGTCTTTCAGGCGGCGCGAGGGATCTCCCAGAGAATTGTGCTTCGGGAGATCCCTCCCGCGGCTGAAACGCGACGCGGTTCGGGATGACGCAAGAGCGAAGATTCAAAACCGAGCTACCGCTCCGGCCTGCGACCAATTTCGCCATGTCTCATCGAAAGACTAGAATTCTGGTATGGCGAATCTGACACTGGTTTACGGCATGAGGCTGCTGCCCTCCGAGGATGTGGCGGAAGTAGGGCAGGCTCCGGTGAAGCTGACGAATGGCCGCGAGGCGCACGTCACCATGCATGTGCTCGAAGGGAGCAAGGAAGATATCGAAAAGCAGCTGCGCACGAGCCTGGAAGCGTTCTTCGACCTTTATCCGGAGATTTAGCGGCGGTCGATCGAGGCAAGCCCGAGCTTGGGCTGCGCATAGCTGTGGGATCCGCACATAGCGTCTGCGCGGCGAAGCTACGCCGTATAATCCTAATCCTCTGCCGGAGTTTGACGAACTAAGTCCGACGAACAGCCATGCAATGGTCTTATCCAGAACTGCGGCGCCGCTTGATGACAGCTGACCTGTGGCCAGAAGGCCGCATGGCGCGACTGGCCTGCTATCTCACGGGCTTGGCCGCAGTCTTGTACGGGCTTCAGCGACTTCTCGCCCTGTTCGCCTCCTCCTGGGGCGAGCACTTGAGCGGTTGGGTCGGATTTCTCACCTTCGTGGCCGCCGTGCTGTTTTCCGTCCTCGCTTTCCGCTGGCTGAAGCGGAGAATCCTGTGGCGCCTGCGCAACCGGCTGAT
>CAYOUY010000219.1:0-28084 GCA_964407245.1 uncultured Acidobacteriaceae bacterium
CCACGGTCTTCCAGATCACGCTCGATCTTCTGCTTCAGCGATTCGAGCACGCGCGGAACGCTGACGACGACGGAGACCCGCTCGCGCCGAATCGTGCCGATGATCTCCGACGGTTTTAGTTCGTTTTGAAAAATGACGGTGGCGGCGAGCAGCGGGGGGAGAAACATCCCGAGAAATTGTCCGAAGACGTGGCTGAGCGGCAGCAGGTTCAGAAAGCGCAGCGGATGCACCAGTCGTTCGTATTTGAGATAGCGGCGCATCTCCTCTTCGAGTGGGGCAATGTTGGCCAGCACGTTGCCGTGGGTGATAACGACGCCCCGTGGCTCAGCCGTGGTGCCGGACGTGAAAATAATTTGCAGGACGTCGTCGCGGGTGAGGGAAGTCTTCACTGGCGCGGGAGGGTTCGGCGTCTCGCGCCAGTCTTCGAGGGTGAATGCGGCGGGAGATTTTGCATCCAACGGCGATTCGGCGGCACATTCGTGAACATGCCGCCGAGAGGCGACCAGCGTCTTCGCCTCGACCTGGCGGAAAACGCGCAGAGCGAAGTCGGCAGACGCCCCGTCGTCCATGGGAACAACCACGATGCCACAGAGCACGCATCCGAAGAACGCGGCGACCCACTCGGCGGAGTCTTCGCCCCACAGCATGACGCGGTCGCCTTTCTGAATTCCCCGCGAAGCGAGTTCGCGGGCAAACGCGAAGGCTTTGTCCACGACGGCGCCGTAGGTGAAGGATTCGGTGCGATATCCGCGGTGCTGGAGATAGGCGCGTTCGCGCCCGTGCGCAGGAAAATGTTCGAGGAAGAAGTCCGCGATCGAGTCGGCCATGGCGCTGGCGAAAGCTCGGCCAAGCGAGCTCCGCACGTCAAGTGTAGTGGAATGTGCCGAGGAAACGTCTTACTGCCGCCCCACGCCCAGTGCATCCGCTACGCGGTTGATGTAGTTGAACCAGGACGCGATCAGCGTGATCTGCAGAATGCCACGATCGCCGAATCCGGCGCTGCGTAAACCGTCGATATCGTGCTTCGAACACTTTGTCGCATCCCGGGTCAGCTTGACCACGTAGTCGAGCATGACGCTATCCTGCTCCGAGATGGGCGCGGTTGTGTAGTCCTTTTCGAGCGCTTCCACCAAGCTCTTGTCCAGCGTCACTCTACGCAGAAACTCTGCGTGCGACTCGATTCAATAGACACACCGGTTGGTCGCTGAAACCACGGTCGCAATCATCTCGTGCTGGCGGCGGCTGAGTGGCAACTCGGGCGACATGAGCACGCCGAAAGTCGAGAAGGCGTGATAGAGCGCATCGGGAATCAGCGTGTGCGAGCCCACGATCGAAGAGGCTCCGGAAGGATCAGGATGCACGGGCTGGGCATATTCCTTGGGATACGCAAGCTTCTGATCTTCTAGTGCTTTGCGCAACTTTTCGTCGGCTTCAGCGAGAGGTACGGTTCTAACCCAAGCCACGTTTGATTCCCCTTCCGGCCTACCGAATTGTCGCAGCAAGGTACGCCGCGTCATTGGCCGATCAGGATGTCATTTTCTGTACATGTTCCCTCAACCACGGTCGCCTGAGGTGAAAAGAGCAGTGAAAAGACGAGCTGGTTCTGATCTGTCTGCGAATCGATCGCGTAGACGCCACCACGGAGATGCTGGACTTCATAGATTCCATCGCCGTCGCTTCTTGTAGCGTACGTTTTTCCGTCAGGGCCGCGATATCTCAAGGTGACGTTCGCCGCACTGGGGTTGTCCTTCAAACGGTCCGTGCCTCTTCTGACGTGGCCAATAATGGTTCCTCCCGGGCCGGCGCAGTGCGAGCCGTCGAGGGTGCGCAGATCCACCTGTGCAGTTGCCAGTGGCTGAGTTCGGCTGCACAGGTTCACTGCGAGGATGCCATAGCGCTCGCGGCGTCCGGAAACCAGGTAGTCCTCGCCCTCGGCCATCGCAATGTCGCAGGGGTAGGAGCCGTCCAGAAGCACGACTCTTGGCCAATACCACGGCAGCCCCCAGTAACGCTCGCGCACAATCGCCAGAACCTGACTCGAAAGCCGCTTGCCATCCCAGTTGTAGATTCTTCCCATCAGTTGAATAACGTGGGCGGTGAACACCGCGCGGTCGCGATATCGCTCAGATGTCCTCTGAATCGGCGGGCCGTTCCTACATGAGCAACCGAATGCCACGCATGAGGAGAAGAGCATGATCAGAACGACCCCAGCCATACGGCGTCTGCACATTGCAAATCCTCGATCCCTTGTAGACAAATATATACATCCACTGTCCCCCAACGATGCTGAAACCTGGTGGCGTGTGTGGTTACCGGCGGTCCACGGCGGCCGACGAGCCGTAAAATGATCCAGCAGTCGGCGATTGAATTGAGTCCCACTGAAAATGCGAATTCCCTCGTGCCGCTTGTCTTGAAAGTCGGCGTGTTGGCCGCGTTCGTTTCCACCATAGCCTCCGCTTTGCTTGTTGCGCTACTGAGCGCCTCCGGGCCGATCGTCGGCACCTCATCGCCCGGCGTCCTGGACATCGCAAGAACGACGCTGTTGTTATGCCCGATCACCGCAGTGGCTTGCGGGTTCTTTGGTTTTCTGGGTGGCTTGGCAGGGGGCGGAATCCTAGCCCTGCGGCGGAAGCAGATGCAATCCACCAGGCGCCTGCTTATCGAATCTGCGATCATCGGACTCATTCTCGGGTCCGTTTTCCCGTTCTATGACGAACTGGTGAACCGCTGGGCTTACCTCAACAGGACACAGATCTTCCTGTCCGCACCGGCGGGCGCACTCTGTGCGCTCGCCTGCGCCTTCGCCTTCCGAGGCCGTTTCATCAGTGAACGCCGCTGACGGGTAGGCTCGATGCCATTAGTAACCCCGGTACACTCCCTTTCGGTAACCCTTGGTAACCATACGGTTCATGACGCACGGTCGTACAATTGGCCTTGTCCGGTCGGAGTCTGCCGATAAGCAGATTACGCCCGAGATCGTACCCGGAATGCCGCCTCCAGCGTTCAGCGGGTTTCTAGACCAGGGTCTGGAGTACGCGCTCTTATGGCATTGTTCGGCTTCAACAAACAGAAGGTCCTCGCCAATGCGGAGAAGTATGTCCAGCAGGGGAAGCTGCAGAATGCCATCTCAGAGTACGAAAAAGTCCTCAAGAACGACCCCAAGGACCTGACGGTCACCAATACTGTCGGTGATCTCTATTCGCGCATCGGGGAAAGCGACAAGGCCACCGAGTGCTTCAAAAATGTAGGCGATGCCTATGCCAACCAGGGTTTCACGGTCAAGGCCATCGCCATGTACAAGAAGATCAGCAAGCTCAAGCCTTCGCTCGAGAGCCTGCTGAAGCTGGCCGAACTCTATACGCAGCAAGGCCTTTTCAATGACGCCCGCGCGCAATATCTGCAGGTTGCCGAAGAATTTCTGAAGGCCGGAGAACTGGAGAACGCCGTCCGCATCTTCCAGAAGATTCTGGAAATGGACCCGGAGAACAGCAACATGCGGGTCCGCCTGGCGGAAGTGTACGTCCGCCTGGGGAAGAAGAACGAAGCGTGGCAGATCTTCACCTCTGCCGCCGAAAGTTTGCGCGCCAAGGGATCACTCAGCGCCGCCGACGAGATTCTGCAGCGCATGCTGGCCATCGAGCCGGGCAATACCTACGCGCTCCTCACCCAGGGCAAGAACCTGCTCGAGTCTGGCGATGCGGCCGGAGCGGTAGCGACGCTACAGAAAGTCGCCGACATTGACAACAATCCGGAAGGTCTGAAAGACCTTCTGAAGGCCTATCTGCAGGCGGGGCAACTCTCCGAGGCCGGGACCGTCGCCAACAAGCTGCTGACGGTGCACAACGATCTGACGGCGATTTCCAACCTCGCAGACGCCCTGATGCAAGCCGGCCAGTTCGAGACCGCGCTGCAGGTCTACGACCAGCACGCCGAGCGCCTGCTGGCGGAGAACTCCGATAAGGTGCTGCAACACCTGCATTCCATCATCGGGCACGTGCGCGAGAACCCCGATTCGCTGCAGAAATTGCTTGACCTGTTCGACAAGGCGGGTGAGACGACGCACGTCTCCGAAGTGACCGAGTTGCTGGCCCATGCCAGCGTGCAGGCGGGCGATCTGCCGCGCGCTCGCGACCTGTACCAGAAACTGGCGCAACTGGAACCGCAAAATCCGCTGCACATGCAGAACTACCAGCAGGTGGTCAACCAGCTGGGCGGCAGCGGCTCCGACACCAAGCTGATTACGCCCGAAGAGGCGGTCGTTCTCATCGACGATCTGGAGGCGACGGCGCCTTCGGTTCACCAACACTATTCGGACGAGGTCGCACTATCCGTGCGTTCCGCCCTGACCGATGCCGAGCTGTTCATCTCCTACAACATGCCGGCCAAGGCGCTGGGGCCGCTGCTGGCGGCGTTGCCGATGGCGCCCGATGATCAGCGCCTGAACCAGCGGCTGGCCGCGCTGCACACCCGAGCCGGGCGCTTCGCCGAAGCCGCTGTATGCTGCCGAACCCTGCAGCGGGTTTATTCCGAGTCCGATCATCCCGACGAGGCCACGCGCTACGGCGAACTGGCCGAGCGTTACGAGGAACGCAGTTCCGCGCCCGTGGTCAGCCTGGCGGCGGAAGAAGCTCCGATTTATCTCGACGCTGCCCCGCAGGCCCAGGAAACGCAGGCAGAAACGGCCGAGTTCTCAGTGGCCGAGGAACCCGCCGAGATTACGGTCGAAGAATCAACAGAAGAAGCGCCCCGGGAAGAAGTGCCCGCGGAAGCCGCAGCCGAAGAAACACCAGCACCCTGGCCTGCTGCTCCGGCTGAAACCGCCGCGGAAGAGATCACGGTGGAGCCGGCGGAAACCGAGTTTGCCGTTGCTGAAGATTCGTCGGCTGCTGAACCGGCCGCCGCTTCCGGCGAGATTGATCTGTCCTCCGAATGGGACGACACGGTTGCCGTCGAAGATGGCACCACAGCAACGGAAGCCGAGCCCGCAGAAGCCGAAGCGGTTGAGACCGAAGCCGCGGAGGAGCCGGTTGCGGAACTCGACCCGGCCAAAGCGAACGAGACCATCGACGAAATCCGCTTCTATCTGGCTAGCGGAATGCCTGAGCAGGCCATGGCGGCGCTGGCGAAGCTCCAGACTCTGACCGACGATCAGGCCAAACTCAATGAATTGCGCGCCGAAATCGACGCCGCTGTTTCCCTGGCTGCCGAGCAGTCGGCTGAACCCGAATTTGAAGAGCTGACCGCCGACGACATTCCCTCCGCGGAGTCATCGAGCGAGGAAACCGCTGCGGAAGAAGCCCCGGCTGAAGAAATATCCGTTGAAGAGGCGTCGTCCGACGAAGCCGCTGCCGTGGAAGAAGTTGCTGTCGAGCCTGAGCCTGTAGTCAAGGAAGTCCCGGTCGCCGCCGAGGCGTCAGTCGAACCTGAAGCTGAGCCCGCGGCTGAAGTCGAACCCGAGCCGGCAGCGTCTCAGTCAGGTGTCCTCAAAGAATTTGTTTCCGACCTGGAATCGTCGCTGGGCGAGGGCTTCCTGCCCGGCACGGTGAGCAAGCCGGCAGCGCCTGCGGCTCACGCCGCTGCCGCTCAAACGCCGGCTGCCCCAGCCGCCAAGGCTCCGGTTCTGGGAGAGTTTGTCGCCGACATCGAAGCATCGCTGGGCGAGGATTTCCTGAAGGCCGCACCGGTTGCCGGGGCCAAACCGAAAGCTCCTGCGGCGAAAGCGAAGCCGGAGCCGCCGGCCGCGCCGAAACTTCCTGCGACGGCGCCTGTTGTTTCACCGGCAGCATCAGCTGCGCCGCCCAGAGTCACATCGCCGCTGGCAGCCAGCGCCGCGGCATCCGCCTCACCGTCATCGCACATTGCTCCGGCAGCAACTCCAGGGCCGCCTGCTCCGACCGCCTCGGTGGCGTGGTCTGCGCCGGCTGCCGAAGCTCCCAAGATGCCACCTGTCATGCCGCCGCCTGCCCTGCCCACTCCGGCTCCGGCCGCGGGCAAGGCTTCCCCCTTTGGCGAGGATGCCGGCGTCGACCTGGCGGAAATGTTCGGCGAACTCAAGCAGGATCTGGAAGCCGATGTGGCCACCGCAGACGAGGATCCGGAGACGCACTACAATCTGGGCATTGCCTTCCGCGAAATGGGCCTGCTCGATGAGGCCATCGGAGAACTGCAGAAAGCCTGCCAGTCGTTCGATCGCGGACATCCCTTCCCGCAGATCCTGCAAACCTACACCTGGCTCGCGCAGTGCTTCCTGGAGAAAGGCATACCCGAGGCCGCCGTGGGCTGGTACGACAAAGCGCTCAATGTTCCCGGCATCGATGGCGAGACCCGCGTCGCTCTGAACTACGAACTCGGCGGCGCTTTTGAGGCCGCCGGCGACAAACCTTCGGCGCTCAAATATTTCACCGCGGTTTACTCCAGCAACATCGACTATCGCGACGTCGCCGAGCGCATTCAGGTCCTGAAGTCGTAGAATAGCCCGATGGGTTCTGTCCCACTTTGTCTCCGCAGGGGATCTCGTACGCGCCGTCCGGGTTCGCGATCGCCCAGCCGACTGGCTGCCAGGGGCCGAAATCATGTATTCGCCCCGGAGCGGGAGCGCGAACGATGACAGATCCCACGCCGCTTTCTGCCCCGGCACGTCAGGCTTCCAGGGACGCTGGTGAGCGTGTCCCGAAAGGTGCACCATCGAGCACCGCTCTGCTGGACCCTCCGGCGCCTTCGCCAGAGCCCAGCCGCAAGCAGGTCTGGATGCACCGCACTTCCGTCTTTCTGTTTGTGCTGGTCAGCGCCGTGGCGGGAGTGCTTTTGATCATCCTGCCCTGGACGCCGGAATGGACTGACAATTACCTGCTGCTGTCCTATCCCAGCCTGCGCGTGCTGGTGGGCAGCGGCTTTTTCCGTGGCGTGTGCAGCGGCCTGGGTCTCCTTGATATCTGGATTGGATTCTGGGAGGCGTTCCATTATCACGAACAGCAGTGAATCCCCGTAGGGGCGGACGCATTCGTCTGCCCGGTCGAGCGCAGCCGTGGCTGAGCTGGCTGTAGATGAGAGGGCTGATGGCGAAAGCGTGGGTCGAACCCGCCTGAACTCAAGCCGCAAAAGCGGCGAAATGTGAAAGCCCGGCACGGAAGTGCCGGCTGGTGACCGCGAAAAGAGAATGAGTCCCGTAGGGACGGCACACACCCGTCACCGCGCGACTTTCACAACGTGTTCCTATGACTGACAAGCTGAAATCCGCTCCCGTTGCCTACCAGAACCAACCTTTCCTCGACAGCCCGGATGGGCGCATCCTGCGCATTCTTTCGGAGTATCAGGAGCCGCTGGCGCGCTTTCGCCGCGAGCAAATTCAGGACACGGTCGTGTTTTTCGGCTCCGCACGTTTTCAGGGCCGCCAGGACGCCACCAAGACTTTGTCCACGGTCGAGAACAACCGGGACGCGGTTTCTTCCGCCAGGCTCAAGGAAGACCTGAAAGCGGCGCAGGCCGGGCTCGACATGGCCCGCTACTACGAAGACGCGCGCCGCCTCGCCTACATGCTAACGAAGTGGTCGATCGAAATCCCCGCCCGGCGCCGCCGCTTCGTGGTCACGACCGGTGGAGGCCCGGGAATCATGGAGGCCGCCAATCTCGGCGCGCACGAGGCCGGCGGCAAGACCATCGGGCTGAACATTCAACTGCCGTTCGAGCAGCATCCCAATCCCTACGTCACGCCCTCGCTCAATTTTCAGTTTCACTATTTCTTCATGCGCAAGTTCTGGTTCGCCTATCTGGCCAAAGGGCTGGTCATCTTTCCCGGCGGCTTCGGCACCATGGACGAACTATTCGAAATCCTCACACTCGCGCAGACCGACAAGTTGGCCAAGAAGATTCTGGTCATCATCTACGGCAGCGAGTACTGGAACCGCATCATCAACTTTCAGGCATTTGTGGAAGCGGGCGCCGTCTCGCAGCAGGATCTCGAGCTCTTCAAGATTGTAGATTCGCCCGACGAAGCGTTTGAATTCTTGCGCGACGGCTTGACGAAACATCATCTCGGCGGCACACCCAGGAAGGTCGGCGAGGTGTTGCCGGAGATTGCGAAGACCAGGCCGTGAGCAGGAACATAAGATTGTCATTCCGAGCGCAGCCGGAGCGAAAGCGAGGGCAACCGAGGAACCTGCTTTCGTTTGAGACCAATGCCCGACCACCCGCTTCTCTACTACATCACCGACCGCAACGCGTTTCCCGGTGACGAATCCACGCGTCGGCGGAGGTTGCTCGACAAGATCGCCGAGGCCGCGCGCGCCGGCGTCGACTACATCCAGCTGCGTGAGAAAGATCTGTCCACCTGCGAACTGGAATCTCTCGCACGCGAAGCGGTCAGCGTAATCCGTGAGGCTCGACAACCAGCTTCTGGCCCCTGGCCCCAAGCCCCCGCTCTCCTCATCAACTCTCGCACCGACGTCGCTCTCGCCGTTGGCGCCGACGGCGTCCACCTCCGCTCTGACGATATTTCGCCGCAGGAGGTGAGAGTAATCTGGGGAAAAAGTCATGTGGGGACAGCCGCCCTCGACTGTTCGGCGGCGCGAAGCGCTGCAACTGCATGCGCAACTCCAATAATCGGAGTTTCCTGTCACTCGCCCGAGGAAGTCGACCGCGCCGCCGAAAATGGCGGAACTTTCGCCGTCTTCGCCCCGGTGTTCGAGAAAAAAGATGCACCCGACACACGCCCCGCGGGTCTGGCCATGCTTCGGCAAGCCTGCGCAGTGAAAATTCCGGTGCTCGCGCTCGGTGGCATTACGCTCGCAAATGCGCAGACGTGCCTTGAAGCGGGAGCGGCCGGGATCGCGGCCATCCGTCTGTTCCAGGAGAATGACGTCGCGGAGATCGTGCGGCTTCTGCACGCATGGTGACCTTGATTGCGCGCGGCGTGCGCAACCCCGGACGAGTGCGTCCGGGGCTACATGAGCCCTGATATTCCCAGAATGCGGTGCCCTAGGATTCTAACCACGCCACTAGTCCAGCTTCGTCTCGGCCATAACGCACCTCCTCACGTCTGGCGCTGGTAAACTTTAACCCTGAAGTCTTGACTGCGACAACCGCGACAACTTCGATAATCGCATGACGCTGATGCATCCAGAAACTCCGGCCGTGGCGACAGAACAAGCGATGCCGGCTCTTGTGCACATTCCGGCGGCCTGGTTTCTGATGGGATCCAACACCGGCCAGGACTGCGAACGTCCCGTGCATCGCATCTGGGTTGACGCCTTTTCGCTCGCCGCCACGCAAGTCACCAATGCGGAATACGATCTTTTTCTGCACGCGACTGGGGCGCTGCCGCCGCGATTCCGGCAGGACCCGAACTTCAGCCATCCCGAGCAACCGGTCGCCGGAGTTTCGTGGCATGAGGCCACACGCTACTGCGAATGGCTGAGCATGCAAAGCGGCCGCGCGTATCGCTTGCCGAGCGAAGCAGAATGGGAGCACGCCGCTCGCGGCGGCGTGGAACAAAAGCAGTTTCCGTGGGGCGACGAGCCGCCGCAGTCACTGCCCGACTACGCTATGCGCTGGCAGAACGGTCCTGAGCGCGTGGCGCGCTATGCAGCCAATGCCTTCGGCCTTTACGACATTGGCGACAACGTCCACGAATGGTGCAGCGACTGGTACGACCCGAATTACTACGCGATCTCGGCCGAGCGCAACCCGCGGGGCCCGGAACAATGCCCCTTGCAGCCTCCGCGCAAGTCTTCGCGCGGCGGATCGTGGCGCCACCACATCAAAGTCGCGCGCTGCTCGGCGCGATCGAGTATTCCGCCGGATTTCCAGTACGCCGATTATGGATTCCGTGTCGCACACAATTGAGTAATTGTGTAATTTGGTAATTGCGTAATTGGGGAACCGTCGCTTTCTATTAGGTTTTCAATTACCCAATTACTGAATTTCCCAATTACTCAATTCCTATGTTCCGCACCGATCTTCTGCACAACAAACGCATCCTCATCACCGGAGGCGGAACCGGCCTGGGCAAAGGCATGGCCCGCCGTTTCCTCGAACTCGGCGCCCAGGTTCATATCTGCGGCCGGCGCGAAGACGTTCTCGAGCAAACCGCCGCAGAGCTGTCGCCGCTGGGCCGCATCCATGCCGTCCCGTGCGACGTGCGCAACCTCGACGCCGTTGAGGCAATGATCGAATCGATCTGGCGTGAGGGTCCGCTCGACGTTCTGGTCAACAACGCCGCGGGAAATTTCATCGCCCGCACGGAAGAACTCTCTCCCGGCGCCTGGAACTCGATCATCGGCATCGTTCTGATGGGAACTCTCAACTGCACCATGGCCTGCGGACGCCGTTGGCTGGCAGAGAAACGACACGGAACGGTTCTGAGTATTTCTGCGACCTACGCGCCGGTGGGTTCGGCTTACGTTGTTCCCTCCGCGGTTTCCAAAGCCGGCGTCGAAGCTTTTACCCGCAGTCTGGCCGTCGAGTGGGGCAATCGCGGCATCCGCATGAATGCGATCGCACCCGGCCCGATTCCTACGCAAGGCGCATTCTCGCGCGTGCTGCCGCGGCCCGAACTCGAAACTCTCGCGCTGGAACGCAATCCACTGCACCGCTTCGGCACGGTCGAAGAACTGGCCAACCTCGCCGCATTTCTGGTAAGCGATGGCTCGGGCTACATCAACGGTGAAGTCATCCGCATGGACGGTGGAGAATTTCTGCAGGGGGCGGGAGAGTTTAGCAGCCTGGGGCGGGTACTGAAAGAAGAAGACTGGCAGGCGCTCAAGCCGAAGAAAAAAACGAGCCCGAAAAGCTGAATGGGGTACACCAGGCGAAAAGTTCGCGGCATCGACTTCTCATTTTTCTTCGCCGCCCTCGTTTTCGCCGGATGGTCACTGTACTGCCTCCTCTCCGGGCAACCTCGCAGCTTCCATGGCGCAAGCACTGCCGGCTTCATTCTCTTCGGTCTCGCGGCGGTATTTTTCGCAGCGTTCCCGCTCATTTGGGCGCGGTATCCGGCAAAGCATCCGGTCCATCACGAACTTGCGCGCTACGGCAAGCTGTCGAAAATGTCAGCCCGCCTCGATTCTGAAATGTCGCAATCCGTCGAAGTTCTTGGCCCGTTTCGCTTCACCGCAACTCTGCTGGTTTACGACTCCGGCCTGGAATTTCAGCTAGTCCCTTACGATCAGATCGTTCGCGCGGAGCTTGCCACCGACGAAGGCGCTTCCGCCATCATGGTCCAGACTCGCGGTGGCCGCCGCTATCAGTGGTATCGCACCTGGTTCCAGGGGAATTTCAATCCGGCGCAGGTGCTGGAGAAGATTAGCACCGCCGCGCGCCTTGACTCGCCTGCGAACACTACTGCTGCTGATCCTTCTTCGGCATGATGATCCACTTGAGCATCATGTTCACCAGGCTGAGCAGGATCGCGCCCACAAAGGCCGCCCAGAAACCGCTGACATGAAATCCCGGTGACAGTAGTGCCGACGCCAGCTCCAGCATCAGCGCATTGATGACGAACCAGAACAGCCCCAGGGTCAACAGTGTCAGCGGAAAGGTGAGAATCTTAAGCACGAACCCGATCGTCGCGTTGATGAAGCCAATCACCAGCGCCGCGACCAGCGCCGCCGTCGCTCCGCGCACCGAAATCCCAATCCCGAGCTGCGCCACGATCCATACCGCGAGCGCGCTCAACACCCAGCTCACCAACAGGCGCATGCGTGTTCTCCTGCAAGTGACAATATAAGCGCACTTTCATGTCTTGTCATTCCCAAGGTCGGGCGGCACCGCCCCCTTTTGCGCCGCAACAATCGCGCGTTCGGCTCGCCTCCCTATCAAACTTCGACCATTGCCAGAAATTTGGGCCAGGGAACTTCCTTGCCGGCCCCGCCGTACAATAAAGAGAAAGCAACGAGGTCTCATATCATGTTTACGTTTCTGCTCTGGTGCATTCTGTTCGTTCTCTGCTGGCCGCTGGCGTTGCTGGCCCTGATCGCTTATCCGTTCGTCTGGCTGCTGCTTTTGCCGTTCCGCATCGTGGGTGTGGCCGTGCACGGTGTGCTCGAAGTCATCTATCTCGCCATCACGCTGCCATTCCGCCTGCTGGCCGCGCCGTTCCGGATTTAACCCCATCTGCGGGTGCCCCATCCTAAAATCGCGCATTTGCGATTTTAGGGTGGGAATTCTCGTTGTCTCCGGTGGTGAACTAAAATCAAACAGCGTGAACCTCACCGACATCGAAGCCCGCGTCCTCGGGTCGCTTATCGAGAAAGACATCACCACGCCCGATTACTACCCGCTGTCGCTCAATGCCCTGGTGCACGCCTGCAACCAGAAGAACAATCGCGACCCGGTGATGAACCTGGACGAATCCACGGTGCGCGACGCGCTGACAAGCCTGCAGGAGAAACGCCTGGCCGGCCCGGCCGGAGGGGCCGACAGCCGCGTGGCCAAGTTCGAACATCGCCTGCAGGAAGTTTTCAATTTCGACCGGCGCGAATTCGCCGTTGTGGGCGTGCTTTTGTTGCGCGGGCCGCAGACGCCGGGCGAAATCCGCAGCCGCACCGAGCGCATGTATCACTTCGAGGCGCTCGACGATGTCGTCTCCACGCTCGACCGCCTGGCGCAGCGTGAGCCGCCGCTGGTTCGTATGCTGCCGCGCCAGCCGGGAACGAAGGAATCGCACTACGTGCACCTGTTTTCGGGGGAGCCGCAGATTGCCGCCTCCGCGGAAAGCAGCGATATGCCGGGCGCGGGCGTGCCAGCGCACGCAGGCTCAAATTCCGCGGATCGCCTCAGCGCGCTTGAAGAAGAAATGAGCCGCCTGCGCGCCGAGCTGTCGGAAGTCCAGCAGCAGCTCGCAGCGTTTCGCAAACAGTTTGAGTAGAGTGTGCCGGCGAAGCGGATGCCTCACTTCTGGCCGGTATTGCGAGAAGTGGGGTTTTACCTCTTCAACTCTCCATCACTTTCAGATCCTTGCTCACAATCAGCTGCGCTTCGGTGGCCTGCTGAACATCTTCGGCGGTGAGGCCGGGAGCGACTTCCTCGAGCACCAGTCCATCCTTCGTGACGCGGATGTAGGCCATCTCCGTAACGATCGTCTCGACGACGCGAACTCCGGTGAGGGGCAGCGTGCACTTCTTCAAAATCTTCGGAGCGCCTTCGCGCGTGGTGTGCTCCATGGCAACGACCACGCGGCGCGCGCCGGC
This sequence comes from uncultured Acidobacteriaceae bacterium, assembly GCA_964407245.1. GTDB lineage: Bacteria > Acidobacteriota > Terriglobia > Terriglobales > Acidobacteriaceae > Sulfotelmatobacter. The sequence goes on from CAYOUY010000219.1 coordinate 13,185, forward strand.
GACGAGATCCATTGCGCCGCCCATGCCTTTCACCATTTTGCCGGGGATCATCCAGTTCGCGAGACTCCCGGTTTCATCCACTTCCATCGCGCCCAGCACGCTCAAATCAATGTGGCCGCCGCGAATCATGGCGAACGAGTCGGCGCTCGAAAAATACGACGTGCCCGGCATCTCGCTGACTGTCTCTTTGCCCGCATTGATCAGATCGGCGTCCTCCTGCCCCTCGATCGGATACGGTCCAATCCCCAGCATTCCGTTCTCCGATTGCAGCGTGACTTCGATGCCGGCAGGAACGTAGTTCGAAATCATCGTGGGCATGCCGATGCCCAGGTTCACATAGAAGCCATCGCGCAACTCGCGCGCGATGCGCTTAACGATGCGCTCGCGCTTGTCGATATCTTTTCCCGGTTTGTTCATAATCAGTCGCCAGTGGTTGGTCGTTAGCCTTTCCTTACCGTCCGCCGCTCAATTCTCCGCTCGTACAGTTCGCCCTGAAAAATTCGCTGCACGTAAACGGAGGGCGTATGGATCTGATCACCGTCCAGTTCGCCCGGCTCGACCAGATGCTCGACTTCAGCAATCGTGATCTTCGCCGCGGTCGCCATCATGGGATTAAAATTCCGCGCCGTCTTGCGATAGACAAGATTCCCCCGCCGGTCGCCCTTCCACGCTTTGACGAACGCGAAATCGGCGGTCAGCGCGCGCTCCATCACGTAGATGCGGCCGTCGAATTCCCGCGTTTCCTTGCCCTCGGCCACGACTGTCCCCACACCGGTAGGAGTAAAAAACGCCGGAATGCCCGCGCCTCCGGCGCGGATGCGCTCGGAGAACGTGCCTTGCGGAACGAGATCGAGCTTGATCTTGCCCTGCAAAACCATCTCTTCGAGCAACTTGTTCTCGCCCACGTAAGTTCCGATGTGGCGCACGATCTGGCCCGCTGCCAGCAGCAATCCGTTGCCTGCGCCGTCGACGCCGACGTTGTTGCTGATGGTGGTGAGATTCTTCGTACCTTTGCGCACCAGCGCGCGGATCAGGTTCTCAGGCATGCCGCACAGGCCGAAGCCCCCGATCATGATGGTCGCACCGTCAAATACGTCACGAATCGCTTCGTCTGCGTTGGCTACAACTTTATTCATAGCGAGCAAATTCTATCTGAATTCTAACCACGGGAGACACGGAGGCGCAGAGAAATGGAAGGCCTGCCGGTGCCCCACTTCTGGCCGGTGTTGCCAGAAGTGGGATTCTCATTTCCTTCGCGGTATTCTCTTCAGCTCGTGGGCCCGTTCAAATTCGTCCGCCAGTTGGCGCGTGGCCAAATTCTCGCGGATGTGTGCCAGTCGCTGTTCCACTTTCCAGAGCGCGTTGCTCAGATTCTTCTGATTGCTCATGGCAATGTCGCGCCACATCGAGTATGGGCTGGCAGAAATGCGCGTCATTTCCTGCAGCGCACGGCCACCGGCCGGTAGCAGCGGCGCCTCCGATCCAAATTCGTCGACCAGCGTCGCCGCCAGCGCCGTGGACATCATCTGTGGCACATGGCTGATCCATGCGCACAAACGGTCGTGATCCTCGGCGGGAAGCATGGCAATGTGAGCTCCGATCTGGTCAATCCACCCCGCAAACTCAGCAAACAGGCCTTCGTTCAGGTTCTGCCCCGGCAAAGGCGTCAGAAACCACACCGCGTTGCGGAAGAGGTCGGCATCGGCGTAGTCGACGCCGCTCATCTCTTTCCCGGCCATGGGATGACCCCCGAGAAATTTCTTGCCGACGTTCTTGCCTAGAACTTTCGCTGCGCGCTCCACGATGGCCGCCTTCGTGCTACCGACATCGGTGAGCAACGCCTTGGCGGGAAGCACGGGACCGACCCGCTCGATCAGATCGATAATCGCCAGCACAGGCGTCGCCAGCACAACGACCTGGCTGCCGCGCACCGCGTCTCCGGGATTCGGCGATCCGGCGTCGATTGCGCCGCGCATGCGCGCTTTCTCCAGCGTGCCCTCACGGTCGCAGCCGATGATGCGCCCGGCAAATTTCTTCTTGCGCAGCGCAAGCGCGAGCGAGCCGCCAATCAATCCGTTCCCGACGATCGTGATTTGTCGAATGGGCATACGAGAGATTGCGTAATTGTGTAATTTGGTAATTGAGCAATTTGACCACCGCCGCTGATGTTCAATTACACAATTACCAAATTTCCCAATTACCCAATTTTCCGTCCCACCGCCGGGGCGATGATCCGCAACTCGTCCATCAGTTTGGAAAACTGCTCGGGAAACAGCGACTGCGCTCCATCCGACAGAGCTTTGTCCGGGTCGCAATGTACCTCGATGAGCAGCGCATCAGCGCCCGCCGCCACCGAAGCCCGCGCCATCGGTGAAACTTTGTCGCGGCGGCCAGTACCGTGTGAGGGATCGGCAGTCATGGGCAGATGCGAAAGTTTGTGAATGATAGGAATGGCGGAAATGTCCATCGTATTTCGTGTGTACGTCTCGAACGTGCGGATGCCGCGCTCGCACAGAATGACGTCGTAGTTCCCGCCCGCCATGATGTACTCCGCCGACAGCAGCAGTTCTTCAAGCGTGGCCGCAATGCCGCGTTTCAGCAGCACCGGTTTGCGCACCTTGCCCAGTTCACGCAGTAGGTTGAAGTTCTGCATGTTGCGCGCACCGACCTGAAGAATATCGACATAAGGCAGCATCATTGCGATCTGCGAAATCTCCATCACTTCGCTGATTACGAGCAGATTGAATTTCTCTCCCGCCTCGCGCAGCAGCTTGAGTGCATCTTCTCCGTGTCCCTGAAACGAATAGGGGGAGCTTCTCGGCTTGAAAGCTCCGCCCCGCAGCACTTTTGCGCCGGACTTCGCGACCGCCTGGGCCGTCGTGAACAACTGCTCGCGTGACTCCACCGAGCACGGCCCGGCCATCACTATGATTTCATTGCCGCCAATGCCAATTCCGTTGGCAAACTGCACGACCGTTCCTTCGGGACGAAAACTTCGCCCTGCGAGCTTATACGGCGAGCTGATGCGATGGACTTCCTGCACGCCTGGAAGCAATTCGAGATTGCGAATGTCGAACTCGATGCCCGACCCAACGGCACCGAGCACCGTCATCCGTGCGCCCGTGGAACGGTGCACTTCAAAACCCATTTTCACCAGGTGTTCAATTACCTGCTGAATAAGCGCTTCATCCGCGCCTTCCTGCATGGCGACAATCATAAGAAGCCTCGATCCGGAGAGTGCCCCACCCTACGCGGTTTTCGTAGGGTGGGGATTTCTCAATCGTTCACATCCGACTCCAATCCCGCCTCGCGCTCACCCGTCTCAGCGGGCTTGACCACAATTTCTTCCTTCTGAATATTTCGCATCACGTCGATGATGCGTTCGTAAATTCGGACCAGATCGCGTCCCGGCAGCGGGCCCGGGTTCGCGCCCTGCACGTTGTCGAACACGATTCGCTCGCGGTCCGGCTCGTACACCGGCAGGTTCGTGTTTCGTTTCAACTTTCCGATTTCTACGACAGCTCGCGCCCGCTCGCTCAACAGCGCGACCAACTTGCGATCGAGTTCGTCGACTCTCTTACGCCAGTCTTCGATGTCCATAGAAGTCAGCCGTTCAGCCCAAGATTGTTCGCCCGCCCGCTCGATCACTTCGCGTACGCGGTAGGCTGATAGCTAGCGAATAATCCTCGCACAAAGTCCGCCACCGCAGCCGCCTCGCGGCCGTGATTTTTCTCAATCGTTTCGACAATCGCACTTCCCACAACCACGGCATCGGCAAACTCGCCGACCTCGGCGAAGTGCGCGGCATTCGAAATCCCGAACCCCAGCGCGATGGGCAACTTCGTGACGCGCCGCAGGCGCTGCACCAGCTTCCTTGCGTCGTCCGCCAACTGCTGCCGCTGCCCGGTCACGCCCGTGCGCGACACTGCGTACACAAAGCCGCGCGAAGCCTGGGCAATTCGCTTCAGCCGATCATCCGGGCTCGTGGGCGCCGCGAGAAACACGGGCGCCAGATCATGCTCCCGCATCGCGCGCAAGTATTCTCCAGCTTCTTCTACCGGCAGATCTGTTACCAGTGCGCCATCCACACCGGCTGCCCGCGCGACCTTGCAAAACTTCTCCATGCCCATGCGCAGGATCGGATTCAAGTACGAAAACATAATCAGTCCCGTCGATTGCGCCTGCTCACGGATTTCCGCCGCCAAAGTCAGCACCTGCCTCAGCGACGTTCCCTGCCTCAGCGCACGCTCACTGGCACGCTGAATTACCGGCCCATCGGCCACCGGATCGCTGAACGGCACGCCCAGTTCAATCACATCAGCTCCGGCCTCAATAATAGCGAGCACAATATCGCGCGTTGTGGCGAGATCGGGATCTCCGCACGTGACGTAGGCGATCAAACCCGGTCTGTTGTAGAAGGTCAAGGGCATAACAGATTGCAGATTTCAGATTGCAGATTTCAAGAACCCACCCCTCCACCAACAGAGTGATCTGCAATCTAAAATCTGAGATCTTCAATCCAGCTTCAGGTTTTCCCGCAGTATCCCGATGTCTTTGTCTCCGCGCCCCGAGACGTTCACAATCACGACGTCCGATCGTTTCATGTTCGGTGCGCGCTTCATCACTTCGGCAACCGCATGTGCCGACTCGAGCGCGGGAATGATTCCTTCGGTCCGCGCCAGCAAAGTCGTCGCCTCAAGCGCCTCCGCATCAGATGCCGGAACATACTCCGCTCTCCCGGCATCGCGCAAAGCTGCGTGCTCGGGCCCGATGGATGGATAATCCAGCCCCGCAGAGACCGAGTGCGTGAGCGCGATCTGTCCCGCCGAATCCTGCAGCACGTAGGAATACGTTCCCTGCAACACTCCGGGCGAGCCTCCGCGGAACCGGGCCGCGTGTTCGCCGAGCGCTTCGCCACGTCCGCCGGCCTCAACGCCAATGAGCCGAACTTTCTTATCTTTTAGAAATTTGTAAAAAATCCCGATGGAATTCGACCCTCCGCCGACGCACGCAATAATCGCCGCCGGTAATTTTCCCTCGGCCTTGAGAATCTGCGTCCGTGCCTCACGCCCGATGACGCGATGAAAATCGCGCACCATCGTGGGATAGGGATGCGCCCCCAGCACGCTCCCCAGCAAGTAATGAGTCGTGCGCACGTTTGTGACCCAGTCGCGCATCGCCTCATTGATCGCATCTTTCAGCGTGCGCGAGCCTGAATCGACTCCGCGCACTTCCGCGCCCAGCAGCCGCATGCGGAATACATTGAGCTCCTGGCGCCGCATGTCCTCCGTGCCCATGTACACAACGCACTCAAACCCCATCAGCGCACACACCGTGGCGGTCGCCACCCCGTGCTGGCCGGCTCCGGTCTCGGCGATTACGCGATGCTTGCCCATGCGCTCGACGAGCAGCGCCTGTCCCAGGCAGTTGTTGATTTTGTGAGCGCCGGTATGCAGCAGGTCTTCGCGCTTCAGGTAAATCTTCGCGCCACCCAGCTTCTCCGTGAGCCGCCGCGCAAAAAACAACGGCGTCGGACGGCCGGCATATGTCTTCAAAAGCTCATCCAGCCTCGCCTGAAATTTCTTGTCGCGTTTGGCTTTCTCATACTCGCGTTCCAGTTCCTCGAGCGCAGCCATCAGCGTCTCTGGAACATACCGCCCGCCGTAAACCCCGAATCTCCCCGGCGCGCTCGGGTGTGTAGGGGCGGTCGCATTCGTCCGCCCCGCCGACCGCAGCGAGGCGTGACGCCGGGTGCCCCACTTCTGGCCGGTGTCGCCAGAACTGGGGATTTTCACTTTCGCCGCTCTCGATGCGCTCGCCATATTCAAATTCATTGTCATTCCGAACCGGACAAAGTCCGGTGAGGAACCTGCTTTTCTCGATTCCGGCAATCATTGCAGAGCTCTTCTGTCCGCCTCCCTCACCGCGCGCACAAACGCCCGCACTTTTTCGGGATCTTTCTTCCCCGGTCGCGCCTCCACTCCGGACGAAACGTCGACTCCCCAGGGCTGCAGAATCTGAATCGCATTCCCGACATTCACCGGCGCAAGTCCCCCTGCAACCACCAATTTCACGTCGTTGCGCCGAAAAGCATCGGCAATCGGCCCCGCGCTCTCCCAATCAAAAGGCTTCCCGGTTCCACCCGGTGCCTGCGCGTTGCCGGAGTCCAGAACGAGCGTGTCAAATATCCCTTCTGGAAACGAGACCCCGTCCGGAAGATTCCGTCTCAATCTTGCAAAACCCTCAAGCATGCCCTCGATCTCACGCAGCGGATCGCTGAAAAGACTCACCGGAAATGCCATCATGAATCGGTAATTGGGGGGGGACATGCTTCTCCCGGTCGCTTTAGTTGAGCCGCGACTCCCTGCAACGCCAGCTGCCGAAACATACGACTGAATCCCGGTCAATCCGGATTTCAGCAACGTCTTGCCCGGATCAACTTCGGGATCGACAAACACTCCGATTTTCTCCACTTCCTCCGACAGCCTCGCGCAAATCTCCCGCGCCGTCTCCACCGTTACGCACCGCGGGCTCTTCTCATAAAACACGAATCCGACAGCGTCAGCACCGGCGTCAACGGCGACGAGCGCGTCCTCGAGGTTCGTCATTCCGCAGATTTTGACCCAAGTCATACCCAGTACTCAGTTGCCGGCGCCCGTTCTCATTCGCCAGCAAGGTTAAAAGCCTTTGTCATTCCGAGCCGGGCAAGCCGGAGAGGAACCTGCTGTTTCCAGCTCGGAGCACAAGCGTCTATCCCCCACTCGGCACCCGGTGCTCATAACTCGGTACACGCATCAACTCCCGCAGCGCCTCTCCCGGCCGCTTCGCCCGCATCAGCCACTCGCCAATCAGAAACGCGTGATATCCCGCGGCCTGCAGCCGCGCTACATCTTTGGCAGACTGAATTCCACTCTCCGCGACGCGCACTACGCCGGATGGAATTAGCGGCGCCAGATGAAACGCCGTCTCCAGATTCACCTGAAACGTGCGCAGATCGCGCGTGTTCACGCCGATCAGATCGCATCCGGCATCGAGTGCCCGATGCAGCTCGTCGCGATCGTGCACTTCACACAAAACGTCCAAGCTACATTTGTGCGCTGCCGTTGCTAACGTTTTCAGTTCGCCCGCGGTGAGAGCTGCGACGATCAGCAACACAGCGTCAGCCCCGTTCGCTTTCGCTTCCACGATCTGAAATTCGTCGACAATAAAGTCCTTGCGCAGGCAGGGAATCGTCACCGCCGCCGAGGCCTCCCGCAAGTTCTGCAGCGACCCCTGAAAAAATTCCTCATCGGTCAGCACCGAGAGCGCCGCGGCACCGGCCGCCTCCAGCTCGCGCGCCAATTCCTCAGGACGAAACTCCGCCCGAATCAGTCCCTTCGACGGTGAGGCCTTCTTCAATTCGGCAATCACCGCAATCCCGTCTCTGAATGGTGGTTGCCCCACCCTTGTCTCCGCGCCCTTTGCGGAGGCAGGGTGGGGATTTTCGAGCGCACGCCGAAACCCGCGCGGAATGTGCCTTTCAGCCCTCTGTTCCAGATCTCGCAAGTCGGCACTGCGCCTGGCTTCTGCCGCCCGCGCCCGCGTGGCCGCCACAATCCTGTCGAGAACCGAAGCCATAGAGAATCCCTTGATTATACGGGACGCCGCTGGCGCTCCATGTCACCGGCACGTCACTGGCGCGTGTCCGCGCGCCCACAGCGTGTTCCTAGCCCCACGGCGCGCGCGGGCGCGCTTTCTTCTAACCCCTGCTGAATCAACACAGGGCGATGTGGCCTGCATCGTGCATTTCTTCGTTGCGCCGCTTGCCGGCAGGAGGTGATCCAACCATGACTTGCATCAACTTGAATCGCACGAACCTGATTCGCATGAGAACGAATCGCAGCAATGCATCAACCAACATCGCAGCTACCCGCGACTCTGTCGCCTGGGGTAAGAAACTGAAAGAGGTCGTAAACACAAATCTAGGCACCATCCACGCGCTGGTTTTCTCGGCGGTGCTGATCGCGTGCTCGCTAACCCTCGGCTGTTCCAGCGATCAGCCCAAACCCGTCAGTGCAAACAACCAGATTCCCGGCACACCCGCACAGAGTCCAGTCGCGAGCATGCCTGTGCCCGTGATGCAAGCGGACGCCAAGCCGTCGCCGAAAAAAGTTGCGCGCAAGAAGCCGGCCACCGTGAACTACACGGATAAGACTTACGGCGTGACCTTCGAATATCCGCGCCGCTATGCCATCGAGACCGGAGATGCCGCTGCGGAACTGCTGCGCTCGAATCCCGTGCCCATGAATTTTGTCGAGCCGGGTGGAGTCGCGCTGGCCGCGGTCGAACTGCCCGAAACCGGTTTCGCCGACACCGACTTCTCGTCTGCATTCTTCAATGTGAGCGTGCACAAGACTCTCACCGCCGATCAATGCAACGAGTTTGCGGTGCCGCAACCCAAGAACGCGGCGCTGAGCTCAGAGAAGACGCCGGAGAAGACGGGCGAAACAGTCGCGGCGCAGAGTGCCGTGCAGCCGGCCGCTCCGGCCACAACGAACGTGACAGAGACCAAACCCGCGCCCGCAACTTCGCCGGAGTCGTCTGAAACGCAGACTGCGCAAGCGGCGCCTGTCTCGGTTGACAACGCAAAACGCGCGCCGTCTGGCGAGAGTGCTGCGCCTGCTCAGACGCCTGCGAGCCAGCCTGTCACGGCTAGCAGCGAGCAGACTGGATCCGCGCAGCCGAGCTCCGAGCAAGCTAAGTCCGAACTGAGTAAGTCCGAGCAGCCGAACATCGCGAAGGTTACGAACGAATCGACACCGTCAGCCGTGCCGGCTCCCGAGCCGCAGGCTTCGAAGCTGCTGCTTAGCGACCTGATGCTCAAGGACATGGAACTTTACGGCACCGAGGCCGTATCAGGCGAAGGCACGCGCCAAAGCGATTCCAAGTACTTCCACATCTTTCAGAATGGAACCTGCTACGAGTTCGCGCTGAACGTGACCACGGTCGCGTCTGAGGATCACATAACTAAGCACGTGGACCGCGACAAAGTATTCTCCAAGCTCGAAAAGATCATGGCCACGGTGAAGATCGATACGATGAATCCGGCGCCGGTACCACCCGAAGTCACAGCCGAAAAACCGGTGACCGCCGCTCCCACGCCGGCGCAGTAACCCGCCTGGACTGGCCCCCATTACCCCACCCTTCGTGATCCTCGAAGGGTGGGGATTTTTCCGCATCGGATCACCATCGCGCAGATCATCGTAAGGACGAAGCCAGCACTCCTGACGCTTCCCCGCAATTTCTTGCACATTGACAATCCACCCCGCGGCGAACACAATGGCTTCCGCGGTTCCCCTGCCGCCCATCTGCCGCGAGTGGAGATGAGTCCACTTCGTAGCTATCTCCACTTTCATCAGCTGTGCCCTGGCTGGTCATTCACACGGTTCTTTTCAGGAGAAGACGTATATGTCGAACACACGCCGCCCACGCGTTCTCGCAGCATTGTCATTTCTGTTCACTTTCAGCGCGGCACTCGTGGTCTGCTCTCAGCCCGCAGCCGCGTCCGAGCCGCCTGACTACACCCTTTACACCACGTATTCGTTTGGCACCGGATATCAGAACGTCTACTGGGTGGTCTGCGGCTCCACGGCGGAATCCGAGGGTTGTTACGCCTCCGGCAGTTTGGGGCCGTTTGGCCGCGCTGGAGCTTTGATCGAGGGCAATCAGTCGGTGAACCAGACCACCAGCACGGTCACCCGCTATATCTACGTTGTGGACGTGGCGGCGGGCAGTGGAACCGGCGTCACACTTTATGTCTACAAAAAAACCGACGTCGTCACTTCCAGCTCTGACACGGTCACAGTCACGCTCTGGAAAACCGTTTCTCTACCGCTGACAGGCGGGACGTCTGCCGTTTGTTCCATGGCGGCCAACAGCGGCTACCTGTTTATCGGAACCGATCAAAGCCCGTTTGGCGTGCGCGTAGAGAAGAACAACCTGAGTTACGTGCAGATTGGCGGATTCTCTCCGCCCATGAACGTCACTTCTATTACTTCAGATAAGTACGGCTACGTCACAGTCACTTTTGGAGGCCCCTTCAATGGCGGCTTCTACGCCTATGGGCCCAACGGCAATCTGGTGGAAGACGGCGGCGGATCGGACTTCATGCTCTCCACCGATGCCGGCCTCTCGACCGCCGAACTGCCCACCTCTGATGGCATCCCTGCAGATCGTCTGGTGGTGAGGCCGAAATAGAAGCAGTGAGTTCGTCGGAGGCAGCGGCGAGCGGTTGCCCCACCCTTGTCGCGGGATTTTCTTAAAGAAGCCGCGACAGGGTGGGATTATTTCTTCGTGATCAGAATGTGGGTCGCGTTTTCGCCGGCGACGGTTCGCACCACGGCGTAGCCGAGTTGGTGGAGATTGATTCCGGCAAACAGATGCTCGCCTTCACCCAGCAGAACCTGCGCCACAGCCAGGTGAAGTTCGTCGATAAGACCGGCCGTCAAATGCTGGCGGATCACGGACACGCCGCCGCCGATGCGGGCGTCTTTATCTTTCGCCGCGTCCCTCGCCCGCTTTAGCGCCGACTCGATTCCATCGGTGACAAAGTGAAACGTTGTGCCTCCCTCCATGGTGAGGGAGGGCCGCGCGTGGTGCGTGAGCACGAAGACCGCGCAATGGAACGGAGGATTCGGGCCCCACCAGCCTTTCCAGGAATCGCCGGTTGAAGGATCGCCGTTTGAGGGATCAACGACCCATGGCCCGCGCACCGGCCCGAACATGTTGCGGCCAATAATCCACGCGCCGACGTTCTCGAACGACTGCGCGGCGAAATCGTTGTCGATGCCCGTCGTCGTCTCGTGACCCCCGCCGCCGCTCTGGCCATGAACCTTCTTAAAAGCTTGGGTGCGAAAAAACCAGTCGTGCAGTTCGAGTCCACGTACTCCTAGCGGATTCTGCAAGTCCTGGCGCGGCCCGGCGCCGAAGCCGTCAAGCGAGATGGAGAAGGCAGCGACCCTGACTTTGCTCACAATGTCCACGCCCTCGAAATCGGGAACTGAATTCGATCCCGGAATTGTATTCGATTCGAGCAGTGAACCCGCCCCCTCATCGCGCCCGAATGCTTTTTTGCTGAGCCCGCCGTAAAGTCTCAGGCATCCAATGCTCTCATTGGAGGTTCCTATGTTTGTCGTTCTTGGAGCAAGCGGCCACACTGGAGCAGTCGTGGCTAACACTCTTCTCACCCGCGGGCAGCAAGTGCGCGTCGTGGGAAGAAGCGCAGAACACCTACAATCGCTCGCCCAACGCGGCGCGGAAGTTTTCACCGCCGATATAACGGACAGTGCGGCTCTCACCAACGCCTTCAAGGGTGCGGAAGCCGCTTACGTTCTTATTCCTCCCAACGTCAGCACCAACGATGTGCGCGCATTTCAGCAGCGCGTCAGCGATGCCATCGCCGCCGCGGTCCGTGCAGCGGGCATCAAGCATGTTGTCTCGTTGAGCAGTGTTGGCGCAGACAAATCGTCCGGCACCGGTCCCGTTGTGGGGCTCCATAGCCTCGAGCAGAAGCTCAATGCCATCGACGGAGTCAATGTGCTCCACCTCCGCGCCGGCTATTTCATGGAAAATACGCTCCCCCAGGCCGGAGTCATTCGCGCCATGGGCAACGTGGTGGGGCCAATTCATCCTGCGCTGAAGCTTTCCATGATTGCCACTCGCGACATCGGCAACGCAGCCGCCGAAGCGCTCTTGAGTCGTGACTTCCGCGGTAAACAGACGCGCGAACTGCTCGGCCAGCGCGACATCGACTACACCGAGGTTGCCCGCATCATCGGCAGTGCCGTCGGCAAACCTTCCCTGGGATATATTCAAGCCCCCGACGATCAGCTCCGTCCGGACTTTCAGCAGATGGGCATGTCGGCCAACTTCGTCGGGTTGTTGCTGGAAATGGCAGGCGCGCTGAACTCGGGATACATGAAAGCGCTCGAGCCGCGTTCACCCAAGAACACAACACCGACGTCGTATGAGACGTTCGTCAATGAGGAGTTCGTTCCGGCCTATCAACGGCAAAAGGCCGCGTAGAAAGACCGCGGTTCGGCGACGAGTTAGACGAATATGCGGTTGCCCCACACTTGTCCCTGCGCGTTTTGCAGGGACAGGGTGGGGATTTTGATTTTGTTAGCTAGAGACATCGGCGGGGTGCCCGCGGTCTATCGCATCTTGCCGAGATTAAGTCCACCGTGGGTGCCCTATCCTTTCGGGTTTTTTGGGAAAGGCGAGTAAGGATTGACCTCGACTCCCCACCATTACTCCAAGAAATCTAAGTCCGTGGTTCCCCCCTTGCAAAGAACGCAAGAGCCTGCCCTGAGCGAGCGAAGCGCGCCGAAGGGATGGGGCACCCACAGTCGCGGTGAACTCGACAAGAATCTAGGGCGGGCCACCCTGCCCCGCGTAGACCTGCTTGACCAACGGGATTCCTTTCCCGGTTATCCTCGACGAGAACCGAAAATAACGCTTAAAATCTGGATGCAATGGGCCGCGCGGTCGAAGTGCCGGTAACTCCTTCCGTAATACGCTGGGCGATTGACGAGTCGGGCTATAGCGTCGATGACCTCGCTCTTGGACTCGGCGTTAACTCGGCCACGCTCAACGACTGGGCAGCTGGCGTGAGCAGGCCGACATTGACGCATGCCCGCAAGCTTGCAGCCAAACTTCACCGTCCTTTCGCAGCCCTTCTCCTGCCGGCCGCGCCGGAGAAGCGCCCTTTGCCGGTGGAATTCAGGCATTCCGCGGCGCAGCGTCGCGCGTTGAACCCAAGTGAGCGACGGTACTTGCGCCGAGCTGCTAGATTCCAAGAGGTGCTTGGCTGGCTAGTGAGGGAGCTTGAAATCGAAATGCCGAGAACACCACTTGCCTCCCTCAACGATGACCCGGTCTCCATTGCGGCGCAAGTGCGCCGTGTACTGGCAATCACCACGGCTTCCCAGAAGAACTGGTCGACTCCGTCGGTAGCTTTCGATGGTTGGAGAGCGAGCCTGGAAGCCTCTGGTCACCTAGTTTTCCTTTTCTCATTGGGCAGTGATTCGAGTCAGGGTTTTTCCCTTTGGAACGACTTCGCTCCTGTCGTGGCTGTCAACAGCGCCTGGAATGAAGCAGCGAGGATCTTTACGCTTTTGCACGAAGTGGGTCACCTTGTTACCCGCACAAGCTCGGCGTGCTTAGAGCCAAGGCGTACGAGTTCGCGGACGGATCCTGTCGAACGATGGTGCGAGAGATTCGCAGCTGCGGTGTTGATGCCGGCCAGCGATGTTGAAGAGACGTTGCGTCAAAAAGGATGGCGTGCGGGAACGACGATTGCGAATCTGTCCATTGCGAAGACCGTTGCGAGTCTCTACAAGGTTAGTTTGAGAGCCGCCGTGATCCGGATTATCGAAGTGGGGGCTGCAGGTTGGGCGCTATACGATCAAATACCGCCTGTCTCCGACAATAAGCCCACCGGCGGTGGCGGAACCGGGCGGAGTCGGACCGAGATCCGCGAGGATCAGCTTGGGAATCGGGTAAACTCACTACTCGTCGCGGCAGTTGAGCGTGACCTTCTCAGCCGTTCACAGGCAATCGACTTCTTGGATATTCCAGAAGTGGCATTCGACACCATTGTTGATGTCGGATCGAGCGGCGGTGTTTGAGAATGGCCCCTGTAATCATCTGGGTGCTCGATACTTCTTCGATAATTGAAATTCGCCGCTCTGTGGCAACCGCCCAGAGGAACGGCGTCTTCGCAGGGATGAGCAGTCTGGTAGCCGCGGACCGGGTCTTCTTCCCAAAGCAGGTAGTCGAGGAGCTTGAACGGGCAGCTGACCCCAATGCCCCCGATGCGCAGTATCTTTGGGCGCAACAGCACGCGGGCAAGGCAAATGCGCATGATCCTTCGCTGCAGGAGGTGAAGGATGTTCTTGCTGTCGTTCCGGAAGTCCTAGACCCTGATAAGGACACTGGCGTAGAAGAAGCTGACCCCTACCTCCTTGCTATCGCCACGCGCTTGAGGGGTGAGGGAAAGGATGCCAGGGTAGTTACACAAGAGACCAAAGACACTCCAAGAAAGATGTCACTAAACACTGCCTGTGGCCTTCTTGGAATACCGTCCGTTCCATTATCGGCTTTTCTCAAATTCGAGAAAATCCGATAGTAATTCGTATTCACTACCCACGCGGACCCCCTCGGATAAACGGAAAAGGCCGTCGAGATTTCTCTCAACGGCCTTTATCTATGCCGGCAACGACCTACTCTCCCACACACTTTCGCGTGCAGTAACATCGGCCCAGCGGGGCTTAACTACCGTGTTCGGGATGGGAACGGGTGGATCCCCCGCGGTAAGATCACCGACAACTTGGAGCAGCTTTTAGCTATTAGCCTTTTGGCTCTTAGCTCTGCCGTGCTGAAGCACGCTTCCGTGCTCATCCCTCAGCAATTGCGGCGCCGCAAACTTTGAAAAGATCAGGAACGATCTTTCACAACTGAATAGATTGGTTTTGCGTTGGCTAACAGCTAAGAGCCAAAAGCCAATGGCGATTACAAGACCGTCGGCGCCCAGTCGTCAGTCGCCGCCTTCAACTCAGCTCAGGTTCTAGCGTAGAGCTGAGGGCAGAGGGCTGACGGCTGGTCTGCACCGAGTAAATTTTATGGTCAAGCCGAACGGGCGATTAGTACGGGTAAGCTGCATGTGTTACCACACTTCCACTTCCCGCCTATCAACCAGGTAGTCTTCCTGGGCCCTTCTTATCCCTTACGGGTTGGGAGATCTCATCTCGAGGAGTGCTTCCCGCTTATATGCATTCAGCGGTTATCACAACCGAACTTCGCTACCGAGCGGTGCCACGGGCGTGACAGCTCGAACACAAGAGGTTCGTCCATCCCGGTCC
>CAYOUY010000220.1:0-4038 GCA_964407245.1 uncultured Acidobacteriaceae bacterium
CCCAAGGATGCAACCATCATTCAAATTGATATTCGCGGTGAGCAGCTCGGCCGTCGCGCGAAGCTCGACTTCGGATTCGTAGGCGACACAAGAACAACGCTTCGGTCACTTTTGCCGACGTTGCAACAAAATCAGTACGAAGCACATTTGAAACAGTCGCTCGAGCATTACCGCAAGGCACGCCTAGGCCTGGATGAGCTGGCGCCGGCCCATTCCGACAAGCCGATCCATCCTCAATACGTTGCCCGTGCTCTCGATCAACTGGCCAGTGACGATGCAGTGTTTAGCTGTGACGTGGGAACGCCAACGATTTGGGCTGCGCGCTATCTCACCATGAACGGCAAGCGAAGACTTCTCGGTTCCTTCTCGCACGGATCAATGGCCAGCGCGCTGCCCCAGGCGATTGGGGCGCAGGCAACCTATCCCGGGCGCCAGGTGATCTCGCTCTCAGGCGACGGCGGTTTCACAATGCTTATGGGTGATTTGCTGACGCTCAGGCAGCACAAGTTGCCCGTGAAGATGGTTGTGTTCAGGAACGATTCACTCGCGTTTGTCGAACTGGAAATGAAAGCCGGCGGAATCCTCGATTTTGCAACCGATCTGCAGAACCCCGATTTCGCAAAGATTGCAGAAGGTGCGGGCCTTATGGGATTGCGAGCGGAAACGCCGGATCAGGTGGAACCGATACTGGCGAAAGCTCTCAAGCATGAAGGCCCTGCGCTGGTTGAGGTACCGGTTTCCCGTCAGGAACTCTCGATGCCTCCCACCATCACTTATGAGCAGGCCAAAGGCTTCAGCCTGTTCATGATGAAAGCGGTGCTCAATGGGAGGGCTGACGAAATCATCGATCTAGCTAGCGTTAACCTGCTTCGCTGAGGTGGACGAAGACGCATTTGTGAGGACGGAGTAAGAACGCAGCCCAACGGAGCCCCGGGACCTAGAGAGTTGCAGTCGGTCTGGTTGATCGATTGCGCGATCCCAGGACATCGGGACCTACACTTTAATCGAGTTGAGTTTCTCCGCGACAGGCAACTCACCATCTGAAACCATTCAAAGAGTAGATGTTCGAACTGAAGTTCGACGATCTGACCGTTTAAGCGCAATGACGAGCTTACGTCGACACTGGCCGGAATATCTGATGGAAGCAGGTGAGGTGGGATTGTATCTCTGCGTTGCCGGCCTCGCCGCGACGTTGCTACAGCATCCCGCGTCGATTGTGCGGCAGTTTGTTTCCAGCGGTCTTGCTCGCAGGGCTCTGATGGGGCTGGCTATGGGTACTACGGCAATTGCAATCGTAATGTCACCTTGGGGCAAACGGTCGGGGGGACACCTCAATCCCGCAATGACTCTCACCTTTTATCGCCTGAGAAAGGTGGGGTTTTTGGACGCAGGGTTCTATGTCGTCGCTCAGTTCCTGGGGGCCGCCATTGGTGTCGCCACTGCCAAGTACCTTTTGCGAGGAGCACTGGGCGATCATTCAGTGCGTTATGCGGTCACAGTTCCGGGCCTATACGGCACTACAGTCGCGTTCGTGGCCGAATTGGCCATCTCGTTCTTTCTAATGGTCACTATTTTGTTCACAACAAATCACAAAAGACTGGCGCCGTATACCGCCTATGCTAACGGAGCGTTGCTTGCACTGTATTACACATTCGAAGCGCCGCTGTCAGGTATGAGTACCAACCCGGCACGAACATTCGGATCAGCGTTTCACGCCAGCTATTGGCATGCCCTCTGGATCTATTTCGTAGCTCCATCGATCGGCATGATGATCGCTGGCGAAGTATTTCTTCGATTCAGGAAGGGAGCCGTCCCATTTTGCGCCAAACTTCACCACGCCAACCACGAGCGCTGCATCTTTCGGCACGCCTTAGAAGAAGTGTGAAACAGGAGAATTCTCAACCAAACCCTGAACTCGCTTCTCAGCGATTGTCAATGTTCCCATCGAGATGATTGACGTTCCCGTCTGGTGCTTTAGCTTGCCCGAAACGGAATGCCAATCGTGTTCCCCAACACGAGTGAGGTGGCGGATGCGATTTCTGGTCTAGATGCTCCTGGGAAAGAAGCTGTCCAAACGTTGCAGGATCGTGGCAGGGAAAGCTCCTCGCGGTACCGTCGCGGAGAGAATGGTGCCGCGTGGCGGCACTGGCCACTAGGGCAGCGTTGTGGGTTCGATAAGGGTTCGATAAGCGTTTCCGAGGGTGTTTTAGGGGGCCCAGGGAGCCATCCGTACCCTTTGCTTTCAATTAGTTACGGACCCTGAGATCCCTGTCACGGCACAGTTCTCGATTCGAAGTCCAATTTTGATTACGGCAAACGACTCGAATGCTTAGCAAGCAAGGGAATAAACGCGCAGACAATAGCCAAGATGACGGATGACGGGCCACTCGGGAACCAAGCCGCTAAAGACAAGAGCGGGAGATTTCGTCCGGTCCGGAAATCTCCCGCTGTGATGTTGAGTCTATGCGTAAAGTGCTAGGCTGCTGCTGTTAGCGTGTTCCTGCGCTTCTTCGGACTCGGCATCTTTACCTTTGAGGTAAGCAAGCGTCACGTCTAGCGATTCGTGACCAAGCCGGATGCGGATGGTGTTTACCGAGACGCCTTCTTCGTGGAGCGTGTCGGCGTAGGTCTTGCGGAAGCGATGAAGCTCCGCTCCTTCGACGCCGGCTTTCTTCGCAATCGCCTTGAGCTTCCGCAAGAAGTGTCCGTCGGTTTTTCCTTTCCCGTTAGGAAATACCAGATCGTGCGGTTGACCATTCCGCGCTCGCATTCTGTCTTTGATCTTCCAGATCAGCTTCGCCGGGATCGGAATGAATCTGTCCTTGGCGGACTTCTTTTTCTTCTTCCCCTTGAGGCGGAAATGGCGCCACGGTTTCGGTTGTACGTGGAGCGTGCATTTCTCCCAGTTGAAGTCGGCGTACTCGGTGTTCTGCATCTCAGCATCACGCACACCGGAATTCAAGAACAGACCATAAAGCAGTTTTTCTTCTTCATCCATGGCCGCAAACATCGCCTTGAGTTCGTGCTTTGTATAAGGCTTGGACGGCTTCTCGGCGTAGTCGAGTTCCGCGAGGATCTTGCCGGCGGTAAAGATGTCTCGTGTGCGCAGGAAGGTGTTCAGTGTCTCGAAGACGTTGTGAACCGTCCGATCGTCGAGATCGCTCTCATGGTCTCGTAGAAACTTCACGTACCGCAGGAGCTGCTTGCGGTCGATCTCGTCTAGGTAGCGCAGGTTGTTCTGCGCCGTGAAGTCGAGAAAGAATCCAAGCCGGTAGTTGTACGCCCGCAGCGTTTTCTCGCTCTTCCCCTGCTGGTCTTTGCCTTGAAAGATCTGGAGTTCGGCGAACCATTGAAAGACGGCGTCGGTAATCTTCGTCCGCCCAGCTTCATCTTGGTCTTGAATGACCGGGACTTTTGCGTCGAGCGCGTCGAAGTATGCCTGCTTGCGCTTCTGCGCTTCGACTGCGGCATCCAGGTCGCTGCCGACCGGCTCCCACGGGCGGGTGCCGTCGGCAAGGGAATAGCGCAGGAAATAGGGACCAGTGAGATTGATCGGTCGGCGTCCGGGTCCAAGGTTGACCTTCTGGTAGCGTCGAGCTTTGCTCTTGCCGACCTGCCGATAGAGTGTGACAGCCATACTGCCTCCAGTACTTTGTTACCGCGCCGGAGGCAAAATGATTGAAATTTGGTAGTCAGTTGGTAGTCACGTGTGTAAATAGCAGAAATCAAAGGACTGGCGGAGAGGGAGGGATTCTATTACCGCCGTTACTCGCAACTGTCGATGATTCCTAGACTTCTCGATAATAGCCTGAGTCCAAAGGGCTTGCCAACGGTTTTCTTCATTTCGCGCTGTTTCTAACGCTTCCCTTATAGCCTCTGTTTTCGACAAAAACAGTATCACTGGTATCAGTCGTCTTGGAAGCAGATTTGCCCGATTCTGGCACTTTACTGATGTAGTAACGCCGTTGCCGTGGGAGGCTCAAAAGTCAGCAGGTAGCCACCAAACGCAAGGTCGGGCTTTCCATCATGATTGAAATC
>CAYOUY010000221.1:0-15885 GCA_964407245.1 uncultured Acidobacteriaceae bacterium
GGGCATGCAGCTTCTAGCTTCTATCTCCTGGCTTCTAGCTTTCCAACTCCGGATTTGGGTTGCGAACTTCTGCCAAATATGTCGTGCGCGGGCGCGTGTTCAGCTCGCCCAGCAGGCTGTAGTTACGCGCCTGCGCTTTCCACTTCGAAACCTGGCTGTTTGGATCGTTGATGTTGCCGAAGACGATTGCTCCTGCGGGACAGCTTTGCTGGCAGGCGGTTTGCAATTCGTTTTCGTGTTGCGCGTCGTTGATTTTGCGGTTTTCGCGTTCGGCGTCGATGCGGCGCTCGTTGATGCGCTGGATGCAGTAGGTGCATTTTTCCATGACGCCGCGGCTGCGCACGCTGACGTCGGGGTTACGCATCATTTTGTATTGTGGCGTGTCCCAGTCCTGGAAGAGCAGGAAGTTGAAGCGGCGCACTTTATACGGACAGTTGTTCGAACAGTAGCGCGTGCCCACACAGCGGTTGTAGACCATGTCGTTCAGGCCTTCGGTGGTGTGATTCGTAGCGCCGACGGGGCAAACGACTTCGCACGGCGCGTTCTCGCACTGCATGCAGGGAACGGGCTGGAAAAACGCGCGGGGATTGTCGCGGTCGCCTTCATAGTAAGTGTCGATGCGGATCCAGTGCATGTGGCGGCCGATGTGGGTCTGCTCTTTGCCAACTACGGCAATGTTGTTCTCCGACTGGCAGGCCAGCATGCAGTTATTGCAGCCCACGCATTTGTTCAGGTCGATGGCCATGCCCCACGCGTAGTCTTCCTTGTCGTAGGGATAAGGCTCGTAGAGAGTGAGATCTTTCGGGACTTCTTCTTCCTTGGCGAAATTCGGTTCTTTTTTGTATTCGGCGAGAGTCGTCTCGCGGACCAGCGGGCGATGGCCGCCGTCGGGCGTATCCATCGATTGCATGCCTTGCGTGGAGGCGAGTTTGTAAGTTTCGCCGGTCTTATTTATTTTGACCCCTGAAGCAATCCATGGTGAGGTCGTCGTTCGGAGTTCGTAGGCGTTGAAGCCTTGCGCTATGCCGACGCGGCCGGCGTGGGTGCGTCCGTAGCCGAGCGTGATGGTGACGGAGTTGTCGGGATGGCCGGCTTGAATCCAGACGGGGCCGCGGATTTTTCTTCCGTTCAATTCGAGTTCGACGACGTCTCCGCTGGCAATGTTCAGCCGCGACGCCATTTTCGGGCCGATGAGGACGGCGTTGTCCCAGGTGAGCTTCGTCATCGGCTTGGGCAGTTCCTGCAGCCAGCCGTTGTTGGAGAATTGTCCGTCGTAGATGGTGGGATCGCGGCGGATGTTGAGCTCGGGCGGGTCGGCGGCATGGAACGGCGGCTCTGAGAATTGATTTTCCTTGAGAGCAACCTGCTTTGCAGTAAAAGTCGTTCCTTCAATCCAACCATCGTGCAGCGACTTGCGCCAGAACTGCTCGAACGTCGGGGGGCAGTTGTCTCGGCACGCACCTGCGACAACCGGAGTGTGCTGCTTCTGCCAATAAGCGCGGACGAGATCGTAGCCGGTTGCATCGGCCTGGCCGTTAAGCAGCGCGACGAATTCGATGGCGCTCTTGCCGTTATAAAGAGGAGCGATCAGCGGCTGAATGATGCTGACCGTTCCGTCGTAAGCGCGGGCATCGCCCCAACTTTCGAGTTCGTGCGTGGCGCTGACGTGCCAGTGGCAGAGTTCGGCAGTTTCGTTCTGATAGAGGCCGTAATGGACGCGCAGAGGAACGTTCGAGTTCTTGAGGGCGTCGGCGAAGTTGAGATCGGCGGGCGCATCGTAGGCGGGATTTCCACCAAGAACGATCAGCAGATCGACTTTCCCGCCGCGCATATCCGCGACGAGGTCTTTGATTGATTCGGTTTGATTGACCGGATTCGCGTCGACGGGGTCGGTATAGAAGACGGTCTTACCGACGTTCCCCAGTTTTTCGTTCATCGAATGCGCAAGCGCGTGAATCGAGGCGGGGAGATGCTCGCCTGCGATGAGGACGCTTGAGCCCTTGTGAGCCATGAGGTCACTCACAACCTGGCCAACATAATCTGACGTCCAGGATCCGGGTGCGCCTTGCCCGAGAATTCCGAAGGCCGTCGCGATGAAACGCGCAAACGGGTCCAACATCGCTGCCTGCATCGACCAACGGTGATCCGCCTTCGCTCCCGTTGAACTGGGCGTGCTCTCGATGACGTACAGGCGGTTCATGTTGCCGCTGTCGGGATTGCGGCGGGCGGCGAAGTCGCGGATGTATTTCGTGTTGCCGGGGAAGCCGGCGTAGAGAAAATCGGCGTCGAGCGAGACGATGACGTCGGCCTTCGAGAAATCGTAGCGCGTCTCGACCGGCTGCCCGAAGGCGAGCTTCGCGCCTTCGAGCACGTTGTCGCGATTAATTGGCTCCCAGACGTGCCACTTGGCTTCGGGATAAGTCTTCAGGAAATTGCGCAGCTGGTCGGCGAGCGTGGGCGAAGAAATTGTCGGCGTAAGAATGCGAATGCCTGCGCCTTTCAGATTTTTCTGCGCAGCGAGCGGGCCGCGAATGGCGCCGAGGAATGCCTGCCACGAGCGCACGTCGCCCATGGAGTTGACGGTCTGCGAGCGGTCAGGGTCGTAGAGGCCAAGAATCGAGGCCTGCGTGAAAATGTCGGTGCCGCCGAACGAGGCGGGATGCAGGTCGTTGCCTTCGATTTTCGTCGGGCGGCCGAGATGGCTTTCGACCAGCACGGGGCTGGCGTATCCGCCGAGCGTGACCGCGGTGGCGTAGTACATGGGGCGGCCGGGGATGACGCCTTCGGGCTGGCGCACATAGGGAACGATGGGCTCGAGAGGGAGTTTGACGCACCCCGTCATGCCGGCGAGGCCCAGCGATGCGCCCATGACCTTGAGGAATCCGCGGCGGGAGACGGTGTCGATCCATTCGGAAGCGCCTTTGGGGAATTCGCGGTGCAGGGCTTCCTGGAATTCCTGGGAACCGGCGAGCTCTTCGAGCGAGCGCCAGTATTGCGGGCCGGTTTTTTGCTGGGCGTCGTCGGCGGCGGCGAAATCGATGCGTTCGCGGACGGATTTCAGATCGAGTTTTTTGGACGGGCAGACGTCGTCCGTCTTTTTGATCTGGATCAGGCCGGCGTTATGTTGGTCGTCCGTCATTAAGTTATCTAGAAGTTCTTTGGCCCCGTTTCAATGTATTGTCATCCTGAGCGAAGCGAGAGTTCGCGAAGCGAGGTCTCGCGCAGTCGAAGGATCCCTTACGCTTAAAAACTGACAATGCCGTGTCGAGGAATTCTCTTCTGACAGCACGGGGAGAACGCCTCGCATCCGCCGTGGTGAACGACCCAAAACGCGGGGTCCTTCGACTCCGATTGGCTTCGCTTCGCGAAGCCAATACTCCCCTCAGGATGACAAAGACTTTGGCTCATATATTCCATCAAACTATCTATGACACGCTACCTATGGCACGTGCTGCAGGCGGTAATATCTTGCACGCTGCGCACGTTGTACCTCTTCAATAAGTCCGTGCCCAACTCGATCTGATCGGTGTAGCTCTTGCCGTCGATGACGACCGGGTTCGCGCTGGTGGGCTGCTGGTAGCGCATGTTGAACACCTGGTCGCGCGGGCGCAGGTTTTTCTCCGGAGCGCGATGGCAGCCCAGGCACCACTCCATCTGCAGCGATTCCTGCTGGTACATGAGCGGCATTTGATCGACCGGTCCGTGGCAGGTGTTGCAGCCGACTCCTTTATTAATGTGAATGCTGTGATTGAAATAGACGAAGTCGGGGAGCTGGTTGACGCGCGTCCACTGCAGCGATTCGCCCGACTTGTAGCTGGCGCGGACGGGTTCCAGCAGTTGCGCGTTGGTCCAGATCTGCGAGTGGCAGTTCATGCAGGTGCGGGTTGGGGGAATGCCTGCGAAGCTGGAAGTCTCGACCGAGGTATGGCAATAGCGGCAGTCGATGCCGAGCCCGCTGACGTGGTGCTGATGACTGAACGGCACGGGCTGCGGCTTGCGCACGCCCGCATAAGTCACGTAGGGCGAGCGCTGGATTTCCATTGCAACCCAGGTCAGGGCTGCAATCACGAATACTGCGCCAAAAATTGTGGCGCGCGACAGAGTATTCGTGCTGCGATGAAAAATCTGCGACATTCTCTTATTGCTTGATGAAGAGACCCGGCGGATCGTCCGCTGCTAGTGATGCTGGTTAGTTACGGCGAAAAAGAAAACCACCCACAGGTTTTCCCAACTTGATTGCGAAATCAAAAATTATAAACAGTCCTCCCCCACTTTGTCGCGCTCTGTGGGAAAAATTCTCCAAATGGACGATGCCTGCTACCAGAAAAGGGTTACGGGCCGCTTTGCGGGCAAGAGGGCAGACCAAATTCTGTGAGCCGCTTAGCGCAGGTTCATCACGAGCAGCTTGGGCTCGGTCATTTCTTCGATGGCATAGCGCAGGCCTTCGCGGCCCAGGCCGGAGTCTTTCACGCCGCCGTAGGGCATGTGGTCAATGCGGAAAGACGGAATGTCACCGGCGATCACGCCGCCGACTTCCAGTTCTTCGTAGGCCTGAAACAAAAGTTTTGCGTCGCGGGTGAAAACGCCGGCCTGCATGCCAAAGGCAGAGTTGTTGACCTGGCGGAGGGCCTGGTCGAAATCCTTGTAGGGCTCGACCGTGACCACCGGGCCAAAGATTTCCTGGCAATTGACTTTCATGTCGGGCTTGGTGCCGGTGAGCACGGTGGGCTCCACGACGAGATTTCTGCGGCCGCCGCCGACGAGGACGCGAGCGCCGCCGCGGATAGCCTCTTCGATCCAAGTTATGGTGCGAACGGCGTCGCTCTCGCGAATGAGCGGGCCCACATCGGTCGAATCATCGAGGGGGTCACCGACCTTGAGTGTCTTTACCCCCTCAACGAGCAAATCGACGAAGCGGCCGTAAACCGAGTGCTCCACCAGAATGCGCTGCACCGAAATGCAGGTCTGGCCCGCGTAAGCGAAGCCGCCGGTGACGCAACGGTCGGCGGCGTAGGCGAGATCGGCGTCCGAGTGCACGATGACGGCGGCGTTGCCGCCGAGTTCGAGAACGACCTTCTTTTTTCCCGCGCGGCGCTTGATGTCCCAGCCGACCGGCACGCTGCCGGTGAAGCTGATGAGCTTGATGCGGTCGTCGGTGACCAGAACGCCGGCGTCATCGTTGGAAAGCGGCAGGACGTTGAGGCCACCATCGGGCCAGCCCGCCTGCTGCACGCACTCGGCCAGAAGCAGCGAGCAGAGCGGAGTTTGGGGCGCCGGCTTCAACACCATGGGACAACCGGCGGCGATGGCCGGCGCGACCTTGTGGGCGACCAGATTGATCGGAAAATTGAACGGCGTGATGCCGGCGATCGGGCCGAGCGGGAAACGGCGCACGATGCCCCAGCGCCCGGCGGTGAACTCCTGCCAGTCGAGCGGGAGATATTCGCCGGAGATGCGCGTGCTTTCCTCAGCGGCGACGTTGAAGGTGAAGATAGCGCGCTCCACTTCGGTGCGCGCGCCTTTGAGGGGCTTGCCGGCTTCCTGTGCGATGGTGCGGGAGAATTCTTCCTTGCGCTCTGTGATGTGGGCGGAGATTCGACGCAATACACGCTGACGCTCAAACGCCGGCAGGCGGCGCGTGGTGCCGAAAGCCTTGACCGCGGCGGCGATGGCGGCCTCGGCGTGCTCCTTGCGCCCCTGAACGACGCGGGCGATGAGGCTGCCGTCGTAGGGTGACCGAATCTCAACGAGATCGCCATCTTCTCTCCATTGGCCGTCTATGAAGTACCCATGCGTCGCCACCGGCGCGATCGTCATCTCTGCCATGATGTTTCGGGGACCCCCACCGGAACCAATTATAGGACTTTTGGCGGAGTGTGGTGATGCAGTCTAAGTGTGAAGATCTAGAACCACAGAGGTCACAGGGTCACACAGAGGAAAATCACCCGCCGTTACAATGAACTGGCGTGGACCTCTCGACCATTTCTGAACTCGCGCAGCGGTTGCGGCGGCGGCAAATCTCACCCGTCGAGGTGACCCGTGCTTTTCTGGAGCGCATCGAGAAGTTCAACTCTGCCCTGAACGCGTTCATCACTGTGACGGCTCACTCTGCGCTGGCCGAGGCGAGCGTGGCTGAAAGCGAGATCGTCCGTGGGCAATGGCGCGGCCCGCTACACGGGATACCGGTTGCGTTGAAAGACCTGATCGACACCGAGGGTGTGCGCACGACGGCGGCAAGCGCGCTATATAAGGATCGGGTTCCCACACAAGACGCTGAGATTGTTCGGCGCCTGCGAGAGGCGGGCGCGGTGATTATTGGCAAAACCAATCTGCACGAGTTTGCCTATGGCGGCAGTTCGCTGGTCAGCTACTTTGGCGATGTTCACAATCCTTGGGACCGGGGACGGATTGCGGGAGGGTCGTCAGGAGGATCGGCGGCGGCCGTGGCTGCGGGGATGGCTTGCGCTGCGATCGGAACAGACACAGCCGGTTCAATTCGCGAGCCGGCGGCGCTGTGCGGCTGCGTGGGCCTGAAACCGACGTATGGGCGCGTGTCGAGCCGAGGCGTAATTCCGCTGTCGTGGTCGCTGGATCATGTTGGACCCTTGACTGTCTCGGCGGCGGATGCGGCGATCGTGCTGCAGGCGATCGCCGGCTACGATGCGGCCGACACGACTTCGGTGGATGTTCCGGTTGCGGATTACTCAGGGGCGCTGCTCGAGGACGCGAAACAGCTTCGCGTCACAGTTCCCCGGCACTATTTTTTTGATGATCTTGACGGCGAGGTCGCAGCCGCCGTGGAACAGGCTTTGCAGGTCATCCAAACTCTGGTTGCGGAGGTCAAAGAGGTTCGGCTTGACGTTCCCACCGACCGCAAACTGCAAGCGGCGGAGTCGTGGGCCTATCACGCGGAGAATGTCGCCAAATCAGCTGACTTGTATCACCCGGAAACGCTGCGTCGCATCCGCACGGGAGAGAATGTATCGGCGGCGGAGTACATCGCGCGCCGGCGCGAGTTGGAGCAAGCTCGCCGGAGTATTCGTGCGGTGTTTAAGGATGTGGACGTTCTCGTCTTTCCGACGACGCCGATTCCGGCGCCTTCGATTGCAGAGCTGAAGACGAATCCGGAGGCGCTGCGGCCCGCCGAGCTTAAATTGTTACGCAATACCCGGCCGTTCAATGTGTGGGGATTGCCGGCGATCTCAATCCCGTGCGGATTCACCGAGAAGGGGCTGCCGATCGGCCTGCAGATTGCCGGGCCGCCGAGGCGCGAGGATCTGGTGCTGCGGCTGGCGCATACCTATGAGCAAGCGACGGCGTGGCACAACCGTCGCTGCGACCTTTCGCGCCGGTGACTTTGGTTACTCTCCCGGTCGGCGAATTCTGCCTTTAATCTGCCCGACTCTGCGAGACTTGAGTGAGCCCGCCTTGTGCGGTGCAGATTAATCCAAGTTCAGCGGTAAGGAGCAACCTGTGAGCGCTGGGAGCATGCCGGCTCGGGAAATTGTCCCCGTCCCGCAGATGGAAAGACCAAAAGAAGTGGCGAGCACCGGCATGAGCTGGTATTTCGGCTTCTTCTTCGTGTCGGGATTCTGCAGCATCCTGTACGAACTGATCTGGCTTCGCCTGGCCATGGCGCAGTTTGGCGTCACGACGGCCATGGTGTCGATCGTGCTGTCGAGCTTTATGGCCGGGCTGGGAGTCGGTTCCTGGGCTGCCGGGCAGCTGGTGCGCAGGTACGCAGAGCGGCTCACCGCTTCGCCGCTGCAACTGTATGGCGTGGCCGAACTCCTGATTGGCTGTTCCGCGGTAGTGGTGCCGCTGGAATTGCTGTTGGGACGCGTGGTGCTGGAGCATGTCGGCGCGAGCTTGTCGCTGTCGTCCGCCGGATACTACGTGGCGGCGGGCGTTTGGCTGTCATGCACGCTGGTTCCATGGTGTGCGTGCATGGGCGCGACAATTCCGCTAGCCATGTTCGCGATCCGCAGCGACAAGAGTCTGGAATCCAGGCGGTCGTTCAGCTTTCTTTATCTCGCGAACGTGCTGGGGGCCGTGGCGGGCACGCTGATCCCGCTAGGTCTGATCGAACTGTTCGGCTTCAATCGCAGCCTGCAAATCGGGATGGTGTTCAATCTGGCCATCTGCGGCACGGCTTTCTGGCTTGCGAGCAGGCGGGTTGGGCAGAAGCCCGATGCTCCAGGAAGCACAGAATTGCGTGCGAACAATCCTGCGGGCGGTCCTGTGATTAGGGGCGAACAGCCCGGACAGCAAGAGGCGGCGACAACGACCGCATCGCCCGCAGCATCGTCTTTACCTTTGCCTTCGGCGCGGGAGATGCTCGGGAACGGCAACCTCTGGCTGCTGTTTGCCACCGGACTTACCAGCATGGGCATGGAGGTGGTCTGGACCCGGCTTTATACGATTTATGTCGGCACGCTGGTGTATTCGTTCGCGTTGATTCTCGGTGTCTACCTAGCTGCGATGTTCCTCGGATCGACCGCGTATCGCTGGTGGAGCCGGCGGCATGGGAGCGAGGGATCGCTGGTCTGGATGTTCATGTGGCTGGCTGCGTTGATGCCGCTGCTCACGGCCGATAAACGACTGGCGATCTCTGGCGGGTGGCGCGTGCCTGTGGGCGTCGCGGCATTCAGCGGGCTTCTGGGATTTGTCACTCCGAGTCTGGTGGATCGCTTTTCGAAAGGCGATCCGAACCGGGCTGGGGCCGGTTATGCGGTAAACGTTGCGGGGTGCATTCTTGGCCCACTGATAGCGGGCTTTGGGTTGTTGCCTTACCTTGACGAGCGCTATGCGCTGGTGTTGCTCGCGCTGCCCTGGCTGATCGTAGGATTGTGGTTTGCCTTCCGGCAGCCCGCGCCGGTAAATGGGACGACAAAGCGTTTCAGCGCTCCGATTGCGATCGCGGTGGTGGCAATTTTGGCTGCGTCACTGACTCTAATCCTGCGGACAAAAAGCTACGTGCAGATGATTCCGGGCGCGGCGGTTCGCCGCGACAGCACCGCTACGGTCGTGGCGGCCGGCCAGGGAGAGTACAAGCAGCTTTACGTGAACGGCGTGAGCATGACCGTGCTGACGCCGATCACGAAAGTGATGGCGTCGCTGCCGCTGGCTCTGCTCAATCACGCGCCGCAGAAGGCGCTGGTCATCTGCTTCGGCATGGGCACGACACACCGCTCCATGGTGTCGTGGGGAATCGACTCGACAGCCGTGGATCTGGTGCCCAGTGTCCCCGCACTTTTCTGGTATTTTCATGCCGATGCCGCGCAGGTGTTAAGTTCGCCGCACTCGCATGTCGTGGCCGATGACGGCCGCCGTTTCCTGGAGCGGACGAATGAGCAATACGACGTGATCGTTATCGATCCCCCGCCGCCGATTGGCGCAGCCGGCTCCAGCCTGCTGTACTCGCGCGAGTTTTACTCCGCCGCCAGGAAACGCCTGCGGCCTGACGGCATCCTGGCGCAGTGGTATCCCGGTGGGGATCGGACCACGACCGCCGCCGTCGCGCGCGCGCTGAAGGATTCGTTCCCGTATGTCCGCGCGTTTGTCTCAATCGATAACTGGGGCGTGCATTATCTGGCGAGCAATCAGCCCATCCCCGTGCCATCGGCAGCTGAATTGGCGCATCGGTTGCCGCCCGGTGCAGCCACGGACCTGGTGGAGTGGGGACCATTCCACACCCCCGAAGAACAATTTGCGGCAGTGCTGAAAAACGAAGTTCCGCTCGACCTCCCGATCTCGCTGGATCGGAACGCACCCGCCATGGAGGACGACCGCCCCGTCAATGAATACGGATTTCTGCGGCACACGAGCTGGTGGCCGCATTAATCGCGCGTGATATCAACAGAGTGGGAACCCTGCTTGGTGGCCGACCTCAATCGCCGGTCCGAGTTTAGTCCACGGTTCGCACATCTTCCGGCAGCACGAGCACGAACTCACACTTGCCGCTGGTCATGGAACAGGAGAGCGTTCCGCGGCGAAGAATCTTCACCGGCGTGTCATCCGGAAACATTAGATGATAGTCGGCGGTGCGCAGGGCGCCGCTGAGCGACCTCAACTTCTCGTCCCCGCTGATAAATTTCACTGCATCCACTTGCGCGGTCGATCCTGTACCGCGGCTGAGTAGGATGAAGAAATCGGCGCTGCCGGTTTGCGTGGCCTTGCCTAAGTCCACCGTGCTGAGATGCTGCAACTCTCCCTTGTAGCGCGCGACAGCGGCATCGGCTTTTGCGTCGCCTCCGGCGAGCGAGGCCAGCCTTCTGCGCGTCTCAGGAATGGGGCGCAATCCGTCGAGCGACAGAGCGTACGTGCGCACAGCCTGGTCCTTCTCACCGCGCTTTTCGTAAATTTGCCCCAGATGATCGCCGACTTCGGCGTGGTGGCCGAGCCCCCAGGCGGCGGCGACATATTTTTCGGCCTCGTCGAGATGGCCCTCGGCAAAGTGCACCCAACCCAGCGTGTCCCAGTAGGCAACCAGCGAGGGAGTCAGAGGCAGGTCCTGGCGTGTAAGGCGATCGAGCGAGAGATTGCGCAGGGCTGCAGCCGTGGCCGATACGGCCGACTCGGCGTATTGCTGCGCGCGATCGAGATGCGAATTCTTGAGCGAGAGCTGATAGGCGATATTGTTCCAGACCAGCGGCGTGGCCGCGAGCTCGACCGCGTGATCGAAGGTGGCCAGAGCCTTGTCGTCCTGTCCCAGGTTGAGATAGGCATCGCCCAGACTGACCTGCAATTCCGCGTTATCGGGAGTGAGAGCAACGGCTTTTTCGAGTTCCGCCGCAGCTAGGTCGTACTTGCGCCACTCGGAGTACATGGCGCCGAGATTAGCGTGGGCGAACTTGTCGAGTGGATTGTTTTCAAGCTGCTTGTTGAACGCCTTCACGGCATCGTCGTACTTGCGCTCGTTCCAGTAAACGCGGCCGAGATTGTTCCAGGCGTATTCGTCGTAGGGATTGACTTCGAGCTGCTTCTGAAACGCAGCGATCGCGTTTGGGTCGTCGCGCATTCCGAAATACGCGAGGCCCAGATTGTTCCAGGCGAACTTGTTCTTGGGATCAACTTCGGTGGCGCGCTTGAGCAGGGCCACCGCCACCGGCAGGTCACCATTCTCCGTGGCGGCGCGGGCGCTGTCGACTAAATCGTCGGCCTTCATGTCGGCGGGAGGCACCGGCGCGCCGGCGGTTGTGCTTTCCACCGAGAGCGCCTGCGCCAGATCCGCTCCGACGGCGCGGCGGAACGACTCATAGTCCGTGGCGCGAGCCGCCGGGATCTCATCCTGACGAAGCGTGAGCTTGCGGCCGGCGGTAAATATGTGGCCGTCGAGCTTGTAGGTCGCTTCGTATTCGGCGTAATCGCGCTTCAGCGAGAAAGCCAGCGGACTGTGCGCTGTGTACTTGGCGGGCAGCTCGAGACGGATGGTGTAAGAATATGTGGCTTTGGGCCCCAGCTTCAAAGGCTCGGAATTGGGGTCGCTGGTGTTGGCGTCAACGTCGGGCAGCGTGAACTGCACGAGCGGAAGCACGATGTCCGCTTTTTTCTTTGACCAGTCCAGAAAGTTCACCTTCGAAACGTCATACGACAGAGTGAAGGCTTCGCGCGTGGCCGCGGGGTCGCTGACCTTGAGATTCGTGATATCGCCACCTAGTCCCGCATTGACATTCTCGACTACGCGCTGCCAGTTGGCTTGCGGAACGCGGCGAAAAATGGAACGGAGCAGCAGTTCTTCGTCGCCGCGAAAGCGGTAGCACACGTGCGCTTCCAGTTTGCCGATGTCGTTGATCTTGCCCTCGATCTCGGAGTCTTCAGTGTCGGGGATGGGAGTGTCGGGCGGAGTTTCTTCCAGGTGCGGCGCCGTGGGCGAAGGCGGTTCGGCCGGCGCAATTACCAGAGCTTGCTTCTTGCGCAGCGTATAAGCCAGCAAGCGGAAGGGCGCGACTTCGGCCGTGGTGTCCATCCATACTTCTTCTTTTGTGCCGTTCTTTTCGAGGGGCAGCAGCGTGATGACGTGATCGAATTGCGAGGGCGAAGGGACCTCGGGATCGAGCTTCCGGCTCGAGTTGATCAGTACCGACGACGCACGCAGACCTTCGGCTTCGAGCAGAGATTCCAGCAGCGTGTGCTTGTCCTTGCAGTCCCCATACTGGTTGTGAAGCACATCTGCCGCGGCGTGCGGCTGATAGCGGCCGACGCCGAGCGACAAGCTCACGTAGCGGAAATTTCTGGCGACAAAATCGTACAGCGCCTCGGTCTTGCCGATGTCGGTGGTGATGCCTTTGGTCAACTCCTCGGCCTTCGCGCGAACTTCCGGTGAAGGGATGCGGCGGTCCTTCTCCAGGTTCGCGTACCAGCGCCCGACCTGTTCCCAGTTCTCGAAAGTGGTCAGCTGGATATCGGGCCGGTCGTCATCGGGGTGGTGCGGTTTTTTTTCTTCCGCCTTGACCTTGGCCTCGTCTTCATGCACAAGATGCGAGCTGGACCAGTGGTAAACGCGGCGACCATTCTGCTCGGTAACTTGCGGGTCCATCCCCGGCTTCGTCTTCAGCTTCACGGCGCGGGCGGCAGGAACGTCGACATCGATGCTTTCATCGAGCACAATGCTGTTCTTTTCGAATTCGTACTCGGTCCAGAATTGGCCGGCAGCCAAAGGAGTGTGGATGACGGTCACGGTGTCGTATTCGAGCACTTCGCCCGGCCGCAGTCCCGGCACCGTGATGTGCTTCTGGCGGTAATCCGTATAAACCGGGGCTTCGCGCTCGACGGGAGCGGTGAGGTCCTGAACGGCATCGTCGCCTGCTTTGACCACGCTGCCGTCGGCTTTGAGTACGCGCACGTAGGGCATCTCGACGCGCTCGTTGGCCGAATTGTAGCCGATCTGCACTTGTCCCCACTGCTGTACGCCTGCCTCGCTCTGCACGCGGATGCGGGCCGTGATCTCGCGGCTGCCAGTGCCATCGGACTCGAAGCGGTAGCGCGAGTGCAGTTGCTCGATGACAAAAGACTCGGCGGAATAATCCGGCGTCTTCGCCGCGGCTTTGGCGGCGGTGCTGGTTTCCGAACTGGGTTGCTGCGAGTTGGACTGCTGGGGGCCGGATTGCTGCGCTACCGCGCTGCATGCGAGGACGCAGGGAACGAGGGCGAAAATCAGTGCCTTCCGCATAAGTTGGACAGGGAACCCGATGCCCTATTATCCCATGCGACGGAATTGCCGAGACGTTGCTCGACAGGCGTGCAGTGGTTCTGAGTCGCGGTCGATGAGTGTCGAGCTTGTAGGCTTCTCGGGCGGTTATGCTGGGAGCTCGGGGCTCACAGCTCTTCGAACTTTTGAACCTCATTGTTGCAACATCAACAAAAAACGGCTGTTAGGCTTGTGATTGAAATCACATTTTTTCTTCTCCAAGGTTCAAAATCGGGGTAGAATCGGCCTCAGATAGTCCTGCCACGCTACGACGCGAGGCAGGCGTGACGCATAACGCACCTTGCGCCACGATCCTTCCGCTGGAGGTATTTTGCATGGAAGATCGGGCCCCTGTCGTCTCTCCAACCGAGCAGTCCCCCTCCTCAACCAAGCACTTCGAAGGCCGCGGCGCCTGGGTACTCACCGCCTATGGCATTTGCGGTCTGGCGCTGTTCGGGGTTCTCGCGTACTTCTTCTCGGACTTCATCGCGCATTAGTCCGGGCTGCGCGGTGGCGAGCGGGCTTGTGCGCCTGCGGAAGCCCTCTAGACGTGTGCTAACACTGAGCGCTTAGTTCTTGATCCGGATTTCTGGTCTGGTGAAAAGCGATCGCTGCGCGTTCATTTGGAGTTTGGAGTGGGACTATTAGAGGTGCCAAGCGGGAGCAGCGTTATGAAACGCAGAATTGTTATCTGGGCAATTGCCGGCTTTCTGGTTGCAGGTCTCTGGGCGCTTTATGCCGCCTCAACGTTCCCCAATCCTCTGAACACCCAACCGATTGTTTGGACGCTCATCAACCTAACTTGCCCAATCGTGTTTGCCAGCTTTCACTTTCATTTCGGCATTAAACTCCTTTGGGTTCTTCTTGCCAATGCCGCTACCTATGCGCTATTCGGTCTCGTGCTGGAAAGCCTGCGGCAACAGTTGAGTCGCGCCAAATAATTCGAAGTCGCTTGGTAGCAAATCGGCGGGTTCGTAGAGCCCTGCTGCGAACGTGCTACAATGAGCGGCCTTAAGGAAGTTCGTCGCTTCGCCGCGCTGTCCCCACGCAACGACTAACGACACAGGAAAGAAGAATCTGTGGCCAAGCCCCCCACATCCAGCCCCACACCCGTCACCTACGCCGACGCGGGCGTGGACATCAGCCGCGCCAACCGCACCAAGCAGCGCATCAAATATCTCGCCCACAAGACTTTCACGAAGGGTGTGCTGAGCGAGATCGGCGGCTTCGGCGGCGTGTTTGCCGTGGACAAGACGAAATATGCCGATCCGCTGCTGGTTTCGAGCGTGGATGGCGTGGGCACGAAGCTGAAGGTCGCTTTCGAGATGAAGCTGCACTCGACGGTCGGCGCCGACCTGGTGAACCACTGCGTCAACGACATCGCCGTGCAAGGCGCTGCGCCGCTGTTTTTCATGGATTACCTGGCCACGGGCAAGTTGAGCCGGCCGTCGCCGAGCAGGTTGTCGAGGGTATTGCCGACGCCTGCAAGCACAACGGCTGCGCTCTGATCGGCGGAGAGACGGCCGAAATGCCCGGGTTCTATCCCGACGGCGAATACGATCTGGCGGGATTCATCGTGGGCGTGGTGGAGCGCGACCGCATCATCACCGGCAAAGACGTGCAGATTGGCGACATCATCCTGGGGCTGGCGTCGAACGGCCTGCATACCAACGGATATTCCCTCGCCCGCAAGCTTTTATTTGAGGTTGCTCATTATTCGCCGGAGACCTACGTCAACGAGATCAAGAACAAGGTCGGCAACGAGCTGATGCGCACGCATCGGAGCTACTGGCCGGTTTTGAAGAAACTGATTGACGCGCAATGCGTGGCCGCGCTGGCGCACATTACCGGAGGCGGTATCACGGAGAATCTGCCGCGCGTGCTGCCGCGCGGCACAGCGGCAGCCATCGAACTGGGATCGTGGACCGTGCCGCCCATCTTCGAGCACCTGCAGCAACTGGGAAACGTTCCACAGGACGAGATGCTGGGCACCTTCAACATGGGCCTCGGAATGTTGCTCATAGTTCCGGCGGCGAAGTTCAAGAAAGCGCAAACCGTGCTCGATCGCGTGGGCGAGAAGGCATGCACCATCGGCCGCGTCGTGAAGGGCGAACGCAAGGTCATCTACAGCTAGAATTTCAGATTTTAGATTTGAGATTGCAGATTTTTTGCCAAGGCTTGCCGCCACATCGCGCTCCGCGACCGTAAAATCTTCAATCTGAAATCTCCAATCTGCAATCATGCATTCATTGGGCATTCTTCTCTCCGGACGCGGCTCGAACTTCGTCGCCATTGCCGACAGCGTTGGAGCAGGCCGCATTCCCGGCGCGCGAATCTCCGTCGTCATCTCAAACCGGGCTGATGCGCCGGGGATCGCAACTGCCCGCCAGCGCGGATTGAACGCGCTCGTGATTCAATCGAAAGGTAAGGCCCGCGAGGAGCATGACCGCGAAGTTGTCGCCGCTTTGAAGCAACACAAAGTCGATCTCGTGTGCCTCGCGGGATACATGCGCCTGCTCTCGCCGTGGTTCGTGCAGCAGTTTCCGCGGCGCATTCTGAATATTCACCCATCGCTCTTGCCGGCGTTTCCGGGTCTGGAGGCGCAGGAGCAGGCGTTTGCCTACGGCGTGAAGATTTCCGGCTGCACCGTGCATTTCGTTGACGAAGAACTCGATCATGGTGCGATTATCGTGCAA
>CAYOUY010000222.1:0-3835 GCA_964407245.1 uncultured Acidobacteriaceae bacterium
GCGTTGAAAGTATGGAAGAACTCCTCCTGGGTGCGCTCCTTCTGCGCCAGGAACTGGATGTCGTCGATGAGCAGCACGTCCACGGTGCGGAAGCGGTCGCGGAAGCTGCTCATGCGGTCGTAGCGCAGAGAGTTGATCACCTCGTTGGTGAACTTTTCGCTCGAGATGTAACAGATGGAGAGCTGCGGCTGCTGGCGCTTGACCTCCTGCCCGATGGCCTGCATCAGGTGAGTCTTGCCCATGCCGACGCCGCCATAGAGGAACAGCGGGTTGTAGCACTTCGAAGGATTCTCCGCGACCGCGCGGGCGGCGGCATGAGCAAACTGATTGCCCGCGCCGATGACGAACCCGTCAAACGTGTACTTGGGATTGAGCTGAGCGGCGGAGTCGAAGTCGAAGCGCGCCTGCGATCCCGGGCGTTGAGCTCCGGCGAGCGCGGGATTCCCGCCCTGCGGAAGCTTCGCCGGGAAGCTGTGGCGCATGGGCATGGCCGCGGGCTCATCGTGGTCGGTGATGAACTTAACATCATCGAGTTCGAGGCCAAGGTTGTCGATGGCTTCGAGGATGAGGTCCATGTACTTTTCTTCGACCACCCGAAATTCCGGGCGCGGCATGCGGATGTAGAGCACGCTGCCTTCGGTGTGGCTGAAGCGCGTGGGTTTGAGCCAGGTCTCGAAGGTGGTGCGGTTGATCTTCTTTTCCAGGGCCCCGAGAATCCGGATCCAGGGATTGGCGGCGGCGGTTGCGGATGACAGGAGCGACATTGTTCTGCGGCCACTACGTTGCCGGCTCCGAGGGGCAGAGACGGCGGAAAAAGATCGTCAATAAAAAAGCGTATTAATCAGGGCGCTGCCGAGCAGGACGTGCTGTGCGAGATGCCCGGGCTGAAACCACCTGGAGTTGTGCCGAAACCTCTTCGGCCGGAATCGCGGAACCAGAGAGCCTTACGAACTGGGCGCCTGTTCGGATACTAGCACGAAAAAATTTCGTGTGGGAAATTTCTCGCCGCCGCACTGCCCCAGTTCATGAGAAAGAAACGACGCGGCGAGAAATCTGTCAAGTAGTTAGTTGGTAATGACGCAGCGTGTGTGCAATTTTGGGATGCAACGGCTGGTGTGCAGAGGACGCGGCGCGCAAAAAAAATCGGAAGGACCCGCAGCCCGCGGGCCCCTCCGAATGTGTTTCAGGTTTTCAGTTGCCGGAATTCTGTGCTGGCGCGGAGACCGCCTGCGTCAGCTGGAGATTCAGGGCGATGGTCGCATGGCTGCCATCCGGAACCGCAACCCGCTCGGAGCCATAGTAGCCTTCGCCGCCGCCTGCGTATGTGGTTACGCTGTTGCTGGCGGCCTCGACCGGAGTTCCGGTGCAATCCGCGCCGTGGTAATCCTCACCGACCGTCGTTGGCATGGTGCAATGTTCGTCTTCAACCACCATGCTTGGCCACTTGCCCTCGGCCAGCGCGTCCACCAACTGCGGGAAGCGCTCGCGGCTGATGTCGGTGGAAGCCGTCAGCTGCATCTTTCCGTTCTGCGGATCACCCGGCTTGGGGAGCACGAGCGTGACTTCCCGGCTGTCGGTGTGAAGTACGGGCTCGCCGTACTCAGCTCCGTAGTATCCTTCGCCGCCGCCGGTGTAGGAAATGACCGGACGCTCCACGCGCGTGACGGACAACTTGCCGGTCACCGCCAGTTTTCCGTCGTTGGTCATTGCCGAGCGCTCAGACTGAAAGCTGATCTGCGGGTCCTCCGCACTCGGAATGCCTGACCCGATGCTCAGGTTGACGACCGGATCCGAGGAATCATTGGCCGCGAACGCCACATTTCCGCTCACGCGCGCCGCTCCGGTCTCTACCGATCCCAGAGAGAGACGCGCCGTCGAATGCTCCGCATCCACTTTCCAGATGCCGCTCTGCGCATGAGCTACACCGACCGCCAGCGCCAGCAACAGAAAGATCGATCCAACTTTGTTGGTTGCGACTTGAATGATCTGCGATTTCATTTTTGCTTCTCCTTTTTCTGATCGCTCCGGCCGTGAGAAAAGCAAGCACGTTGCCAACTCGAAAAATTCTTGCCATTCACCGCCAGGTGATTGTCGTGCTTGCCGTTGCGACGATTTCCGAATTGCATGTCGCGGCAGAGTGCGAACCATCTGTCAGTCGGCAATCTGACAGCGTGCCAAATTACCGTCGCGCAGAGTTCGCCAGCATTCACTTTTGCGATTCCTGTTAACGATTTTTTTACGCGCATGTTTGAAGCCTTGGGGCACGCCGACGCATCCCATCCAGGTAAACAGGCAGAGAAGCTCGCGTCATGGGTTCTCATGTGCCTTTGGGGGTGGCATCTTGGTTGAGGCGGTCGGCGTCGGTGTTGCCGAGCGTATGCCAGAGTCGGCTCATTTTCCTGTCGAGAAGTACGGAGTACTGCTCGAGGTTTCGCGCCTCATCGCCTCCCACGAGAAGCTGCCGGATCTTTTTCACGATCTTACGGGCCGTCTGCGCGGACTGCTGAACTTCTGCTATCTCAGCGTGGTGCTGCACGATCCCGCACGCAACGTGATGCGGCTGCACATCCTCGAGACGCGCGTTCCAAAGATGGAGCCGGGCGTGGAATTTGCCATGGATGAGTCCATCTCCGCCTGGGTCTGGCAAAACCAGCAAGCCCTGGTCATCAGCGACACCGAGCAGGACCCGCGTTTTCCCGAGTCGGTCCGGCGTTTTCTCACGCATCGCGTTCGCTCGGTGTGCAGCGTGCCGCTGACTTCGGCGCGGCGGCGGCTGGGCGCCTTGAACTTCGGCGCTACCCGGCCCGAGGCCTACACTTCCGCCGAGCTCGAACTGGCGCAGCTGGTGGCGGGCCAGGTAGCCACCGCCGTCGACAACGCGCTCAACTACGAGGATGCGCGCGCTCTACAGCAGCAGGTAGCGCGCGAACGCGACCGGCTTCGCCTGCTGCTGGAGATGACCAACAGCGCCGTCTCCAACCTCGACTTCGAGGAGATTTTTCGCGCCGTTTCCGGAACCCTGCGGCAGGTGATGCAGTGCGATTCCGTCAACATATCGCTGCCCGACGCGGAGCGTGGTGATTTCCTGGTCCACATGGTGGACTTCCCTGAGGGCAAAGGGCTGATGCGCAAGTGGCTGCATATCCCTCGCCACGGCTCAGGTTCGGGGCGCGTTTTCGACAGCGGCCAGCCGCTCACCATCAACGTTCCTCTTCCCGACTGGCTTACTCCCGGGGCGCGGGAAATCAGCGAGAGTGAAGGCATTAAGGCCATGTGCTTTCTGCCGCTGATCAGCCGCGACCAGGTCGTAGGCATCCTGCAACTGAACCGGCGCACGCCGACTCCGTTCACCGCGGAGGACGTCGAGTTTCTGACTCCGATTGCGGACCAGGTGGCGATCGCGGTCGGCAATGCGCTCGAACATCGCAAGATCAAGGAGGCGCAGGAGCGCCTGTCGGAGGAGAGCTTGTATCTTCGGGATGAGATCCGCGTGGAGCACGATTTCGAGGAAATCGTCGGCAACAGCGCTTCGCTGCGCGCGGTGCTGAAGCAGGCCGAGACCGTCGCGCCTACTGACTCCACCGTGCTGATCATCGGCGAAACCGGCACCGGAAAAGAGCTGGTGGCGCGGGCCATCCATAATCTCAGCGCGCGCCGCGATCATCTGCTGGTCAAGGCCAACTGCGCCGCCATCCCCACTGGATTGCTGGAGAGCGAACTCTTTGGCCACGAGAAGGGCGCCTTTACCGGCGCCATCGCCCAGCGCGTCGGCCGCTTCGAGCTGGCGCACAAGGGAACGCTGTTTCTCGATGAGGTCGGCGACATCCCGCTCGAG
>CAYOUY010000223.1:0-2217 GCA_964407245.1 uncultured Acidobacteriaceae bacterium
TTCATTCCCATTCACGGTGAGTACCGGCAACTGCGTCGGCACAGGGAGCTGGCTGCTTCGATGCATGGAGCGGTCGGCAACGTGATCATGCTGGAAAGCGGCGACGTGCTGGAGTTCGACGAACTGGGCGCGCGCAAGACCGGAGAAGTCGCCGTGGGCCGCGTGTGCATCGATTCCGGCTCACGCACCGACGTGGTCGAGGACCTGGTGATCCGCGACCGCCGCCTGCTGAGCGAAGACGGCATCGTGCTGCCCATCATCACCATTAACAAGCTGAGCGGAAAAGTGGAGTCGGTGCCGGAGATCGTCACGCGCGGCTTTGCGCCCGCCGGCGCGGAGAACGGCTTTATGGACGAAGCGCGGCAGGTAGTGGTCGAGGCCTTGGAGCAATCGAGCAAAGAAGAAAAGGGCGACTGGGGCGTGATGAAAGAGAAGATTCGCCAGGAGCTGAAACGCTACATCGCCAAGAACACCTCGCGCCGGCCGTTGATTATGCCTGTGATTCTGGAGATTTGACGGAGAGCCGCTATCGTCACCCTCGACGACATTCGCCAGGCGCACGAGCGGTTGCGTGGTGTAGCTACACGCACCCCGTTGGTAGGGCATCAAGCCGATGGCCGGCGCCTTTGGTTCAAGCCAGAAAGCTTCCAGCCGATCGGCTCGTTCAAGCTGCGGGGCGCGTACAACAAGATTGCCTCGCTTTCGGATGAAGAACGCTGGCGGGGAGTCATTACTTATTCCAGCGGCAATCACGCGCAAGGCGTCGCTTATTCGGCGCGGGCCCTGGGTATGAAAGCATTGGTTGTGATGCCTCGCAAGGCGCCGGTCATCAAGATTGAGGCGACGAAAGCGCTAGGCGCGGAGATTGTACCCGTTGGTCCCACGAGCGGCGAGCGCCAGGCTAAGGCTGAGGAATTAGCGGCGCAGCACGGTTATGTGATTATTCCGCCGTTCAATGATGAGAAGATCATCGCGGGGCAGGGAACCATCGGCCTCGAGATCTTAGAAGACCTTCCCGATGTTGAACTCGTGCTCGTACCTGTTGGCGGCGGAGGGTTAGTGAGCGGCGTCTCCGCGGCGATCAAGCAGCTTCGTCCGCAAGCCAAAGTGATCGGCGTCGAACCCGAACTGGCTGCAGATGCGCAGGCCAGTCTGCGGGCGGGCAAGATTGTTGCGTGGTCGGGCGAGCAGGTGGTACGCACGCTGGCTGACGGGCTGCGCACGCAGCATATCGGCGAAATCAACTTCGAACACATCCGCCGTTACGTGGACGACATTGTCACCGTCAGTGAGGACGAGATTCGCGAAGCCATGCGACGTCTGGCGCTCGAAGCGCGACTCGTGGCGGAGCCGAGCGGTGCGGTCACGTCGGCAGCGTTCTTCTTTCATTCAGATGAGCTGCCGCCTGCAGAGAAGACGGTCGCGATCATCAGCGGCGGCAGCGTCGAGCCGCAACTGCTGGCGTCCGTGCTCGACGGCGGCTGGCTGGAAGCGACGATCGCAAGCGATTAGAGCTCCGCCGCGACGGTGTAGAATCTGTGGTCTTCTGGCCGTGGCAAAATCCCCGAGGTTTGACATGAAGCGTTTTCTCCTGGGCGCCGCAGTGTGCATGCTCTTCGGCGCAGCGTATGCCAGTGCGCAAGTCGTACCGCAGCGGCACAGTGTGACTGCGCACAAGCCGGCCAAGCCTCCGGCAAAGTTCTTTCCTTATCCGATCTACGAGCGGACGCTGGGAAACGGGCTGCGCATCATCATCGTGCCCACTCCCGAGTTCAAAGACATGGTCAGCTACACCACGCCCGTTTTCGCGGGGTCGCGCAACGAAACCGAGAAGGGGAAGAGCGGGCTAGCTCACCTGTTTGAGCACATCATGTTCCGCCACGAATACAACGGCGTTGCCGGTGGATACCAGGACTTGATGGACCGGCTGGGCTCTTATAACAACGCCTACACCACCTACGACATGACCTTCTACCACCCGTTTACCTTCGCGCAGAACCTGATCGGGCCAGTTCAGACGCCAGAGGGTTCGTCGCCAGGCGTGATCGAACTGGAAGCCTCGCGCTTCAAGGGGCTGAAGCTGGAGCAGAAAACCTTCCAGGTGGAAGCCGGAGCGGTGCTGGGCGAGTATCGGCGGATTTATTCGTTTCCGGTGCAGAAGATGATCGAGCAGATGTCGCCGGTGGCCTTTCCCAATCATCCGTACGGTCACACGGT
>CAYOUY010000224.1:0-17668 GCA_964407245.1 uncultured Acidobacteriaceae bacterium
CGTGCCGGCGTGTTGGGAATCGTCGCGCTCGCCCTGCTTGGCGCCGGCTTCGGAGTGCGCCAGTGGCGGAGTGCGCCGTTCCGCATGGCGCGGGCGTTTGAGTCCTTGTCTCAAAACCAACATGATGCCATCGCCAATTTGCAGGCCATCGTGAAGGAAAAACCCAACTTCGCCGATGGCCACTACGCCCTGGCCCACGCTTATTTCGACCAGGAGAAGTATCCCGAGTCGGAAGCCGAGTTTAAGCGGGTTCTCGAATTAAATCCGCAGTACAAAGACGCGCGCTTTAACCTGGGACTCGTATATCTAAGTGAGAAGCGCCTCGACGATGCAAAGACGGCTTTCACGCAGGCCATCGCAAACGACGCAAACGACGCCGACGCTCACTACGGCCTTGGGCTGGTGCTGGCTGAGAGCGGGAATTATGAGGCTGCCATCCCGGAGCTCAAACAAGCCATCAGCCTGGGCCCGCAGGTTTCGGGAGTGTACTCCGAACTCGGCAACGCCTACGCCAACCTCAAAATGTACGACGACGCCATTGCCGCCTACCTCAAGAGCAGGGAGAAGGACGGCGATAACCCTGATCTGGAAACCGCGCTGGCGGAGTGCTATCAGGTCAAGGGCATGACGCAGCAGGCACAAGAGGCCAGGAACAAAGCCGCGCAACTCGAGAGCGGACAACACAATTGACGGCGTGAAAATGGAGCCTTCCGAATAGATCGAACAACGGAAGGCCCCTCACGCGCGACCAGCATCAGTTCCCCGGTTTCTGACCGAGAACTGCAAAGTATTTTCCGCTTTCCTCCTTTGCCAGTTCTGCCTCGGCCCGCGAGGTAAGTAACTCGCGTCCGTTCTGTTGAGCGGGCGACCACAATTCCCAGAGAAAGCAGCGGTCTCGGTAGCAGCGAAAGATAATCTGGCCGTTCGCTCCGGTAGAACGGCCGGAGACCTGATTCGCCAGAACCATGGCGATCGGTTTACCCTTGGCATCCTCGATTCTGATTTGGTCCGACGCGGCGATCATGGTGTATTCGCCGGCAGGAAAGGTTTTGCCAGAGACGGCAAAATCGAACGGTACTTTCGCCCGGATTCCTCCCACCTGAGCC
Source organism: uncultured Acidobacteriaceae bacterium (assembly GCA_964407245.1). Classification (GTDB taxonomy): domain Bacteria; phylum Acidobacteriota; class Terriglobia; order Terriglobales; family Acidobacteriaceae; genus Sulfotelmatobacter. Next base: position 1,107 of record CAYOUY010000224.1, read on the forward strand.
GAAGCTGAAACGGCCAATCCGAATGTGACACCCAGGCATGCAACGATCAGGATGTGTTTCTTCATTGATGTTCTCCTATTTTGATTTGCCGAGCCGGCTCCCAGGCCATTTTCGGCGGCGAACAAGGCCCACTTTCGGGGGACAATGCGAAGCAGAACAATGGACCGGCGGTGGTTTGGATCGGAAACGAAAGTGACCCGCTAATCCGCTGAAAAGACAGGAGAATAGACAGAAATATGACTCATCCCCCGTATAGCTTCTGGCGGCCCAGCAGGTGTAAACTCCGCAGAGATCACACTTGGGAATCGTGGGGTGATGGGGATGCCGCGGCCTGCGACGAATCCGAGAGCGCTACGATTTGGCCTTTTCGAGCTCGACCTCGAGGCTCGCGAATTGCGCAAGTCCGGTGTCAGGGTCAAGCTGCACGACCAGCCCTTCCAGATACTGGAGATGTTGCTTGAACGGCCCGGAGCGATTGTCACAAGGGAAGAGTTGCAAAAGAAACTCTGGCCGGAAGGAACCTTTGTAGACTTTGACCTCAGCCTGAACAGCGCGATCAAGAAACTGCGGCAGGCGCTGAACGATGATTCGGAGAACCCGCGGTTTATCGAGACTCTCTATCGGCGAGGCTACCGGTTCATTGCTCCGGTGAACGGGGCTGCTGTCAATTGCAATCTCCAGTTGGTGGATAGCGAATCCACCGCTGTTGCAACCACGGCACTACCAATTCAGGCAGAATCTAAAGCCTCGACGGCGCGTAGACACCTCTTCTTATACGCAGCCATCCCCATCCTGGTGCTTCTAGTAGGTGTCGTTGCCTACCAACTTGCACCTTCGCCCCAGCCAACAGTGTTGGGCTATACCCAGATCACGCACGACGGGCTCCTGAAGGGCGGAAGCGTGACCGACGGCGAACGGCTCTATTTTGAGGAATTGCAGGGTGACCGTTTTGTAATCAGCCAGGTTTCGGTTGCCGGGGGCGAGACCAGTGTGTTGCAAACTCCATTCCAGAATGCCGGCGTTAGTGATGTCGCACGCGACGGCTCAGCGCTTCTGGTAGGCGAGTTTCAAGGCACAGGCAAGGGGCTGGAACTGTGGTCCTTGCCTTTGCCCACCGGGGCGCCACGACGGCTGGGCGACTATGTCACCGATTCGGCCACCTGGTCGCCCGATGGAAGCCAGTTGGCGTACTCGCGCGGTTCGGACATCTACCTGGCGAAAAGCGACGGAAGCGAGTCGCGAAACCTCGCGAGCGTGAGTGGTCAGGTTTTTGGGCTTCGCCTTTCACCCGACGGCAGCCGGTTTCGTTTTGCCGTCGAGGATCCGAGGAATGGCTCCAGCGCGCTCTGGGAGATGCGTCGCGACGGCAGCGGCCTCCATCCGCTGCTTCCAGGATGGAACTCTGACCCCCGGGAATGTTGCGGCAAGTGGACTCCAGACGGAAAGTACTTCCTTTTCCAAAGCTTTCGAAATGGCCGGCGGGGACTATGGGCGCTGGCCGAGAAATCGTCACGGTTTGGCCGAAAGCCCGAGCCTGTGCAATTAACCAACGGACCGCTCGATTTTGGGTCCCCGGTGGCCAGCGTCGACGGCAAAAGGATCTTTGCGGTAGGCGTGCAGCCGCGCTGTGAACTGGTCCGCTATGACGGCAAATCGGGCTTCGCATCATTTCTAGATGGCATATCCGCCAGCGACGTGGCTTTTTCTCCCGACGGCGAATGGGTGGCATACGTGTCCATCCCGCAACACCAGCTGTGGCGAAGCAAGATGGATGGCACTGAACGAGCCCTGCTCACTTTTGGTCCGATGGATGCGGCTTTGCCCCGCTGGTCCCCGGACGGGAAACGAATCGTCTTTATGGGCAACACGCCGAAGACGGGATGGCGCGCGTATCTTGTTTCGAGCGACGGCACCGGGTTGCGCGATCTTGTTCCCGGCGCAGAAGCTGGATACGATCCGGGCTGGTCGCCGGATGGCAAGTCTATCGTGTTGACGCTCAATGCAGCAGGTTCGCCAGGAGCTCTGCCAGGGGGAGCCGGTATTGCGATCGTCGATGTAGAGACGGGGAAAATTTCCCCCGTTCCGGGGGCGAAGCAGCTGTTTTCTCCTCGCTGGTCACCGGATGGCCGCTACATCGCAGCCATTACCGACGACTCCATGAGGCTCATGCTTTTCGACCGGCTCAAGCAGCAATGGCGTGAACTAACGAACATGCCTATTGGGTATCCCAGTTGGTCTCATGACGGGCAATACATTTATTTCGACACCACATTTGTCGAGGACGCCAACTTCTTCCGCATCCGCATTTCCGATGGCAAGCTGGAACGGCTGGTCAGCCTGAAGGGACTGCGGCAGTATTGGGGGGACTTTGGCTCCTGGACGGGCCTCGCACCCGATGATTCTCTGCTGCTGGTGCGCGATATCAGCAGCCAGGAAATTTACGCCATCGACTGGCGAGAACCCTAGTCTTCGATTTATTTCGCAGGCTGCTTTCGCGCCGTCCACTCCAGGTAGGTTGAAAACGGCTTTTCGGGCGGAGCAATCTCGAACTTTCCCGCCAGCGTGGTCTCGCTCGTCTTCTGGTAAGTCAGGCGGAAGCCCGGTGCTCCTGCGGTGCTGTCGCTCGTGAATATCGCCTTGGCGGCGTCCGTCGACACGGCGATCGTATAACGAATCACGTGGCCTTCATTGTCGAAATACATCGCCCTCAAGCTCTGTCCCTCGCGAAATATCACCATCAGGTCATCGTGACGATACGCAGCTTTGTCGGCAGTGGCCGGATATTCCGCGAAACTCTTGCGAATCAGAATTTTTCCCTGAAGGTCTGCTTGAAATGAGAAGCTGCCTGCTCCTTGACCGGGAGCGCCGCTCCCGGATCCCGTCCAGTCGCCGATCAGCCAGGCCAGCGGCTTCCATTCATCGCCGGATTTCGTTTGCGGGCGGGCAGCAACCGGTAGCAAGCCGACACTCAGAATGCAGATTGCGAGAATCTTGCGGATGGCAAGTGCCATGGAATGCTCCCGGCCCTTTGATGGTTCTAACTCCTGGTGATCTCTCCCACCGCGCGGTAGGCCTGATTGATCGCTTCGTCCGTGTAGGCGTAGGCGCCTGCGTCGCAGTTGGCGATCGCAATCCGGCCGTAAGGTTTGCGCGCTTTCTCGCACGGTTGTTCGCCACCCTCCAGCACAAATTTGTCCCACAGGCTGCTGTACTCGTAGGAGTAGCCGTGAGGCCAGCGATTCACGGTGATGGCCAGGATGTCGCGTGCTGGATCAAAACCGCCCGGCCCCAGCGTTCGCGCCAATTGTTCGCGAATCTTGCGTTCCATGGTTTCAAAACTCGTGCTGTACAGCTCGATGCGGCCGGCAGCGTGTTGATCGCGCGCGGGCAGGCCGGCGCGGCATGGAGCTTTGCTCATGTGCACGACGACCGGCTCTCCCGTGGGGCGCGGGCAGCGATATTCACCGATATTGACTGGCAGGTCGAGGTCGACGTGGCTGTGGTAACCGCCGGGCGCATAGATCGAATTGGCGTGCAACTTCTGAAAGGCAGTCGCGTCGCGCAACAGGACGTTCGTGTAAAGCAGCGGAACCTTCTGCGATGAGGCGAGGGCGTCCTTCTGCGGTCCGGGAAGTTCCTCGCAGATGTACGGAATGACCACATGCCAACAGGCGAGGATTGCGTTCTTCGCCCGAGCCGTATAGACCTTGCCCGCACGGACGTAGCAGACGTCGACTTCCCTTGCGCTTGCCGGATCGCCGAGATGCTTCACACGCACAACCGTGCTGTTCAGCCGAATGCGCAGGGGGGAGGCTTCCTCGTCCAGCCTTCCGTAGTTCGCGCGAGTGGTGACTGCATCAGTCGCAGAATTGCCGGGCATGGCTGCGGGAATCAGCTTGCGCACCAGCAAACGCGCGATCGTGGCGTTGCCGTCAGGAAAGTGGAAGAAATAATCGCGCTCGTGCTTCAGCTCTTCCGCCTCGATGCCCATTCCACTGAAGCCGGGATAGCCCGTTCCCGCCGCGTCCTGCGCCGCGACTGCCTCAATTCCGACGCCGAAGAGCGGCTGAGAAATCGACTGATACAGGCGAATCACATCTGGATGAACGCCCACCAGTTCCGTTAGAAAGCGCGCATAGCTGATGCGGGCCAGCCGGTCTTTTTTCTGTTCGGCATTGAGCCCAGGAAGGTAATCTTTCCGCTCGCGGCACAAACGCAAAATGTCTTTGCGAGCTTGCTCTGCAATCGGCGCCTCGGCCAGGAAATGCGCCCACGCATCGGGCGCGGCAGTGGCCAGGTCGAAAGTTTCGCCGCCGGGAAATGGATACGGGTCGTCGACGAGTTTGTCGGTGCCAAAGGTTTCTTTGTCAAAGAAAATTTTCGGCGTGCGGCCGAGAGCAGTATAGAGATCGCGTTCCAGATACTTCGAAAAACTCCCAACGTCGATTCCTAGTTCCTGAATCACTTCCGCCGCGACCGCGCTGTACGACGCCGGGCTCTCGATCGAATACGTCCCTCCATATCCGATCAGCGTTCGATTCCCCACGCGGAATTCATTGCGCTTGGCGTGGCCGCCGAAGTCGTCATGATTTTCCAGGATGAGAATGCGCACCTGCGGGCCTGCGGTTTTCCGGTAGAAATGCGCCGCGGCGAGGCCGCTGATTCCCCCTCCCACCACAATCAGGTCGTAGGCCTCGCCTGTGTCTTCGGGCTTGCCGACGGAATCCCAGAACGTGCCGTCCCGCAGGCTGTGTGCGGTTTCGAACGAGCCGGGATGATCGCCACGCAGGCCGCTGAGAGCCGGCGGATAGTAGTCCCTGGAGTTCTGCGGAGCTGTGGGGCCTTCCTTGAAGAGATGCCACGGCATCATCGCCGCGCCCATCGTTGCTCCGGCCGTCACCGCAACGCCGTTGAGGAAATCACGGCGGGTGATCTTGCGGTGCATGCCCAGTTCTCGGTCTCGCGAATCGTGCACGAATCCCCCGGATTGCCGGCGACGGGCGCCTAGGCTTGGCCGTCCGCCTTTTTCACGGCAAGCTCCGCCCCCTGAAAACCGACCTTGCTGTGGGTGCCATCACAGAAGGGCTTGTTGACCGATCCGCCGCAGCGGCAGAGCGAAAACGCAGTCTTGCCGCTCAGATCGAATGGATTGCCGTTAATGTCCACGAGTTCGACAGACCCTTCAGGAGCTTCTACGCGAAGAGGGCCATTGGGGCGGACAGTAATTTTAACCTGAGCCATCAGGATTCCTCCAACCTTACTGGTTTCTAGTAAGCATAAGAAGATATCACGACTGCGGATGTTGTGGGCACTCACGAGATGCGTCATCCCGAAGCCCCGCGCTTCTGGTAGATCTCCGGCTTCGCCGGGGGCGGCACAGCCGCGGGCGAGGGATCTCCGCTTTACAGCCGCGTGCTCGGGGAGATCCTTCGCTCCGCCTGAAGAACGGCGGCGCTCAGGATGACGCCTTCTCAGCCAGAACGCGAATCAGTATGGCAGATGCCTACGCTGCCACCGCGCGCACCGCGATTAGGCTGCGATACAGCTGCAGGTAGTCGTCGATCATGCGCTTGGTGGTGAAGCGCTCGCGAGCGCGGGAATAGGCAAGTTCGGCGTAGGCGCGCCGCATCGTGCGGTCCTGATTCAGGCGATGAATGCTCTCGGCGAGGCTGGCGGCGTCGTTGGTGCGGAAATAAAGAGCGGCATCGCCCCAAACCTCGCGAAAGCTGGGGATGTCGTTGGCTACGATGGCGCAGCGCGAGAAAGCGGCCTCCAGAGCGCTCATGCCCAGCGGTTCATAGCGGGCAGTGGCAGCGTAGATCGAAGCGCGGCTGTAAAGAGCGCGCAGTTGCGCCTCGGTCTGCGGGCCGCGAATCGCTACAGACGTCTGCTCCGTGGCAACTTTAACGTCGGCCCGGATCGGAATGCGTGGCACTGGCACGGTATGCTCCGAGCCGACAATGCAGACGGGCACAGAGAGCACGTGCTGGGTGAGCAGAAACACCTGCTTGCCCGCATCCACCAGGCGGCCTACGGTCAGAACGCAATCGTCTTTTTCGACATAAGGATTAAAGAAGATGGGATTGCGGCCCGGGTAAATCACTTCGCCGCGCCGCGGAGGCCCGTAGCACTCGCGAATGCGGTCGAGCATCCAGGCTGAGGGAGCAACAACCGCGTCAGCCCGGCCAATGCCACGCACAATTGTGTCGCGGTACCACTTGGTTGCGCGACTCGACTGAGAAGCGCGCTCCTGCACCGCCTCCCGGAACGTGATCAAATCGCCATGCGCCATCACCACCCGCGGCGTGCTCACCGGCAGATCGCCGTAGCAGAACTGGTTGAAGTGCAACAGATCCGGCCGCAATTCGCGAATCAGGTTGGTCAAATAAACCTTGGATTCCGGCAAATCTTCTTCCGCTTCCTGCATCCATTCCAGCCGGAATGCAGTCGGACGATAGTCGAGCCCGTGCAGATGCTCCATCCACGAGGTCTGATCCGGAAGTGGAATCTCGCCGAAACTGACCAGGGTCACGCGCACGCCGCGCGTTACCAGCCCTGTGGCCAGTTCCCTGGTGTAGGTCCACGAACCCGACAGCGTGTCGCCTGTGACCAGGACGTGCACAGACCCTCCGAGAGAAACGCCAGATGCGGTTGGGGCCGCATCGGGCACGTGTGCGGTATTTTAATGGGAACTGGGCGGGAGCGCGAGCATTTTTCGCGGCCCGCAGGCGAATTTGAGACGGAAAACGCGTTCTGACGCGTAGTGGCAGGCTACTGCGCGGTCGGCGCTGCCAACACCGCATTTACCTGCATCGTGCCACCCGAGGCGCCAATGGTCGTGGACCAGCCGGAGTACCCAGTCTTCTTTATGGAGATTTCGTGCTTTCCGGGCGCCACCGTAAGGTTCAAGGGCGTACTGCCGACGTCAGCACCGTCGAGTTGAACCTGCGCGCCTCCTGGCGTGGAGCTGATCTGCAAGACCGTCTTCGATTCATCCCCTGCCCCTCCGATCGCTGGAGCTCCCAGAAAGCTGTTTATGTCCAACTGAATATCGCCATCGATGAACGCCGTGACCTCCGTTCCGCGGTAAAAGGTGGCGTTGGTGCCGTGCATCAGCAGGAAAAATGGGGCCGCCGCCAACGGCATCTGCGCCATGGTTGCGATCATCTCCCCCGTTCGGTTCTCCCCACTGGTCCGGTTAAATGCCCGCACGGGGACCTTGGCTCCGTTGCGGAGCGTGATGTCGTTAACGGTGAAGAACAGCTTCCCCTCGCGGCCCAATCTCCTCGCACCCTGTGCGTCAGTTACCACCCCGGTGGCCGGCGAGAAACGGCGCAGCACGGTGACGCCGCCAACTACGACGTCGTTGACGACGTCGAACTGGATTTCGTCGCCGTTTTTGGCGATGTGCGAATCGAGCTTGTTCAGCAACCGCAGCTTCACGGGCGTTCCGTCTGCCAAAATGGTTGCCGAGGGTTGTTGTGCCGGGGCAGCGGGCGTTACCGCCGCAGAATCCTGGGACGCAGGAGCCGGCGATGTTGGAGTGGAGCTCTCGGGTGCCTGTTGTGCAACAACCGCCATCGACAAGATCGAGATGCATAGAAGCGGAGAAAGCCGAAGGCGCGTCATGAGGTTACTCCTTCTTGAGTGGAGCGATGCAAAGGCGTCCACCGGCCAAACGGGGCGGATTCCGGACTACTTGACCGGCGCAGCGCTCAGCTTCAGCAACTCAGGTGAAGTAGACATTTTAGCCGCCGACTGTTCGGCCATATCTCGCACCGAATCCTCTAAGATATGTTTCTTGTTGCTGCCGTATGTGAACGCATTGCCCATGTGGCGCTTGGCTGATCCCTGCGCCGTGTCAATCCAGATGGCTTTCCCCGACTGGTCGCGTACGGTCCATTCCACCAGGACAACCAGTTCGCGGTTGGAGAAGGCGAAGTTCTTCTGGGTAGTGCCCACATCAGCAAACTTGGGTTCCAGCACAACCTCTGCGTCGCCGGCTTTGGAAGAGTCCTCGACCCGCGTAAGGCTGGCGAAGATTCCTTTGAGTGCGGGTTCCAACTCGGCACAGGCGGCCTTGCCGACATTGAACTTTTCGTGTCCTTTCTTGTTTACGGTGTCGCAGAACTCGGGTGTCAGGACGAGCGCGGCAGTCAGCGACAGCTTCTGTGGCGCCGGCTGCGTTTGCTCCTGGGCCGGCGCGAGAAAGCCCGACACCAGCAGCGGAGCGCAGAGGGAAAGCAAGAGAAAAGAGCGACCGACAGTGGACATTGGATTCTCTCCTAGAAGAAGAGGTTTAACACTTCAATTTCACCGCTTTGGGCTCTGGTCAGCGGTACTTGCAAATGCGTCTTGGGCCGGGGGGCATTGGTCGGCACCGGGACATAAACAAATCCGTGCACGGAGGACCCGGGGGAAAGAGTCTTGCTCCGCAGTTCCTTCTTCATCATGTTTTCCCGCACGTCCGTCGCCTCGGTGACTTGCGTAAGGTCGACCAGCCCGCCGGACCCCAGCCGCGCCTTGCTCTGCCGTACCCCCGGGCTGTTAATGTCGACCACGTCTGCCAATCCAACGGCAGAGCTGTCGAACAAGTACGTATCCGTCGCCGAGCTGTTTTGGATGATGATGAAGACCGGAAGCATCCCTTTAGAGCTGAGGTGAGAATTGAAATACGTCTTCTGCTGCTCGGGATCTTCTACGGGTTCAACAGCGACGATCAGGTCGGCCTTGGCTGCCTTGTTGGGGTATGCGTCCGGCGAGCGCACGGGATAGTCGGGGAAATGGTGCGAGGCGTAGCTCGGGTCGGCCAGAGACAAAAGCGCTAGCGCGCACAGGGCCGCCAGGAAGTTGCTTCGCTGCATCGCCCTCCTTCTGCAAAGAAAAGGTGCAGAGCAAGCGCCCCAGATTCTATGGCCGCAGGGATGTTGAGTCAATGACTCGGATCACAGTTCGTTCTTCACCTTGTCGCATCAACGTGTTGTAATCCGGGGCTAGAACTCATTGAAACGGTCAAGGCAAGCAGAATCCAGATCATTCGCAGGTTTTGGCTTGGTTGGCGCACCCGCGGAGCTCAGCGCACTTGCAGCCGCAACCGCATTTCCCGCGCCAGATTATCGATGGCGCGGATTTTCTCCACGGCAGGCATGGGAACGTCAGGCACGGACATTGCCAGTTCGCAGGACAAGAGCAGGGCGGTCAGCGTTTCGCGCATCTCGCTATGCATCTGCTCGGCGACGGCGCGACGGGCGACCGACTCTTCACGACTGCGCCGATGCAGTGCGGCCCGCACTTCTCGCACCAGGCGGTCCATGCCGGTGACTCCAAAATTGATGTACACCGGAAAAGCTGTGCCCAGATGCTCGATGGTCTGCTGGCTTTCCTCCGGTTCCGTCTCCAGCAGGAACTGGTCAATCACGGCGGAGGTGTAAGTTTGTTCGCGCAGGCGGGCGGCGGCCTCCTGCAGGTGGCGGGCCCAGTGTGTTTCCTGACCAGTGGCGGCGGACAAGGAATCGGCGCACTGTTGGCCTCGTGCTGAAGGTGTGATGAGTAGGATCATGCTCTCCTGACAAGCACGTCTGCCGCCACGCACCGCGCGCTGAAAACACAAAACTTACACATGTCAACCGCGCAACGGCTTCCCGTTGCGGCACTCATCGCTCACCGTTTGGTTCGGATTCGGACGATTCGGGTGTTCAGACCTGGCAGCCCTCAGACTTGGCAACCTTCAGAAGCATAGTCCTTCAACTTACGATACAGCGTGGTTTTCCCGATGCCGAGAAGCCGCGCTGCTTGCAACTTGTCCCCATGGAGCTCTGCAATGGCATTCAAGATTGTTCTCTTTTCCAGTTCCGCCATCGGAATGATTTTGGCGCGTCCGTTGCCGTTACCGTTCCCCGGCGTCGATTCCGGACCGGGCAGCTTGGCGATTTCGCGGGGCAGATCGGTGGTATGGATCAGTGGGCCGCTGGTAAAGGCGTAGGTGCGCTCCAAGCAGTTCTCCAGTTCGCGGACGTTTCCCGGCCAGTCATGAGCAAGCAACGCCTTCAGAGCTTCATCGCTCAGCATCTTTTCGGTGCCTGAAGTTTTCGCTACCCGCTCCAAAAAGTGCGCGATCAGCAAGGGGATGTCTTGCCGGCGCTCCCGCAGGGCAGGAATGCGCAGGCTGAGCACGTTCAGGCGAAAATAAAGGTCACGGCGAAACGCTCCCTGCATAACCGCCTGCTCGAGATCGCGATTCGTGGCGGCCAGGATGCGGACGTTAATGGGCACACGGCGCGTGCTGCCCACCGGCCGAATTTCCTTTTCCTGGATCGCCCGCAGCATTTTCGCCTGCAGGTCCACCGGGAGTTCGCCGACTTCGTCGAGGAAAATGGTTCCACCTTCAGCCATGGCCATCAGTCCATCTTTCGCCTGGTTGGCTCCGGTGAATGCTCCTTTCACGTACCCGAAGAGCTCGCTCTCGATCAATGTGGGCACGAGCGATCCGCAGTCGACGGGAATGAAAGGTTTGTCGCGGAAGGGGCCAGAATAGTGAATCGAACGTGCAACCATTTCTTTGCCCGTGCCGCTCTCGCCCAGGATCAGCACCGGATGAACGCTGTTGGCAGCTTTGGCGATGATGCGGTAGAGCTTCTCCATCTCGGGCGCGCGGCCAACAATGCCGCCAAATCCCTGTTTGGACTTCACTTTCTCCCGCAGAAGACGGTTTTCCGACTTCAGCTTCAAGTGGCTGGCCACGCGCTCCAGCAGCAGCTTCAGTTCGTCGACACTGAAAGGCTTGGTGACGTAGTCGTAGGCGCCATTCTTCATGGCCTGCACGGCCGACTGCACGGTCCCGTAGCCGGTCACAACGATGACAATCGACTCGGGCCGGCGCTCCTTGATGCGCCGTAAAGCGTCCAGCCCTCCCGCTCCGGGCAGCCGCAGATCAAGCAGGACGGCGTCGAAGTTCTGGTTGTCGAGCAGGCGATAGGCGTGCTCAGCCGAATCGGCAACATACGCCGCGTACCCCAATGAGTGCGCGACTTCGCGGCAGGCCTCCCGAATGGACCGCTCATCATCGACAATCAGAAGGTTAAGAAAGTTGGCTGGCTCAAGCTGCGGAGTGGTCGTGACTGGGCTGAAAGCTGGTGAGGTCATGGTGTTTTATTCCTTTTCTTTGGAGAATCCCCCCTCGTGTCTTTCCGGTTCGATTGGAGAACAGTTTTTCGCGGCCATCGGCGGGACCAATGGCAAGAGCATGGTGAAACGCGCGCCACATCCGGGAGCGCTGTCCACGTGGATCAGGCCTCCGTTTCCGGTCACAATGCCGTGGACCGTGGCCAAGCCGAGACCTGTGCCGCTTCCCGCCTTGGTCGTGAAAAAGGCCTCGAACAGGTGCGCGCGCGTGGAGTCATCCATACCCTTGCCGTTATCGGCCACGACAAAAAGAGCACAAAGGATGGATTGCGCGGTTCCTAGCTTGCCTTGCTCGGGCACGACCTGAACCCGGCTGTTTCGTGTCTCGATCGTGATCTCGCCGCCGCCAGGCATGGCGTCGCGCGCATTAAGCACAAGATTCAGGAAAATCTGCTGGGCTTGCGTGGGATCCATCTTCACCAGCCCAAGATCAGGATCGAGGCGGAGCTTGAGCTCAATGTTTTCGCCGATCAACCGGTTAAGCAAACTCCGCATACCTTCAACGATTTCGTTGAGCGAAAGAAGCTGCGCTTCGGAGTTGGCCGGACGGGCTATAGCGAGTAGCTGCTTGACCAGTCCCGTGGCTTGCATCCCCGCATTTCGAATCTCCTCTGCATACTTGCGCGCGCGATGCGCCGGCTCCAGACTCGCCATGAGCAGATCGCAATACAACAGCACACCAGTCAGCAGATTGTTGAAGTCGTGGGCCACTCCCCCGGCCAGACGGCCCACCACTTCCAGCTTCTCGGCCTGCTGCCGACGCAGGTCCGTTTCGGAATCTCGCCCGTTCCACGGAAATTCAGCTGTTGCGCTCATACCTCTACTGTGCGCGGGAAGATTCCCGGAAGGAACCGCAAAGCCCGCAGGCTGAGACTTTGGTTTGCCCAGAATGGGAAAAGGCACGCCGTCCGCCCCAGATCACGGTCACTATAGAAAACGGCTCCTGTGCCTGCTAAGGGCACCCGTCACTAAAACGGGAATCTTTCTGTGGAAAACTCGGAAGGAAATGCGTTTTCAGTGGGTAGGCAGAGGGCGTTGGTTCGCCACGTAGACTGGTTCCGTCAGCCGGAAGGTCAGTTGGCGCCCCTTCTCCAGATGAACTGTGCTGACCGAAGTGGGGAAGGCACCGGCGGGGTTTAGCCCATCCGCGTTGGCGCGGGCGAACAAGCTCGAGGTTTGGATTGGCAAGTCGCGGCCTGCGATTGCGATCTCATCTAAAGTCAAGCGAACGTAGCCGCGGCTGTGCTCCAGCGCCGAGGCGCGTGCCGATTCCACGCGTCCGGCCACGCCGGCGCCGCGCGGGACCAGGGTATTGCCTTCGACGACGATCGGCTTATCAACGACGGCTTCGAAGGTACTTCCAGGGCCGGAGTCATCGGCGGAAACGGGGTCTTTCAACCGCACCGTCAGCAGCGTGCCTACCGGCAGATTCTGAGAGTCCTCAAAAGGAAGACCGGTTTGCGGGCTGTTCTCTTGCGAAACAGCGGAGTTCGGCGCTCCGGAATTTGCGCTCGCATCGCCGTCGTGAAAAGGAACTTGATGCTGGCCGGCAGCGGCCGTGCCATTGTCGCCCCGCGTCTCGGACGAGTCCGAACATCCCATCAGGATGGGACCGAGCAACAGTGGCCAGATTATGCGACTTCGCGGCCAGCGGAGCCGTGTCATTAGGGATATCCTCGCCCGCACTGATGAAACTGAGTAGTGGCAAGCCGGATACCAGATACGGTCGCATCAAATCAACAACTTGGCGATGGCACTTTCGGGGGAGTTATGTAGATTTTTCCACAGCCCCGTATTCACAGCCGAGGGATGGGGCGCGGCGTGAACGCTCGTTCGAAAAAACCGCGGAAGGTGGTCATCCACCCTCCGCGATGATTACTTTCGGGCTTACGGGTGCTTATGGTTTCTTTACCGGTTTTTTCGCAGCGGGCTTGCCTGCTGGTTTTTTCATTTCGCTCTCCCGGCCGCCGATCAAAGTCAAGGCATCGGCAGCGTTGAACGGGAACTGGCGAACCGAGGTTTCGGTTTGACCAGCGGACTTGAGCGTGATGTCCACGCGCCGGTTGCTGGCCAGCTTGATGACGTTGATCCTGGCCAGCGCTCGGTTTCGTTCCTCGGTCGTCAGCTCAGGATTCTTCTCAATTGACGCCTTCACTTCCTCAAGAGTCAGGTTGTGCTGGCTGCCGAAGGCCTCGGTTTCGATTGCGGACTCCGGAACCCCCTGCTCGACCAGGAGACCCTTCACGCGGGCCACGCGGCGTTGCGAGAGCGCCTGGTTATAGGCGACGGCGCCGCGGACGTCGGCGTGCCCGGCCAGGACGAGGTGGGCGTCGGGTTTAGCTTCAAGATACTTCTTGAAGTCGGTCGCCAAAGCCACCAGTATCTTCGCCTGGCTGGCCACCATAGGAGCATTGGGATTCGGCGGCGGCGGCACATTCGTCGGGAAATAAACGCTGTGCAACGCCAGGCGAGCTTCCAGTTCCTTGTTGACCGGTGGAGGGGGCGGATTCTCCACGGTAATCTGAGTTGACGCCTGACCGGTAAGTCCGCGCGAGTCGGTACAAGTCGCGCTGACCGTCACCGGACCGGCCGGAACACCAGCGGTGTTCAGCGTAGTTGACGTGCCGCTGCCGGAAATTGTTCCTGCCGTCGAAGTCCAGTTGGCAACCGACACGGGAACGCCATCGGGGCTGTTGCACACGGCCGACAAGTTGACGGCGCCGCCGGTGACAAGATTAGTCGGACTAGCCGAGATCGAAATCGTCGGCGGATTCTTCGGCGGCAAGGGCTTCACCGTGTAGTTGGCGGTGCAGCTCGCTTCGTTGTTCTTCTTCTCCTTGGCATCGGTGGCATGTACCGTCACCGTGTAGCTGCCGGGTGTGGCACTGGATGTATCGATGTTGGCGGTCGTATCCTTTCCCGTAACCGCACCGCCGCTGGCGCCCCACGTATAAGTGACCGCGTGCTTCGGATTGAAATTGCTGGGAACTACGGTCGCCGTGATGGGCTCACCAATCATGACTTCGTTCGGCTGCACGGAGCAGGTTGCGGCAGGCGTCAACGCAGGTGCCCCGCCCCACGCGAAGACGAGGCCTGCGCGCAGTCTCATGCCTTCTGCAGAAGCGCGGCGCAGGTTGGGAAATTCGGGGGCGGCGTCGTCGGAGTAGTTGTGACGGCCCCAAACGTAGTCGATTTCAGGAAGGCGCAGGGAGATAGTGTGGGTCACATGAAGATCCATTCCTGCGCCCAGAACCGCGCCAATCCCATCAGGGCTTTCGCTGAGACCACTGACTGACAAGCGGTTCAATCCGACCAGCGCATGCAGAAAGTAATCCACCCCGTCCGCGCGATACATAAAGCGCGGGCCGACCGACACCGTGGTTTCGTAGTTGCTGTTGCCCCAGTTGTGTCCGAGGTCAAACTCTGCTCCCCAATACTTGTCCAGGTTCCACGTGAAGGCGGATCCGAAGCCTTTCCCCATGTTGGGGACGTTGTAAGGCGTTGGATTGCTTGGGTCGCCGAATGGCGTGGGGACAGTAGCACCGGGAAGCGCGTACTGATAACCGACAAACAGATCCCATTTGGGGGTCGACTGGTCCTGCGCCAGTGCAGAACCGCAGAGCCATACCACTACAAATGCTGCGACAAGACCCGCAAGAACCGAGCGGCTTGCGCCTTTCCTGCAACGGATCATGGAATCCTCCAAGTGCGTTCTTGTTCGCCAGCGCTCGCTGAGACGGGCGCCGACTACGGAAATCTTTGCAATTTCAGTGGATGTGAGACACTGTCCTGGAAACGGAGAATTCTATCGCACCGCAGCTTAAAGCAAAAGCACTGCATAGCGAGAATTGCTCACTTTGTCACCCCGCGTTTCCTGCCGTCTCAAAATGACATTCGCGTTCTGATCGTGGCCTGCTATATCTGCCCAACGTATCTGTCCAAACCAGACCTTGCCGGGCAGGAAGCTGGCCGCGTATCGTGGAAGTTTGGCTTGCGGACTGCGTTGCGGTCAGGCAACGTCTCCTGCAAGGCAAAGGTCTTTAATCGGACCAGGGACCGCTGCAATGAGCCACGAAAGAGTGCTGATCGTCGAGGACGAAGAGAACGAGCGCACGGGATTGGCGGAGCTTGTCTCTTCGTGGGGCTATCACGTCGAGACAGCCTCCGACGGTGCCCAAGGGTTGGAGAAAGCGGCTCAGTGGTCTCCATCGATCGTCGTCACGGATATAAAGATGCCTCGGATGGGCGGCATCGAGCTGTTGGAGCGCCTCCGCGAACAGCCGCAGGAGGTTGCCGTCATCATGGTGACCGCGCAAGCGAGCTACGACAGCTGCGTGCAGGCCATGCGTATCGGCGCCTACGACTATATCCCCAAACCCATCGACCCCAGTCGGCTGCGAATGATTTTGGTCAACGCTTCCGAGATGCTGGCACACCAACGCGAAAGCGAGGTCATGCGGCGGCGACTGCGCGATGCCGGGTGTCTGGGTAAGCTCAGCGGGTCCTCGCGCAAAATGCAGGAGATCTTCCGCCTGATTGAGATGGTCGCGCCCAGTACGGCCTCGGTGTTGATTACCGGCGCGAGCGGAACAGGAAAGGAACTGGTCGCCCGCACCATTCACGACCTCAGCCCACGCAAGGGACGGCCTTTCGTCGCCATTAATTGTGCAGCGATTCCTGAAACGCTGATGGAGAGCGAAATCTTCGGCCACGAGAAGGGAGCGTTTACCGGAGCGCTCGAACGCCGTACGGGATGTTTTGAGCTGGCCGAGGGCGGAACTCTCCTTCTCGATGAGATTGGCGAAATGCCCGTCGCGACGCAGGCCAAGCTGCTGCGCGTGCTGGAAGACCACAAGCTACGCCGCCTGGGCAGCAAGGTGGAAACCGAAGTGGATGTGCGCGTCCTCGCCGCCACCAACAAAATTCCGGAAGAGGCGGTAGCCAGCGGGCAGCTGCGCAACGACCTGTACTATCGGCTGAACGTCTTCAACATTCAGATGCCGCCGCTGCGCGAACACAAGGAGGATATTCCACAACTGGTGGAATCCCTGCTCTCCGACGTCAACAGCAAGCATCAGCGGCACGTCACAACCGTAGCCGAGCCGGTCATGCACCTGTTCCACAACTACGCGTGGCCGGGCAACGTGCGCGAGATGCGCAATACGCTGGAGCGCGCCGTGATCGTCTGCGAAAACTCGACCATCGAGATGAAGCATCTGCCTCCGGGCTTTGGCAGCGTCACGCCGCGGCCCGCGGTGCAAGAGGCCAATGCCGTCCGCCTGGGGGTGGGCACTACCGTGGAGGAAGCCGAGAGGCTGCTGATCCTCAAAACTCTCGAGGCCACTAACAATAACAAGACGCGCGCCGCCGAAATCCTGGGC
>CAYOUY010000225.1:0-18609 GCA_964407245.1 uncultured Acidobacteriaceae bacterium
TTGGTTGCGGGGGGTGGATTTGAACCACCGACCTTTGGGTTATGAGCCCAACGAGCTACCAGACTGCTCCACCCCGCATCTGGATCATAGCAACGGCGATGGGCGCCGTCAAACGTGGCGCCGGTGCGCTAGTGGGTCTGACCCACCACCGTCGGCGCTGATCTCAGCGGCCGAGTGCGTCGTAGCCGCCCGCCTTTGGAAGTTGTCGCAAAGTCGATCACGGCTGACGGTCAGTGCTGTGGCATTCGATTTGTCGCCGCATGAATTGCCACGCCCACGTAACTTCCTCCGTCGTGTCCTTCGACATTGACGATCGCGGCTACGTTCATCCTCAGACACCTACAAAGAAGCGTGCGACCTGCGGCACCTTCTTGAGGGCAGCAACATCAAAGACTGCGTTGTGCATTTTCGCCCGCGTGCGGACAATCGGAGTATGCTACGGACCCAGGAGGTGCCTCTTATGGCTAAGAAAGCTTCACTCGCTACCCATGAAAACACGACCAGCGCTCAACCCCGGTTTCATCAGAACGCCCGGGAGATTCAAGCTTATGGCACCGTTGCACACGCCCTGCCGCTCGAGTTGGAGGAGCCGGTGCGACTGGAGATGACCGAGCAACTCAACCTGCTGCTGGCTGATTCCATGACTGTGCGCGACCTTTATAAGAAGTCGCATTGGCAGGTGGCCGGGCCGACGTTTTATCAGCTGCATCTGTTGTTTGATAAGCATTTCGACGAGCAGGTGGAGATCGTTGACAAGATTGCTGAACGGATTCAGTTGCTGGGCGGCGTTTCGCTTGCCATGGCTGCGGACGTGGCGGAAACCACGCGGATTGCGCGCCCGCCCCGCGGAAGAGAAGAGGTGCCGGTGCAGATTTCGCGCCTGCTGGATGCGCACCAGGTCATCATCGGTCACTGCCGGCAGCTGGCGCGGCGGGCGTCTGAACTCGGCGACGACGGCACCAACGATCTGGTCGTCAGCGACGTTCTGCGAACCAATGAACTGCAAGTCTGGTTCCTGAGTGAGCATCTCGTGGACGTTCCGCTCGCACATGC
The DNA here is from genome assembly GCA_964407245.1 of uncultured Acidobacteriaceae bacterium. Lineage (GTDB taxonomy): Bacteria > Acidobacteriota > Terriglobia > Terriglobales > Acidobacteriaceae > Sulfotelmatobacter. The sequence continues at coordinate 1,054 of CAYOUY010000225.1, forward strand.
AGGAGACACTGGGATGCGAAAAGCCGGGTAGCCTTCTGTTCTGGCACTGAACCGAATATGCGGGCCTCGCATTTTGCAGCGAGGTCCGGAACACGTTCGCTGCGGGCTGATCTCACCGGCCGCCGTCAATATGACCCGTGGCCATATTGCCGGCGACGCAGCTCCCAGGCAAGTAATGTCGGCCAGCGCGCGCAGTTGAAGTCCGCGCACGCCTTCTGTATCCTTTCATGACTTGAAGTCACTCTTATGCCGGGAATCGCCAGCAACCGCGTAGCGCCACCGATTTATGAGCGGCAGGCGCCCGCCCGTCCACGTTCGGATGCCAAGCGCGGCCGCATCATTGAAGTCGCGACGCGCAATTTCGCCGAGCATGGCTATCACGCGGCCCGGGTAGGCGACATCGCCGCAACGCTCGGCATCGCGAAGGGGTCGATCTTCCAGCACTTCGGCAGCAAGGACGGCCTCTTCTTCGAGGTCTACAAGCAGGCTGTGCGTTCCTTTTCCAAGTACCTGGACGCGCCGCTGGAAGTACGCCAATCGGGTTTCTTCGAAGTGCTGCGCTACTGGCTGGTGCGAACTGAACACATGCTGCACGAAGATTGGATCCCATACCGGATTTCGCTCCTTGGCAATTACGGAACCGATCTTGTGCTGCGGCGCGAGATTAACCGGTTCCTGATGGCTGAGGATCCATATGGCACTGTGGATTTTGTCCGCTTCGGGCTGCAGCGCCGTGAAGTGCGCGCCGACATGGACATCGAGATGATCGTTTCCATTCTCGACTGGACCATGGAGCGCTTCCAGGATGCGCTGCTGACGGCGGCGCTGGATCCGGGTTTGTTTCGTCGTCAGAGCGAGTTAGCCGAAAAAAAGGAAGCACGCATCCAGCAGTTTCTGGACGTGCTGCAGCGGGCCATCGGCGCGCCTCGTGAGAGCACGATGACCCGGGCGGAGCGTCGGCGGCGTGTGGAACGTCGACGGCGGCAGCGACGCCGGCAAGTATCGAAAGCAGCCGCCGTCAGCTAGTATCTGTTGGACTTTTCGAGACGAAAAAAATGCCAACCATCGAACAAATTCTTTCCAGCTACGACGATGCCGCGCCGCTGGCCCAGGCCTCAACGATTCCCGCATCCTGGTATGTGGAGGAACGCGTGGCGGAACTGGAACTGCGCAGCGTTTTCAGCAAGACATGGCAGCTTGTAGCGCGCACCGATCAACTACAGCAGCCGGGGAAGTTCGTCGCTAGTCGTCTCGCAGGTGAACCCATCGTTGTGGTACGCGGCAGTGACGGTGCTCTGCGCGCATTCTACAACGTGTGCCGGCATCACGCTGCAGCGGTGGTGACTCAGCCTTGTGGTCAGGCCGCGATTCTGCAGTGCCCGTATCACGGCTGGAAGTACGGTCTCGACGGCGCGCTGAAGGGCATGCCCGAGTTCGAGGGCGTGCAGAATTTTGACCGCGCTGAGAACGGACTTGTGCCAATCCGCGTCGAAACGTGGGAGTGTTTCGTATTCGTGAATCTTGATCCGCGAGCGGCGCCGCTGCAGCAGTTTCTTGGCGGACTGGTGAAGCGCGTCGCGCCTCTGGGGATCAACAAGCTTCATTATTTCGACCGCCGAACGTACGACATTCGCTGCAACTGGAAGGTCTTCGTCGATAACTACCTCGACGGCGGATATCACGTGCCGCATCTGCACAAGGGCCTGAGTTCGGTTCTTGACTACAAGGCGTACACGATCGAAAACGAAGACCGGTATTGCCTGCAGTCGAGCCCGATGGTTTCTTCTGACGAAGATGCCGCGACGGGTGCGACGCGCAAAGGGGATCGCGCCTGGTATTTCTGGCAGTATCCCAATCTGATGATCAACTGCTACGAAGGATACATGGACACGAACTATGTGATCCCTGTGGATGCCGACCACTGCACCGTGATCTTCGATTTCTATTTCAGCGATGTGAGCGAGGCGCGGCGTGAATACAACACGCAATCGGTGAATGTCGGCAACCGGGTACAGGACGAGGACCTGGGCATTTGCGAAGATGTGCAGCGCGGGCTGAAGTCCCGGGCCTACGGGGCGGGGCGGCTCTCGGTGCGACGGGAGGCGGGAGAGCACTTGTTCCACCGGTTGCTGGCGGCTGATTTGAAGGGAACCGCAACGCCCTTGCATGCAGCTGCCGACTGAAAACTCATCTGGCGAATTTCATTGTGAAACGAACTCTGCTGCTTCTAGCAATCTGCTGCATTCTGTCTGATCTCGGACGGACGCAAGTCACGGCGATCCGCGCCGGCAAGCTTGTCGATCCGGATGCGGGGACCGTTCTCTCCGATCAAGTCATTCTCATTCGTGACTCGAAGATCGAGAAAGTTGGGAAGGGAATCGATATCCCGGTCAATGCACGAATCATCGATCTGAGCCAGATGACCGTTCTTCCCGGCTTGATCGATTGCCACACGCATCTTGCCGACGGAGCGCGATCGGGGGATCCGCTGAATCAATTCAGAAAGACCGGGGCGCAGATTGCGCTGGAGTCCGTTCCGAATGCGCGGGCTATGATCGAGTCGGGGTTCACGACAGTGCGCGATGTGGGAACCTACCGCGCGCTTGGCGACATCGCTCTGCGCGATGCCATCAACCGCGGCGACATCGTCGGTCCGCGGATGTTTGTCGCCGGGGCCTACGTCACCATTTCAGGCGGAGCCGGGGCGCTTACCGGCCAGGCGCCGGACATTCAACTCCCGTGGGACCTCCACTACGGTGAGGCCAACAGCCCGTGGGAGGTGCGAAGGGTCATTCGCCAGTTGGCGCACGATGGAGCGGACCACATCAAGGTGCTTTCGAGTGGAGCCGTTCTCACTCACGGCAGCAATCCCAAGTCGCAGGAATTCACGCTCGAAGAGCTGCAAGCCGCGGTCGACGAAGCCGGCCATTTCGGTTTGCGCGTGGAGGCGCACGCCCATTCTCCCGAGGGCATCAAGAACGCGATCCGCGCCGGAGTTGCCTCCGTGGAACACGCCACCATGATCGATGACGAAGGTATCGCGCTGGCCAAGCAGCGCGGCACGTACCTCGACATGGACATCTATGATGAGGAGTGCATCCAGGAGGACGGGAAGAAAGGGAACGTTCCCGCGGATTTTCTCGAGCACGATGCGCAATTGGGACAGATTCAGCGCGACAATTTTCGAAAGGCAGTCGCGGCCGGCGCGAAAATGTCGTTCGGCACGGATGCAGGCGTATGCGCCTACGGTACCAGCGCGAAGCAGTTTGCGTTCATGGTGCGCTATGGCATGACGCCCATGCAGGCGATTCAGGCGGCGACAACTTCCGCAGCGGACCTGCTGGGCCGAGCCGGCGAAATCGGTTCCATCAAGCCAGGAAAATATGCAGACATCATTGCCGTTTCGGGTGACCCCATCGCGAACATTCAGGTTCTAGAGCAGGTCCGCTTCGTCATGAAAGACGGCAAGATCCACAAGCGGGAGTGACAACCCGTTCTTCTCCCGTTGTGCACCCCCACGTTTTCTCGTGTGAAGGATTTACTGATGATCGCGCGGAATCGTCTCCTGCCAGGTCTTGGACTTGAACATTTGCCCATCCTTGAGCAGTTCGCGCGTGTAAGTGTAGTAGAAATTCTTCTGATCGGTCGTGAGCAGAAGATGGCCACGCCAGGTGAGTGTGCGGCCCTTCAGAGCAAAGACGCTCTCTGCTTCCCCGCGTACTGAGCAAGTTTCCGGATGAGCGTCGTCGGCCTCGTAGGTAAGGCTCTCGAAGTCATTTTCCGTGCCCCACGGAAACTCGTATCCATCCTTGCCTTTCCAGTGCACCGTGGTTTTCTGGTGCGCTTCGTCGCGCTCGACCGTCCATTCGCCGGGCCAGGGAAATCCTTCGCTCTTGATGTCCGTTCGTTCTTCGGAGGGTTGCGGCGGAGAGAATTCGGGCGCGGGTTCGCCGTGCACTGGAACGACGGGCAGCACGAGCCGCGATCCGCTACTGCTACCTAATTCGAGCGACGTCGTCATTGCGTAGGGTGTGGGGAGCATCATCGGCCACAAGGCATTGGAGACCGCGATACGAATGCGATGGCCTTTGGGAAAGACCCACGACGTCAGGTGCATCTCGATGTCTAAGGGATAAACTTTGTCCGGCTCCAGATCGCGCGGATCGCTCGTCGATTCGCGCTGCGCTCCGTTGATTCCTGCGCCTGTGATCTGCGTGACCGTGCCGTCGGGGCCGACATCGGAAAGTCGCGCGAACCAGTTCGCGAGAGGCGCCGTGGCTGAAGCCTGCAAGAAAGCATGAGGACGGCCAAGAATTGCCAGTTCATTCTCAAGCGGCGCGGAATCGTAGACCAGGCTGAACGCATCCACCGGCCGCACATCGCTCAACAACTCTCCCCACCAGAAACCGGCTTCGACGCCAACGCTGGGAACATATTTCAGCTGATGCCGGCTTGCAGGTCCGGAGAAATCGGCAAGGGTGTGGTTCGGTTGCAGAAACAAGGTTGTATTCGTTGCGGCTTTCGGTGGCCACACGTCCTCGCGTCGCCATTCGCCGGGCACTGCTTGAAGATTCGGATCGGGTGGATGCCAGTGCTGCATGTAGATCACGAGCCGTGGATCCTGCAGCACTCCGGTGTCGCGTCCTTTCAGCCAGTAATCGAACCAGCGCACGGCTTGATCACGCCACTCCACTCTCGGTCCGAAATCAGGGTCATTCGGGAAGGAATGATTCCACGGGCCAACGATCGCTTTGATTGGCGCCTTCGACTTCATCAGCATGTCGGCAACGTTATCGCGATAGCCGTCCTGTAGGCCGCCGATCAGGAAGGTCGGAGTCGTGATTTCGTTCAGCGGACGCACGCGATCGCGCCAGAACGGCCCATCCTGTTGGTGCTTAAGGTAAAGCAGCGACCATGGCGGCGAGTTAAACCGTGGCATAAGAGTTTTCTCGTCGAGCGAATAATCTGGAGCACCGACCCAGCCCTCCGCCATGTCCATGTTCAATTCGAATTCGTCAATGTGGGCAATCCCGTCCACGTAGTGAACGTCATCGTGAAACAACTCTGATGTGGCGTGGATCGCGAGAATTGCCTTCAGCCCCGGAGCATGCCGCATCGCCATTTGCAGCGCGTTAAATCCGCCCCAGGAAATGCCGAACATGCCGACGTTCCCGTTCGACCAGGACTGATGCGCCAGCCATGCGATGACCTGTTCGCCATCCACCTGCTCCTGTTCTGAATACTCGCGCTCTGGCGCAACTCCCTCGCTCGCGCCGAAGCCACGGATATCGACGCGAACACTGACGTAGCCACGCCGGGTGAAATATGTGTGCCGGGGATAATCGCCGGCAGCCGTGCCGTCATCTTTGCGATAGGGCAGGTATTCGAGGAGTGCCGGAAATTTGTCGCCCGGCTTGGCTCCATCCGGCAGGTACAGCGTCGCAGCGAGACGTACGCCGTCCTTCATAGGGATCCACGCCTGCTCCATTCGCACTCCATAAATGGGCGGTGATGGCGGTTCGCTGGCAAACAGATATGAAGGGAAGATGAAGAGGAAGAACAATATCGAAACTGTCTTTGCCGACCGCAAGTTTTCTGGTTGTAGGTGTGCTCTCAACTGGCTCACTCCTGTTCGCGGCGCAAGGCGCGGACATCGATTCCGAGTTGCTCCGCTTTCTTATACAGGTGACTGCGTTCCAGCCCAAGAGCTTTCGCGGCCAGACTCACGTTGTTGTGGCTGCGCTTCAGTTCCGCCAGAATCACTTCGCGTTCGAATAACTGCACGCGGTCGGCAAGTGCGCCAGACCCAATCGCAAACGAAGCCGGCATTCCGGAGACTGCTTTAGGCAGGGCAAGTTGAACCGTCGCCAAATCGACCTGACCTTCGGTGGCGAGCAGCATCAGCCGTTCCACCATGTTGCGCAGTTCACGAACGTTGCCCGGCCACGAGTGCGCCTCCAGCGCCCTCATCGCTTCTGCCGTGAACGGAACGGCTTTCCAACCATTCTGCGCGCATACCTGCGCCGCAAAATGTTCGACCAGTGCGGGAATGTCCTCGCGCCGTTCCCGCAATGGAGGAAGCACGAGTGGAAAGACGTAGATGCGGTGAAACAGATCCTGGCGGAATTTTTCTTCACGAACACGCGCCTCAAGATCGCGGTGCGTGGCCACGATTACGCGCACGTCGACGGCGATCGGCTTGTCGCCGCCGATGCGTTCGACCTCACCCTCTTCCAGCACGCGCAGCAGCTTGGCCTGCATGTTCAGCGGCATGTCACCGATCTCATCCAGAAAAATCGTCCCCCGATCTGCTTGCTCGAATTTTCCGACGTGGCGTCCGGATGCCCCGGTGAACGAGCCCTTCTCATGCCCGAAAAGTTCCGACTCGATCAACTCCGCGGGGACGGCCGCGCAATTCAGCGTCACGAACGGCCCGGCTGAGCGGGTGCTTCGGTCGTGGATGGTCCGCGCGACTAATTCCTTGCCCGTGCCGGTTTCGCCGAGAATGCACACTCGCGACTCGCTGGCTGCTACGCGCTCCAGTTGTGCCATTACGCGGCGCATGGCGTCGCCGTGCCAGACGATCTCGTGCTTGCCGAGGCGCTGGCGCAGTTGCCGGTTCTCACTCTCGAGGCGCTGTAACTTGAGCGCATTCTCTACCGTGAGCAGCAGTTTGTCGGTGGAGATGGGCTTTTCGAGAAAATCGAGCGCACCAAGCCGGGTAGCGCGCACCGCCATTTCAATGTGCGCCTGTCCCGACATCATGACCACGGGCGCCGCGACCCCCTGCTGCTTCAGTTCTTCGAGCAGCGTGAGCCCGTCCTTGCCGGGCATGACTACATCGGAGAAGATCAGGTCGAACTTCTGCTTCTTCGCCAACTCCAAAGCCTTCGCCGCGTCGTCGCAGACCGTGGCTTCATGTCCGGCCAGGCGGAAGGCGCGTGACAGCGACGCCAGAGTATTCGCTTCATCATCCACGACGAGTAGATGTGCTTTGGATGGCAACTGCCCTCCTGCTTTATTTCGATCCGCCGTTCTGAACATCACTGCCCACTGACGCCCCCTCGCTCAAGCCCTCAATGCTTCGCGGCAATTCGATCACGAATGTTGTCCCTTTTTCCGGCTGGCTCTGCACGCTGATTCTTCCTCCATGATCACTTACCACCGACTGCACGATTGCGAGTCCGAGACCCGTTCCGTGCTGTTTACTCGTGTAGTAGGGAGTAAAGATGCGTTCGCACTCCTCGCGCGTCAGCCCCGAACCGGTGTCGGCGACTTCGATGATCGCTTTCGAATTGTCGCCGCGGCTGCGCAGCGTGAGCGTTCCGCCGTTCGGCATTGCGTCCATGGCATTGAGCACCAGATTCGAAACCGCGCGGTGCAATAATTCCGGATCGGCCATGATCGGGTCAAGGGTTTCGTCGAGCTGGAGTCGGCACGCTATCGGCGGGCGTCCGGGAGCCTCGAGTTGTGCCTGATGCAACTGCGCGACTCCACGCAGCAGGTCGTTAAGTGGCACGGGCTGCAACTGAGGATGCGGCATCTTCGAAAATTCGCTGAATCGACCGATGATTGCCTTCAGGTTCGCGATCTCCGACAGCAGCGTGCGCGAGCTTTCCTGGAACATTTCGTCGAATTGCTGCGGGCTTTGCGAGCGGGCCCGAATCAGATTTTCCACCGTGAGCTGAAGCGGAAATAGTGGATTCTTGAGTTCATGCGCCAAACGCCGCGCCAGTTCGCGCCAGGCGGCGACGCGCTCGGCCTGCACCAAACGCTCTTTCTGTTCGAGCAGTTGGCTCGTCATGCGATTGAACGACTCGGCGAGTTGTGAGAGTTCATCGTGGCCTCGCATTTCGACCCGCGCGTCCCAATTGCCCTGCGCAACCTCTTGTGCCGCACGCGCCAACTGTTCCACGGGACGTGTTACGCGCGCTGCGACCCAACTGCTGAACAGAATCGCGAGCACAATTCCGCCGCCGCCCACGAGCAGGGCCGACGCTCCGATGCGCGACTTCAACTCCACATACGACTGACGCGAGTGGCCGATGAGCAGGATTCCCAGAAGCGGCCCGCCCTTGTCGGTTTCGTCTTTTGCCGATCCAGCCTTTGCTAGTCCGCGCAACGGAATCGCGTGAAAGACTTCGTCCTCCGCCCGATTCGAAGACCACTGAATCACTCCCGTCATTTCCTGTTGATACCGCAGCACGGCGTCAATGAGCGGAGCAAGCTTTTCAGCAGGATGTGCTGTGTCAGCAGTTCCCGATGACGGATCCAGCAGCATGTCGGCTGAAAAATGATCGCCGCGATTCTGGTAAAGCAGTGCCCTCATGTCCGCGGGCAAATCGAGAGCGGTCAGGAAATTCTTGTCCAGGCGCCGTCCCCCGATGGCATATACCTTGTGCTCGCCAGCCCCGACAGCATGAGCGGCAAACAGACCGAGAGTGCTGGAATCCTGCATCTCTTCAAGTTTGAGAAACGCCTGCTGCTGGCCGGCCGTCGCCAGGACGTCGAACGCATTTTCTAAATACCCGAACTTGGCCGGCCACTGGGCCGAAGAAATGATGATTCCTCGACCGTCAACGAATTCGAGGAAGTCGAGTTGATAGTTCTCTGCCAGCGAGCGTGCCAGATCAAAGTACGCGGCAGCATCGGAAGGCGCGCGATCGATTGCGGTCTCCATGCGAGTTATCTGCTCCGACGCTGCGATGGTCTGCACGCGTCGAACGACTTCTTCACCCTGCCGGTTGAACTCGCGCTGAAATTGAGCCAGCAAAGCCGCGGTTCGTTGATCCTCACTCTTTTCGAATGCACGGCGTGTCAGCGCCAGCACCAGCCCCGCGACTGCGGCGACGGATACGCAGATCGTCAGCGCAAACACCGCCAGCAGCTTGCGCCGGATCATGGCTTGCCACTCCCCATCCAGGCGTCGCCCAGGTTCAGGCTTCCATTCGCCCGCACCACCCAGTTCTTCAAGGAAGTTGAGGCCGCGTACGATGCCGGCAAGTGAACCAGCGGAATGACGCGTTGCATGGCCAGCACCGACTGTTCCGTTGCATAAAGGTCTTCGATCGAAATGCTTCCGCGGCTCGGAACAGAAGCTCCAACTGCTGTCGCGATGTTCGCCAGAGCGATCCACGGATCAACAGAAGTAAGCGCAATTCGCACCAAGCGCACATCCGCGGTCGCAGCCGGAGTGGGCCGCAGGGAGAGCCCAGCATCTTTCGCATTCAGCGCGATGCGCTCGGCGATCAATCGAGCCAGCGGGTCATTGCCATCGTAGCCCAGCGTCCACGTGGCGGCACTGCGCACCTGTTCCCGCTCGCGACGCGCCCGCGACAAATCGGCTTCGGTTGGAAAGACAAATTCATAGCCGCTGATCCAAGTTGGAAGTACGCCGCCTGCCGACTGTCCGGCGCCCTGCAGCAGCACACTGCGAATTGACCCGCGATCCACGCTCAGCGCGAGCGCGTCGCGCAGGAGTTTTTCGTCTGGTGACTGTACGTCGCGAGCGAATACTAAGGTCAGCAATTCGACCGGAGCGGAGCTCGCGAGCCGGCGTCCTTCGAGCGATACCCGATGCGCCTGTTCTGCTCCCACCTCGACCAGATCCGTGCGGCCCGACTCCAGCGCCAACATTTGATCGCGCTCACTCTTGCCCATTTCAACTTCAATCGCGTCAAGAAACGGTCGCCCGCGCCAGTGCATTTCTTCCGCGGCCAGCGCTAGTGTTTTCCCCGGCTGCCAGTCCACGATGTGAAACGGCCCGGTTCCGCTGGTCCGGCCGCCGTCGTTTCTCTTCACAATCGCATTCCTTGGCAACGCGAGTTCTGCCGGCAATTCCGGATTCGAGGTCTCCAATTCGAGGATGACTAAATCACCGTCCGCAGACACCTTCCACGCAGGATTCGCCGCACGCAGGGATGTTGCCGCCGCCTCCGCAGTCAGCGGCGTGCCGTCGTGAAACTTCACTCCGTGACGCAATCGGAACTGCCAACGCTGATTACCGGGGGCACTTTGCCAGGATGTCGCCAAAGAAGGCTGCAGGCGCCCGTGCTCATCGTTGGTGACCAGCGTGTCGAACATCAGCATCGAGAGGTTGCGACGCGCAAACGAATCCGCCTGGGTTGCATCTGCTGGATCGATGGACGTTGGCGTTGCGTGCATCGCGACACGCAGCCTGCCCCCGTACTGCGGCCGCGTCTCCGCGCTTGCCGCCAGCGCTGCAACCAGCAGGCTACTGACTGCAAGACAACACCAAACGAAAAGCTTCATAGGTCCCTGTCTCTCGATTTCTTGATACTGCGACGGCCGAGTCGCCTCTGGATTCCGTCCATATCGCCGTAACCGGGCCCGAGAACTCGACGGCGGCGCTAACTGCGACGGGATCGCGATCGGGAAATTCAAACGCTCGAACCGAATCTCCAGCGTCATTCGCGGAGGCCGTGGCCAACACCTGCCAGCCCGCGCCGCACGAAGTTTTCACGCTGGTCAGGTCGCTGCCCCATCCGAGCTTCGCAGTCTGGTCGCTTATGCCGTCGATCAGGTGCACCTGACCATCGGTCGCGGCGAAGAGCCAAAGCGTGTACTTATCGCGCGGCAGCGGTGCGGCGGAATAAAACTTGGGCGCAGTCGTGAATTTGCCGATAGCGGGAGTCAGCGCGCCGGTGAAAAAGTTCCGCGTCGGTGCAAAGAAGGCTTTCATCTGAGGGGGGCTTGCGCTAGGCACGACGGCCGGAACAGAAGCAGAAGACCCGGCACCGGGAAAAACGGGTGAAGCCACTCCGTTCTGCGTTCCGGCGGTCAAAGGCCAAGGGTCGTCGCTTTCGCGACAAGTGAGCGTCAACGGCGATGTTGCCGCACTGCGGCAGAACACACCGGGGAGAAAAACGTCGAGAAGGTGATCCCGCGATGGAATGAGGCGCCCCCGCAAATCTCGCGGCCACGGCCTGGCATGAACAATCGGCAGCGCCTGCTCCTGCTGCCACTTCTCCGACTGCATCCGGTAGAGAGAGACTTTTTCCGGATCGAGAACTGCGACATGAATTGGCGCAGCATTCTCTTCCAGGACGGCTACGTCAAGAATGGGATCTTCCTGCGACCACAACGGGATTCTTCGCAGGGTGAGCGGCATGGAATCACGCGCGGCACTCGAGCCCTCCGGGCGCACCGCCGAAACCACCACGACTGTGCCTTCGCCCGCAGCCTGGTGAATCTGAGCCACCCAGACGTACGATGCTGCATTTTCCGAAAGCGAGATGCTGACTGTCGCTGAGGCCTGTTCGGCCTGCACAAAACGAAGCCCGAGCCTTTCCAGCGCATCGCGCAGGCCGTTCTGAATGATCTCCTGATCGCGCCTTCCGAGCGAAGAGTGATTCTCCACCGTAACTGCCGCCGCGCCCGGTCCCGTCGCGGCCACGATCTTGCGCGCGAGTTGCTCCTCAGGCACGCTCCAGTCGGCGGCTTGCGCGGGTATCGCGGACGCGATAACGACCGCGATCAGGAAGAAGAATAGGGGCAGAATCCCTGGCTGCGCTGACCGGGTCGGGCGGTTCACCATGTTCAAAATGACCTTTGGGATGGCCGAATTATAAACCGGCGCGCGCACGAGTCCGGCCTCCTACCTCTGTACTGTTTGGACACCGTGATTCTCATTGCGGGTGCCCCACTTCTGGCGTCTGTTGCCAGAAAGCCAGCTCTGAGCCTGTCGAAGGGCGGGGATTTGTTACTGCGGTCGTTCTTCCTGCTGCTCCGTCTGACCGGCCGCCGCGTTCGCCATGTTCATACTCTTCAGCACATCGTTCATGAAGAACTTGCCGTCGGCGGGAACCATCATGATCTGCAACTTGTCGGACAGGCGCTCGGCCACGATTTTGTTAATCAGCAGCGGATTCTGTTTCAGAATCGCCGCCTCGCTCTGCAGCCGTTCCGCATCGGCCGCCGCGGTCACCCGAATGCGATCGGCTTCGGCCTCGGCCAGCAACTTCCGCCGCTCGGTCTCAGCTTTGCTGTCAATCACCTTGGCCTGCGCCGCAGCTTCCGCATTCTGGATGGTCGCTTCCTTGCGTGCTTCGGCCTCTAGCTTGCTCTGCTGAATCTGTTTTTCTTTCAGCGGAAGGGTGTATTGCATGGCGTCCGATTCACCCTTGGCCTGCAGAACGTGCACTTGCGCTTCACCCTCGGCCTGCTTGATCTGCTGGACCTTGGTGGCCTCGGCTTCCAGCTCCGCGATCTTGACCTGTTTCTGTTTGAGCTCGGTCTCCACGCTCATCCGATCGTTTTCCTGCTCTTTCAACAGCAGTGTTTCCAGGCCCTTGGCATACTCTTCCGGCAACTGGATGTCGCGCAGCATGACTTCCTTCACCACGATGCCATCGGCCGCCAGTTTTTGTGTGATCAGGCCCGCAGCGCGCTGCCGGACCTCCTCGCGCTTCGCTGAAAAGACATCGCGCACCGTGTAATTGGGCACGAGTTCGCGCCACACGCTGGCCACGACTGGCGGAACGATTTCCTTCTCCACCGGCCGGGGCAAATTGCTCTGGATGTAGTCGAGGTGCTTGGGATCGAGCCGGTAGCGTACCGTGATAGCGAGGCCGAGCGTGAGTCCCTCCTTGGCTTGAACGTCGAGCAACTGTGACTTGCCCGCGACATTCGCGGCGGCATTCTTTCCGTCTTCGGAAACTCCCGTAGTGAACACCTGATCGCGCGTGTCGAACAGCGCGACATCTTCAACGAGCGGCGTTACGAAATGCACGCCGGGATAGAGAGTTCCTGGCAACGTGCCGCTGGTCTGGCTGATCCGGACTCCGGCCATGCCGCTGGGAACGACCACAATGCTGAACGCCAAGAGAATCGGTCCCCAAGCGAGCAAAACCAGCGCCAGCGATGTGCGCCAGCGCCACTGCGGAAGCGGCGGCAGCTGTCCCGCACCAGGTGTGGCCAGCGCTCTCCGGTACAACAGTTCGCGATACAGGTCATGGCCCAGGATGCTAAAAGCTGCGAGCATCATCCCGAGGCCACCGGCAATCAGCAAATACTTCAACGCCAGCATCGTCGTTCTCCTTTTCTGTTCTCTTGGGGGACCTACCTACCGCTCGCGCCCTACTTTCACCGCGACAACCTGCGGAGACAGCTTTCCCGAAGTCAACCCGCCCGCAGCCCGCCTTCCCGAAGCAAACAACAGGCGGAACACTTGTCCGAAAATGATCTCCTCCACCAGCAGCGCCACCGCCAACGAAAAGACCATCCCCGCCACTACCGCCATGAACGTGATTGCCATTTGCATGATGCCCTCCTGCGGGTCTCGACGCCTGCTTACTTGCAGGCACCCTTGCTGATGGCAGGATTGGAACCAAAGGCTATCTGAGTGAAAACAATTAGCTTAGGCTAAACTGGAAAGGAAGATTCCGTATCTGGGCAGGCACAGTGTGTCCTTGAGCACACAGTCTTGTGCCCCTTGCTGAGCGGTTCTTGGAAAGAAAAGACAAGCCCCGTTTCGTTCTGAGCCTTCAAGCGCCCGGCTCCTGCCGTCTGGGGTAACGGCTTGTGGGGTTCTGTGGGTGGAGCCGGGCGATCCTATGACTAGAAGGCCTAATTCAATTGTGGCTATTTAAGTCTTATTACCTTGGCATTTCTGTGACAGCCGTCACAGTTCTGCGTGATTTGCATCATCATCGAAGTTGAAGCAGAGGGCACCGTTCAAAGAAAAAACTTACGCTAACAGAGCTATTTTTCCCGCTGACGCACAGCCGACTGTGACCGAAATCACGGCCTCTCCGAGTTCCGCCTCCTACACTGCTGTTCGAGCAAGCGTGCGGGGCTATCCCAAGCGCACATTTCAATCTGGAGACCGACTGACCATGGCCTACATAATTACTGATACGTGCATCAAAGATTCTCTTTGCGTCGAGGTCTGCCCCACCGACTGCATCCATCCTAAACAGGACGAGCCCGACTTCGAAGCGGCCACTCAGATGTATGTGGATCCCGAGGGCTGCATTGACTGCGGCGCCTGCATTCCGGCCTGCACTTCAGATTCGATCCACGCCCTGGAAGATGTGCCCGAGGAGAAGAAGGAGTTCATCGAGAAGAACGCCGGGTACTACAAGAAGTAGGTTTCATCAGCCGGAAGTTGCCCTTGGGCAACCTCCGGAGGTGCAGTCTCCCGCCCTTCGAAAACTGAGAGGGGCGGGTCTGCATTGGGCGACCGGAAGGTTTGACTTGCGGCTCGCGTGCTCGCTATTGTTGCGCGCATGAACGTCGTCAAGGCAAGCCGCCAGTTTGAAGATTGGCTGGGCCACCGCACCGGTCTGGTCAAGAAGGATCTCCGCCTAAAACACCAAAACATGAAGGTGGCGGTATTTCCTTTTCTGCGCGCCTCCTACTATCGCTGGGCACAGGTGTGGCCCAAGGTCTGTCCCGAGCTGACTGGAGCGCCACAGGTCCTGGCTGTGGGCGACTTGCATGTCGAGAACTTCGGCAGCTGGCGCGACGTAGAAGGGCGGCTGATCTGGGGTGTCAACGACTTCGACGAGGCCTTTCCCATGGCCTACGCGAATGACCTCGTCCGTCTGGCGGTGAGCGCTCACCTGGCCTGCGAGGCTGGACGCCTGCAGCTCAAGCACACAGATATCTGCGACGCTATCCTTGACGGCTATCGCGAAAGCCTGCTGGAGCACGGCAGACCGTTCGTCCTCGTGGAGACCCATACCTGGTTGCGGCAGATTGCCGAGAGCGAATTGCGCGACCCAGTGCGCTTCTGGGCGAAGATGGATGCCCTTCCGACTTTGAAAGACCCAGCGCCGATCAGCGCCATTGACGCCATCGAGCACCTCATGCCCGCGCGTGACCTCCAGTATCGTTTGGCGCACCGCGTCGCGGGTCTGGGGAGCCTTGGGCATGCCCGCTACGTAGCTATCGCCGATTGGAATGGGGCGCGCATTGCCCGCGAGGCCAAAGCACTGGTCTCATCCGCCAGCTACTGGGCCATGGATCACAGCGGGCCTTCGGAAATTCTCTATCAGGCGATCATCAGCCGTGCCGTCCGCTGCCTCGACCCTTTTGTCCAGCTGCGCGGACGCTGGATTGTGCGCCGCCTCAGCCCGCATTGCTCACGCATCGAACTGGCCGACCTGAAGGCACAAGGCGAAGAACTCCGGCTGCTTCATGCCATGGGCTGGGAGACGGCGAATATTCATCTGGGGACGAAGGCCGCGCGCAAATCCATCCTGCGCCACATGGAAAAGCAGAAAGGGAAGTGGCTGCACAGAGCGACGGAGCAGATGTTGCACGCCGTCCGGGAAGACTGGAAGGTGTGGAAGGATGACGGCTACGTGTGAAGAAAGATGGCTACATCCAGGGATCCGCTAAGCCGCACCGGTGCGAACTGCGCCAGCGGCTGCACCCACACCCACAACCGGCCGACGCAAAGGGGCCAGCACGATTCCCCGTTCACGGTCGTAAGTCAGGGTCCACTGCGCAGCGCACTCGTTGCACAGCCAATAGTGCTCGACATGCCGTTGCTGTTGACGGGCGCGAACGAGGGATGGGGGGATTGGCTCTCCCGATTTGGTCAAGCGTTCGGTCTCCACCAGGAACAGCTTTCCTTCCCTCAGCTTGAGAAACGGTTTCGAACATTGCGAATTGGCGCATTCACTGAGCATGACTTGACTGCCTTTACTGTGCTCCCCATCAAGGGAGCAGACTGGATTGGCGAAGTGGGAGCACGTTGCTTGCCACGAGACATCGCCACGAGTTAGATCGATTTGAGGTAGTGAGCCGCCTCAGTCGTTTTTGCGCTTCTCCCGTTTCGCCGAATAGTCGGCAGAAAATGCCGACCAGCCGTCTGGCGCTGCCTTGCTCACGCTGCACGGGGCCAGCTACTATCAGTTGTCATGCCCAAGGTGCTGCTCTGTCCACCGGATTATTTCGATGTGGTGGATCAAAAAAACCCCTACACGTCGCAAGAATCCGCAGTGGACCGCGTGAAAGCCCGCAAACAATGGGACGCGCTTTGTAGTGTTTTGCAGCAAAGCGGATGCGAGGTCGAGACCATAACGCCCGCAGAAGGACTCGAAGACATGGTTTTTGCCGCCAACCAAGTCTTCGTGGGCGAAAAAGAAGGGTACGGGAGATTTATAGTCCCCAGCCGCATGGTTCACGAATCACGGCAGCGCGAAGTCCCCTTCTATGTGGACTGGTTCCGCAATCGCGGCTACCAGGTGATTGACATCGATTGGGGCAGTGACTTTCTCGAAGGCCACGGCGATCTGCTCTGGCATCCGGACGATTCCCGCGTGTATGCAGGCTATGGTTTCCGCAGCACCCAGGGCGGTGTCGAGAAATTTGCTGCCGCGATGTCCAAAATGGGAATCTCCGTCATACCACTTCAATTGGTCGACGAATACTGCTACCACCTCGACACCTGCCTCTGTCCGCTGAACAACGAAGCCGCATTGGTGTTTCCAGGAGCATTCTCGGCTATGGCGCTCTCTGCTCTTCACAAAAACTGGAAGCGGATTCATTTGCTCACTGCGGACGAGGCCCACCGCTTCATGGGAAACGGAATCGTAGCCGGCAGCACCTATATCACGCCATACACAACGCCCCAGCTGGAAGCGATCCTTCATCGGGAGGGCTTGAAAACCGTCACGGTCGATACCTCCGAGTTCGAAAAATCGGGTGGAAGCTGCTTCTGCCTGAAAGCGTTCTTGCCTGACGGCGGCTGATTGTAGGTCCTAGTCGTTCCGGCTAAGATGTCCGCTCGGAGGCTACCCTGAACGAGGCTCTGGTTTGCGAGACTCTGGTCCGCACCAGCCGTTTCCCAGGTCTGCGAGCGCTGGCTTGGGACGGCGATTTTCTTTACGCTTCCCGCGACTATGAACTGCTGCGTGCACGCGTTAAAAATCCTGCCGCGGTCGCTTGGGAGCCCGTTGCCGAGTTCCGTCCCGCTTGGCATCGACGCGTCTCGGTGACAAACCTTCTGACCGCTCGCCTGTTTCGCGATGGCTTTCATGCCCTGGCGATTCTGCCCTCCGGCGCGCACGTCGCGGCGATTCCCGGGGCGATTATTGCGCGCACCAGCAACGACAATGAATTTCGCATCGCCTACACACTTACTCGAGGCACGCGCCCCTTGCATATCACAGCCGTGCCCGGCGGCGCCGTTTACTGGGGAGAATATTTCGACAACGCCGCCCGGGATAAAGTGCACATCTACGGTTCAAGCGACGGCGGAAGGACGTGGAGCGTTGTCTACACGTTTCCCAAGGGCGCGATTCGCCATGTGCATAACATTGTTCTTGACCCGTGGGAAAACTGTCTCTGGGTGCTGACCGGAGACTACGGCGACGAATGCCGCATTCTGCGCGCCGCCTTCGATTTCAGCCGCGTCGAGGCCGTGCTGCAAGGCAACCAGCAGGCACGGGCGGTTGCGCTCGTTGCTATGCCGCAAGGGCTCTACTTTTCTTCGGACACGCCGCTAGAATCAAACTTCATTTACTTTCTCGACCGCAAAGGAATGCTCTCTCGGCTGGTTCCGATCAGCAGTTCGTCGATCTA
>CAYOUY010000226.1:0-12490 GCA_964407245.1 uncultured Acidobacteriaceae bacterium
CTCAAGTGGCGCACTGCGGTGCGCCACTTTTTTGTCTTCTGCTTGCCTTCCGTGAATGCCCGTGGTTTTGTCATCCTGAGCGAAGGACCGCGTGTTTGCCGGCAGTGTCACCGGCCTGGCAGGGAGTTCTCACCCGGGACACTGCAAAGAGAGAACGCCTCGCAGGGTTCATCTCACCGTGAGCAGGTAAGGGGTCCTTCGACTCCGAAACGCGCGGCGCTGTGCGCAGCCCATTTCTTCGCTCAGGATGACAACCTATCTGACACTCTGCCCAGGTCTGCACCCGCTGCGCTAAGCCGAACCAAAGCCTTCCGCTGCTACAATTCCCTGTCCCACAGAAACTTACGCGCCAGAACTTTGCCCTGCACATTCGCGTACTGTCTTGTGGGGGCAAGCTACGACTGTTGTCTCGGCGGAGCTTATCTGGAGTAGGGATGCGGTCCTTCGACAAGCTCAGGATTTCGGCGCGCGGCTCAAACGCCGCGCAGACGCCTCAACTTCGACTGCAGTTGAGCTTCGCGTTCGCGAAGCTCAATCCTCGCTCAGCATGACAGAGTCGAGGGGCGACAGATAGCCGCTTTAGCTTTAAGTTATAGATCCGGGGAGCGCAAGTGGAAGACGTCCATGTCGTCGCCATGCTGGTTCGGCGCTGTATCGCCGGCGACGCCGCCGCCTGGGAGGAAATCGTGCGCACCTATAACCGGAGGATCTATAACATCTGCTACCGTTTCGCCGGGTCGGGCGACGACGCCGAAGATCTCACCCAGGAAGTCTTCATCAAGATGTACCGCACGCTCGCCAGTTACGACCACACCAAGGGAGCTTTCATCACCTGGGTCACGACCATCACGCGCAACCTGCTGGTGGACCATTTCCGCAAGACCAAGCAGGACCGTGTGACCGATTCCATGGATACAGCCGCGTCCGAGCACGAGGACGCGCAGCCGCTCAGTGAGCAAATTCAGGACCAATCCGCGCCCCCCGACGCCCATGTACGGCAGCGGGAGGTCTCGGAAACCGTTCACGCCGCTCTCGCCAGGATTTCGCCCGAGCTTCGGGAGGCAGTGATTCTAAGGGACTTACAGGATTTGGATTATCGCGAAATTGCCACCGTTCTGAAGGTGCCGGAGGGAACTGTGAAAAGTCGAATAAATCGTGGGCGGGCGGAACTAGCCCGCCTCCTACAACGTACCTATAGGCAGGTGATGTGATGCCAGACCATACCAGCAACGGAATGCAGTGTCACGAGTTCGACCTGCTGCTCTCCGACGCCATTGACGGCGCCCTGAGCGGGGCCGAGCTCGACCGCTTCCAGGCGCATGCCCGGGTTTGTCCGGCGTGCGGCCCGCTGCTCGCCGAAGCTGAGGCGGGCCGCAACTGGCTGAAGGGTCTCACGGAGGTGGAGCCTCCAGCCGGTCTGGTCAATTCAATCCTGGCATCGACTACGGGCGTTGACACCCAGCGCCTGCCGGCAGCGGAACGCGCTGCCCAGCCGCGCATGTCGTGGTGGGAGCGCTTTGAAGCCACGGTGCTTCAGCCAGTCGTTGTTTCGGTTTGGGCTCCGATTTGGGCCACGGTTCGCCAGCCGCGCTTTGCCATGTCGTTCGGCATGGCATTCTTTGCGCTGTCGGTAGGCCTGACGGTCGCCGGGGTGAAACCGGCCGACCTGCGCCAGATCAGCCTGAAGCCCGCTGCCTTGCGGCACACCTTCTACGCCACCGAGGCGCGGGTGGTGCGCTATTACGAAAACGTCCGGATCGTCTACGAGGTCGAATCGCGGGTGCGCGAATTCCGCCGCACGGCGCCTGCCGAACCCGGCGAGACGAGCCCGGCCAAACCCAAGGGGAACAAGAACGACACATCACAACAGCCTGAGCAGAAGCAGCAGGAAGAGCGCAACTATAGCCAGAGCGATAGTCGTATCATTCTGGCCAGCGCTCACGCCGGTCAAGGTCTCAACTTTTGCGATCTGCCTGTAGTGTCGGTGACCACGTACAGGAGGTTCGTATGAACTGCGCCACGCACAGCGATACTGCTGCAGTGGCCTTCTGCCGCAGCTGCGGCAAGCCACTCTGTAACCAATGCACCCGCGACGTTCGCGGCGTGATTTACTGCGAGTCGTGTCTGGCCGCCCGCATGGAAGGAACCGCGCCGGCGGCAGGATTTGCGCCGCTCGGGCAAACGCCGTACGCACCGGTTGGCCAGCCGCCATACGCCCCTGTCAGTGCGCCCGTTGGAGTGCCGCGTCCGGCGCCGAGTACTGGTCCGAATCCGGCCGTTGCGGGAATCCTCGCCGGATTTTTCCCGTTCGGCGTGGGGGCTGTTTACTGCTCGCAATACGCCAAGGGATTGGCGCACCTGGTGATCATGGTGTTGCTGATCGTCGGCGAGAGCTCCGATGTGCCCTGGTATATGCACATGCTGCTGGGGCTGGGGATCGGATTTTTCTACTTCTACCAGATCATCGATTCGGTGCGCACTGCGAAGGCGATCCAGATGGGCGAGCCTGCGCCCGATCCGCTGGGACTGGCGCAAGCCTTTAGCGGCGGCGATAAGTTCGAGGGAACCAAGATTCCTGCTGGAGCGGTTGTGCTGATCGGTCTGGGGGTTCTCTTTCTGCTGCACACGGCCGGATTCTTCGAGTTCGGGCTCGATCGCTTCTGGCCCTTACTTCTGATCGTCTTCGGCGTCTGGCTTTTTGCCAAACAATGGGGATTGATCCACGGCAACATTCCGCGATGTATGTGCGAACGCTGCCGTACTCGCCGGCTGATGGCGCCGGCAATGCTCGTGACCCTTGGCGTGCTCTTCCTGCTCGACACCACGACCCGCATAGGATTTGGCCGAACCTGGCCCGCGATCTTGCTGGTGGTTGGTGTGATCAAGTTGTTGCAAAGTAACGCGTCGTCTGAAGGCCATACTGGCCCGCTGCCTCCGGGAGTGCCGCCCAGTGCGCCACCACCGGCTCCACCACCGCCGCAACCTCCGGCTTCCGGGGAGGTGAAAAATGGCTAGCACTGTGCAACCTCCTGCGCCGCCGCAGCCGCCGATTCCTCCGATGCCCGCAGCTCCACCGCCGCGGCATCGCTCGTTTGCCGGGCCGTTTGTACTGATCGTGGTGGGCGTGATTTTTCTGTTGGGCAACCTGCACATGCTTTCGTGGGGCCGCATTGGCACGTGGTTTGCCCACTACTGGCCGCTGCTACTGATTCTGTGGGGCGTGATCAAACTGCTCGAACACCAGCAAGCGCGGCGCGAAGGAACTCGCGCGCCCGGCATCGGGGCGGGCGGCGTGTTCCTGATCATCATGGTCGTGGTCTTTGGGCTGATTGCAACTCAGCTCGAGCGCGTCAACTGGTCGGGACTGCACGATGAGCTCAACTTCGACGACAGCGATTTTTCCGACGTGTTCGCTGACTCTTACAACTTCGACGATCACCTGGAGCAGGATTTCCCGGCCGGGACGAACCTGAAAGTCATCGACAATCACGGTGCAGTGAGTGTGCACGCCTCCGACGACAACAAGATCACAGTCGTGGTGCGCAAGCGCATCAAGGCCGACAATCAGGACGATGCGAACAAGTACAACGGCGAAACCAAGCCTACAATCACCACGATCGGCGGCCTGGTCACGCTCGACGCCAGAGTGGAGGGCGCGGGCAATCACCCGGTCGAAACTGATCTCGACATCTCTCTGCCGCGGAAGGCGCCGGTTTCGATCATTTCGCGCCGCGGCGATGTGAAACTGGTCGGGCGCGACGGGAACGTGGACGTTTCAACGCAACATTCCGACACCTCCGTCGAAGATGTGAACGGTGACGTTAAAGTGAGCCAGCAACGAGGCTCGGTGAGAGCGGAGCAGATCTCGGGCGACGCGCACGTGGAAGGCCGCGTGAATGAGGTCTCGGTCACCGACGTGAAAGGCTCGGCACAACTTGACGGCGAATTTCAGGAGAGCGTGAAAGTGGCGCGGATCGGGAAAACGGTGACCTTCAAGTCGTCACGCACCGATCTTGAGTTCTCGCACCTGGATGGTGCTCTGGAACTCGACTCCGACGATTTGCGGGCCGACCAGATTGCGGGCCCGATTCATCTGAACACGCGCTCGAAGAACATTCACCTGGACCAGGTCAGCGGGGATGTGCGCCTGCAGGACAGCAACGGCACTATCGAAGTGGGGATGCGCACGCTGGGCAACGTGCAGATCGACAGCCGCAACGGCGACATCCAGCTTCAAGTTCCGGACAGGGCCGGTTTCCGCGTCGACGCGCGCACGCGCGACGGCGAGATTCAGTCGGATTTCCCTGACTTGAAGATCACGAATGACGAGCATCAGAGCAGCGCCAGCGGCACCGTGGGCAACGGCGCTGCGCACATTGTGCTCAACAACGAACACGACGGAATTGAGATACGCAAGGTGATGGGCGGCGGGCCCAAGGAGGGTGTGAGCGGCGGCGTTACAGGCGGAGTGGGTGGCGCGAAACAATCGAAGCCGGCCAAAGCGCTGCCAGCACCGAAAGAGAAAGTCGAGCCGACGGAAAACTAAGTGGGGCAGGTTTCAAGGTGGCAACGTGGCAAGGTGGCACACTTGTACCCTTCTCCTTGACACTTTGTCACCTTGCCATTTTGAAACCTGTCTTAGCCCAGCTTCTTCTCGGCCAACTCCTCAACGCGCGCCAGTACCTCGTCCTCGCTCATCGCGGTCGAATCGATGACCACTGCGTCCGATGCCGCCACCAGCGGAGATACGGACCGCGTGCGGTCGCGGCGGTCGCGCTCGCGCAGTTCCGCAGCGACGCTGGCCTCGACCTCGCCCTTGACCTTCTGCTGCTGCAATCGCCGCTGCTCGCGCACCACCGGGTCGGCATCGAGAAAAATCTTAAGATCGGCATCAGGAAAGACTTTGGTGCCGATGTCGCGGCCCTCCATCACAATGCCGCCCCCCGCGCCCATGGCCCGCTGATGCGCCACCATCCATGCCCGGACCGCCGGATGAACCGATACTCGCGACGCCGCTTCGGTCACGTCGCGCTCGCGAACGCGCGCCGACACGTCGCGCCCGTCGAGCAGCGTGCGGTTGCCACCCACCGTGGGTTCAAGCTGAATGCGCGAGTCTTCGGCCAGTTTCACGAGCAAGGCTTCATCCTCGAATGACACGTCCTTCTCGATCGCCTTCAGCGCCAGAGCGCGATACATCGCGCCGCTCTCCAGGTTCACGTATCCCAGCTTGCGCGCCAGCCGGGACGCGATCGTGCTCTTGCCCGCGCCCGCCGGCCCGTCGATCGCGATAATCAGTTTCCGTGAGGCTGGTTGTTCGGCTGTTTTGTCGTTCATGCGAAGCTACAGATTGTACACGGTGAGGGACATGGCCTGGTGTGGGACCAGGTCTTCGACCCGGTCAGGCGGAGCGAAGCTCCGCGGCCAACTGTCGCAACCGGATCGAATGTCAGGCGATCGACCATCACTCTGACCTGCCGCTCCGCACCTGCTCCGGTGTCCAGCCCAGCTCGCGCAATCTCTGGACGCTCAATGCATCATGCCGTTTCGCCAGACGGATGCCTGCCTGGTCGCGTACGAGATCGCAGTGGTAATAATCCGGCACGGGAAGTCCCAGCGCCCGAAACAGAAGAATCTGCCGAGCGGTCGATTTCAGCAGATCGGCTCCGCGCACGACCTCGGTGATCTGCATAGCGGCGTCGTCGACCACGACCGCGAGCTGGTAAGCTGGCACATCGTCGCGCCGCCACACGACGAAGTCGCCGAAGTCGCGCCCGGGGATCATTTCCTGCAGCCCGAGATGCAGGTCGGTGAAGCAGACGCGCTCGCCGTCGGGGACATGAAATCTCCAATTCACTCCCGCGGGCTGATCGGCCCATGTAGGGACAGCCGCCTCGGCTGCCCGCCTTTGATTGTGTGGGGCCGGGTCTTCGACCCGGCCTGGCGGAGCGAAGCTCCGCTGCCCTCGCGGCCGGCACGTTCCCGGATATACCGGCTCGTCATCGCCTTCGTTCGGCGCGGCGGCTGACAGTGCGACATCCTTGCGCGAGCACGTGCACGGATAAATCGTTCCCCGGTTACGCAAATTCTCCCAGGCCCGCAAATACCACTCCCGGCGCTCACTCTGCGCGTACGGGCCAAACGGACCGCCGCAGTCGGGCCCTTCCGACCACTGGATTCCCAGCCAGCGCAAGTCTTCGAGCATGGCGTCGACGAATTCTGCGCGACAGCGTTGCGGGTCGAGGTCCTCGTTGCGCAGAATCAGTGTGCCGCCGCGCTGCGCTGCGCGCTGTGCCGCGATCCAGAACGTGCGTGCGTGGCCAAGATGAAGCAGTCCAGTGGGCGAAGGCGCGAGGCGCCCGCGATAACGCTTTGGGTTGGGGTTGCCTGACACGCGTGGGTTGATTTCAGGATTCAATTCGAGATTTCATCTCGTCGCACTGCGTGGGACGGGTGCTGCCGCCACCTTCTCCGGAGTGATCTGCAGCATGGATTTTCCCCCAACGTGGACGAAGCTCAACTCGCGCGCGGACAGCAAGGCGTTGACGGCGTCTCTCACCTTCGAGCGGGCCACGAAGTTGCCAAAAAATGCTTCGATCTCGGCCAGTTCCACCGCGATCACGCAATCCAAATACTTCGACACCAGAGCAGAAAGCGCTTCGGGCACGGAAAGTCCCACGCCCTCTTTGACCTCTTCGGGCGCCCAGCGGTAGAGCAAATCCCACACCGATCCTTCGCTCGCTTTGTAGTCGACGCGCGTGATGCGCAGCTTCGACCACAATTCAGCCAATGCCTTGTCGAGAGCCGCGGTGGAAAGGCCGCCGGCCAGCTTTTCCAACAACTTCTGCTTCGAGATCGGCCCATCGCGCTGAATCAGCCCGAACGCGTCACAGGCCAGTTGCGAGTACGGCGAGCGCGTGCCGGCGCGCGGGGCCTGCTTGGGATTGCGCTCGCCCATCAGCGCATAAAAATAAGGGAAGGCCGAGGCGGCCACGAGAAACCCGTTGTTCTCTTCGAACAAATTCGCCTCGAATGCAGCACGCTCGCGCAGCAACCGCACCATCAACTCTGTCGCCTCGGCGGCCCGCGGATCGGCAAAAGCGTGCTGCCAGTCGGGCAGACGATCGTCCGAGCCCACGAACGCGCCCATGAAGGTCGGCACCAGCAGCGGCGGCCGCTGCGGATACATCAGGCAGAAGCCGACGTCCTCAAGAAAAGCGCGCGCGTTCTCGATCGTCCGGATGGGCTTGCCATCCAGCCGCCATTTCTCGCGGCGAAGCTGTTGGAGTTCGAGGTCAGTCATACGAATCCCGAGTCGCGAGTCCCGAGTTGTGAGCAAAACTTAAGGGTGCAAGACCTCGCAGCTCAGGACTCACGACTCGCGACTAGATTCTCTTAAACGCCTTCTGAATATCCTTCACAGAATACCGCAGCACCACGGGCCGGCCGTGCGGACACGACATCGGGTGGTCCGTCTTCGCCAACTCCGCCAGAAGCCACGCCATTTTCTGCTGTTCCAGCGGCATATTGACCTTAATTGCCGCATGGCAGGCGATCGAGGCCGCAATGCGCGCGCGAACTTTTTCTAGATTGAGAGACTGCTCCTCGCGCGCGAACTGATCGAGCAGCTCATGCAGCATGTGCTCGACGGCCGAGGCGTCCACTCCCGCCGGAGCAACCTTGACCGCGACGCTGCGCGCGCCGAAGGGCTCGACCTCAAATCCGTTGTGCATGAGCTCTTCAGAAATTTCGGTGAACACGGCCTGCTGCGCCGGAGACAGCTCGAGTACGATGGGCATCAGCAGGCGCTGGCTCTCGACCTTCTGCGCCGCCCGCTGCTTCAGCACGCGCTCAAACAGCACCCGCTCGTGCGCCACATGCTGGTCGATGATCCACAGGCCGTCTTCGTTCACCGCCAGAATGAACGAGTTGCGAATCTGGCCCAGCGGCTTCAGCGTAGCGAGCGACGACAGCGTCGGCTCGGCATCGTTAACCTCAAGCGGCGGCGAGCAGCCGCTGTCGGGAACCGCCTCGGCGCCGAGGACCGGAACCGAGCCCAACTGCCGCGTCTCAAGGCCACGTGCGATTGGAATCGCTGCGTTCGCCTCGATGGCGATTCCACCTTCGAATTGAAATCGGGCGGAGATCGGCGGCGGTTCAGGAGGGTGCAAGGCGAAGCCTGCGGTTCCCGGCTCCCGGATGTCCGCGCCCGGAAGGCGAGGAGCGGAAGCCGGAAGCCCCCGGTCGTCCGATGGCGGCTCCCAGGGCTCGATTCCCGGTGTCAAAGATCCGGGCGTGAGGGCCTGGCCTGCCGTGGCATGTGCGCGCATCTCGGTCACAAACTGTGGCACTGGACGCGCTTTCATTAGCGCGGCGCGCACAGAGTCGCGGACGAAATCGTGCATCGCGGTCTGCTGGCGGAAGCGTACTTCAGTCTTCGACGGGTGCACGTTGACGTCCACTTCACCGGCAGGCAGTTCCAGGAACAGCAGCACGACGGGATACACCGCCGGTGGAATGATGTTGCGATACGCTTCGGTCAATGCGTGCTGCACCAGCCGGTCGCGAATCAGCCGCCCGTTTACGAATATGAAAATCGAATTACGGTTCAGCTTCTGGATCTCGGGCTTCGAAACGAAGCCATGCACGCGCATCTCGCCCGGGGCTTTTTCAGAAACCTCGCCATCTTCCTGCCTGCGCCAGGGCGGCGGCTGCGGCAGGCCCACGTGCTCGAGCGCCTGCCGTGCGGCCACGGGAATCAACTGGTCGAGCGTCTCCTTGCCGAAGACCTGATAAATGCGTTGTGAGTGATCGCCTACCGGCGGCGCGATCAGCATCGCATTGGTCGCCGCGTGCAGCTCCCAATGCATCTCGGGATGGGCCAACGCGTAATGCGTCACCAGAGACGCGATGTGCGAGAGCTCGGTCGATTCGGCCTTCAGGAATTTGCGTCGCGCCGGGATGTTGAAGAACAGGTCGCGAACGGTGATGCACGTGCCCAGCGGCAGACCGGCCTCTTCAACGGCGATAATCCTTCCGCCGGCGATCTCGACGACCGTACCGGCTGCGTCCTCCGGCGCGTGCGTCTCCAGGCGCAAGCGGCTCACCGACGCGATCGAAGGCAGCGCCTCGCCGCGAAAGCCCAGCGTCGCGACGCTCAGCAGATCGTCGGCATTGCGAATCTTGGAAGTCGCGTGGCGTTCGAAGGCGAGCAGGGCATCGTCCCGGACCATGCCCCAGCCGTCATCGGTCACCTGGATGAGCTTCTTGCCGCCGGCTTCGATGTTGACGCGAATGCGGCGCGCGCCCGCATCCAGCGCGTTCTCCAGCAACTCCTTGACCACGGATGCAGGCCGCTCCACCACCTCGCCCGCGGCGATCTTGTTGGCGACATTTTCGGAGAGAATGTGGATGCGCCCCATCGAGTACTACGTTACATCACTGGATAGTGGTTCGTGGATAGTGGTTAGTGAATTGTTGGTGGAGAGGAAGTCCGACTTATTCTGCGGTCACGCGTGCTTCCTGAAGAACCTGCCGCACACCTGCGGCAGGCTCAGCAGCATGCCGCTGATAGCGGCCGGCGCGGCGAACATCAGCCCGGCGTGCCACAGGAACGCCGTCTCCGAGCGCTCGAAATAATTGCTTGGAAAGAAGGCACACCAAAGACAGAGCATGCCGAAGGCAAGGACCATGGCCGCCGTCACCAGCGCGCTCCACCAGGCCCACCTCTTGCCGCGGACGAACTGCACAACAGTGAAAATACCTGCGATTGCCAGCCCGCTCATCAATGCGGAAACGGCAACTCGCCGGCCGAAAGCAATGTCCGGTCCGTCAATCGTCCACGGAAAAACCGCGTAGTACGACAGCAACGCCGCCAGCATTGCGCCGAACAACGAAATCATTCCGACCGCAGCCCTTTCGATGTCGAACCGACTCATCCTGTATCGCAGACGAAGCTGGGCTTGCAGGATTGTCTTGCTGATCGATAGTTTAGACCAGAAAGGAGCGTTGATTCGCAGTCTTGGGAACAGCTGCACGCCCATCATGCTCACCAGCAGAGCCGTTCGCACGGGAAACGCGTCTGTATTTCGCTAGCAATACTCGATGCCCACATCGATGTTGGCCGTCTTCTCCAGCATGGCTGAGACCGAGCAGTACTTTTCCTTCGACAGACGCACGGCATCTTCCATCGCCTTGTGCGTGACATTTCCGCTGACCCGGAAAGTAAGCCGGATGGCGGTGTAAACCCGCGGGAAGCTTTCGGCGCGCTCCGCCACAGCGCGCACTTCCAAGCCGGTGAAGGGCTCGCGCTTCTTGCGCAGGATTCCCACCACATCGCTGGCGGTGCAGCCGCAGAGCGCGATGAGCACCAGCTCCATCGGGCTGTTCGCTATTTTGTCGGCGCCGGCGTCCATCTTGATCTCATGACCGCTGGTCGCCTCGCCGGCAAAGCGGTCCTGTTCCGTCCAGCGGGCGCGTGCGGTGATGGCAATACTGCTCATATTCTCCGTTTGTCGGTGGAAGCGCCGGGCTTTTTAGCCCGGCGAAACCAGACCTCGAGAAGCCGGCTTCAGCGCGGTGAACCGGGGCTGAAGCCCATCTTCAATCAGTACCGCTATCGGCACGGCTGAAGCCGTGCCCTTCCACCCCATATGCGGACATTCGCAGGCTCAATAATGCGTCGGCGTGCTTCCGCTGTCGCCGTCATGCTTCTCATAAATCGAGTACTGTCCCTGAGGCCGCTTCAGCCGGATGGTGATCTCCTGGCTGGGTTGGCCGATGGTGTAGTCATCGCCGAAGGTCTGAAATCCCGGCGCGATCACCTGGATGCGCAGCACGCCGTAAGGCACTCCGTCGAAGTGTGTCTTGCCGTCGGGATCGGTCTTCAGCTCGAAGCCGGTGCGCGCCTGCTTGCCGTGTTTTCCCACCGGATGCAGAATCACTGAAGCATTGCGGATGGGCTTGCCGGTATCGTCTTTCAGCACAACAAAGCTGAGCGAGGACTCGGACACGTTGTCCTTCTTGTCGCCGGCAGCCAGCATCCACGAAAACAGCAGGAGAGCTGGAACCATGAGAGCGCAGCGCAGCATGGGCTACATTGTAGGCACCACGAGCGCCTGCCGCAAACGCCGCCAGGCGCAAGCTAGCGATCGCCACGGCGTGCAAACGATAGAATTGCTTTGGGCATGAACCGTCTGCTCCTGCATCTGCACCGCAAGTCGCGCGAGCAAAAGCATCGCCTGTTTCTGCGCCTGCTTCGCCCCACAGCGGAGATGCGCATTCTGAATGTGGGCGCGACGGGGACGCGCCTCGGGCTGAACGAGCAGTTTGAATCGTTCTACGAGCACCGCGCCCGCATTGTCGGCGGGGGCATTTCGCTGGCCGAGGTGGAAGATTACAGCCGCAGCTTCCCCGGGGTCGACGCCGTGGTCTTTGACGGCTGTGCTCTGCCGTTCCCTGACAAGTCGTTCGACATCGTCTACTCCAATGCGGTGATCGAGCACCTGCCGGGAAGCGATTACGTCGAGCGCTTCGCCGCGGAGGTGCAGCGCGTCGGCAAAGGGTGGTTCGTCACCACGCCGAACCTGTGGTACCCTATCGAACCGCATTACCATTTGCCTTTGGTGCAGCTCTTGCCGGAGACGTCGCAGCGCCGCCTGGTGAAGCGGCTAGGCAGGACGCCGTACGATCATCTGCAACTGCTCAGCGCGCGCAAGCTGAGGAAACTGTTTCCGCAGGGCAAGGTGATCGGCTGTCGCGTGACCTTCTATCCCGAGACGCTGATCGCCTATCGTGCACCGTCGGGCTAGCGAGAGGGGTTGGGGAAGTCAATGAGTAAGAAAACTCAGGCGAAGAGCTCGTCGACTAGGAAAACTCAGGCGAAGAGTTCCTCGCGTAAAGCGCAACCGGCAGCTTCTGCCAACCCGCGTCACCTGCCGGTACCGCTGCAGCGTCAACCTCTGCTAAGCCGCTGGTGAGCACGCAGCCGCAATCCAAGCAGCAGGCCGCGGTCCAGAGCGGCATGTTTCTGTACACCAACGACGCCTGGTCGCAGGCCTACTTCGATGCCAACGACCTGCACTGCGTCGAGCGCGAACTGTTCGGCTAATCGCCGCTGCCGAATCCAAGCGGGAGCGGCATAGCCTGCCCTGAACTTGCCCTGAGCGTGCCGAAGGGGTCTCGCGCCGTTCGAGACCTGGGATCTATTTCGGAAGTAAACTTCATCGAGATGCGGCTTCTATCGCAGAACTAACTCTGAGGAGAAACTATGACCCTGCGTAATCTGGTCGTGATGTTGCTGCTCGTTCTGTCGTTGATTGCCAGTGAGGCGAACCGAGCCTTTGCGGCTGAGCCGCAAGCTGCCACTGCAGTGACTCCCGACAAGCCTTTCGTCGCCGAGTACTACTACAAGGCGAAGTGGGGCTACGCGGATGAGTTCATCACGTTGTTCAGGAAGAACCACTATCCGCTACTGAAAAAAGAGATCGAGATG
>CAYOUY010000227.1:0-2117 GCA_964407245.1 uncultured Acidobacteriaceae bacterium
CGCAGGTTTACTCAGGCCGGATTTGCCCCGCCGTGGTTCCCGTCCACGTCGGTGCCGCAGTCGGACATTACTAACGCCGGCACGCCGTTGGTTACAGCTTCGCAGCCACAGCGGTTGAGCTGGGTCACCTACCCGCAGTAACGCCAAGCTAACACCCCTCCCCGGACGCCATCGCGAATGAACCGCGATGGCGTCCGAGCATCGGGCGCTTCGCAGGGATTCTTGCCGTGTTCGCGGCTTGATCCTTTATGATGTCCGCCGGAATCCGGCATGAAGGTCATCCCTGCAAGTGACTCGTCCTTGCTGCTGGTTTTGGGCAATGCGATCTCGCCCGAGCTCCACGCTCGCGTGATCGGCCTGTTTCACGCCTTGCGCGCAAAGCAGGACCCAAGGATCCGCAACCTGCATCCTGGTTACACTTCCCTGCTGATTGATTTCGATCCGCTGCGGATCAGTCACGAGGAGTTAGCCGCGATCGTCGAACAAGCAGCGCAGGCGAAAAGCACGCAGGCTGAAGCCCAATCCAACGTGGTATCTGTTCCCGTCTGCTACGACCCGGAGTTTGGTCCCGATCTTCTGGATCTGGCAGCTCACGCCAAGATCCCTCCGGAGGAAGTGATCCGCATCCATTCCTCCGCCACGTACCTGGTTTACTTCCTCGGGTTCTCACCCGGATTCGCCTATATGGGTGGATTGCCGGAGAAGCTGCACATGCCCAGGCTGGCTACGCCGCGCGGATTCGTTGCTGGCGGCACTGTCGGAATTGCCGGCAGTCAGACCGGGATCTACCCCGTGGATTCTGCCGGCGGCTGGCGACTGATCGGACGCACACCTTGGCGGATGTTCGATCCCGGCGCCGAACCGCCGACGCGGTTGCAACCCGGCGACCAGGTACGATTCTCGGCGATCGACCGTGCCACCTTCAGTGCCATGGCACAGCTCTGAGATATGGCGATCCGCGTCAAGAATCCGGGCATGTTTTCCAGCATCCAGGACCTCGGCCGCTACGGCTATGCCCACCTTGGGATCTCAGTCGTCGGCGCGGCCGATCGGCTGTCCTTGCGTATCGCCAATCTCTTGGTTGGTAATCCGGACAACGCGCCGGCACTGGAGATGACCCTGCTTGGTGCAACCCTCGAATTCGAAGAACGGCGCATCGTCGCGCTTGCCGGTGCCGACTGCGGCGCTAAGGTCGGAACCAGCCTCCTGCCGGTGGGAGAAGCCGTGGAAGTGCCCGCCGGGGGCGTGCTGAAGTGCGGCGGGATGAAAACTGGTGCGCGCTCCTACCTGGCGCTGCAAGGCGGCTTTGCCGTTCCGGCGGTAATGGGCAGCACGGCCACCGATGTCCGCGGCCGCTTCGGAGGATTGGAGGGCCGCAGGCTGAAAGCAGGTGACCTTCTGCCGGTGCAGGATGAGCGCGACGCTCGCGCTCGGCGGCTGAGGCCCGGCATCCTGGACACAGTTTCCCGGCACGATACGCTTCGCGTTAGCAGAGGGGCGCAGCAGGAGTGGTTCGGTCCGGAAGCGTTCGAACTCCTGTTCTCCACCCCATATTCGATCAGTGATCAGTCGGACCGCACCGGTCTGCGGCTCAAGGGCGAATCGCTCCGGCCGCGGGAACAATCGCAGCTGCTGACCGACGGCATCCCCCTCGGTGCTGTGCAGGTCCCGCAGGATGGACAGCCGATTATTCTCTTCGTCGACCAGCAGACGACAGGAGGTTATCCCAAGATTGCGAACGTCATCATGGCGGACATGCACCACGTCGGTCAGCTCCGGCCTCACGAGCAGGTGCGCTTTCAAGAGGTCTCGATCCCGCAAGCGATCGCGCTTTTGAAAGAACAGGAGCTCTGGTTGCGGAATGCATTTGTCAATTCGCAACTGGGCTAAGTAAACACACCCTTCATGTGACCGTTGTCCTTGACATTAGTGCGAAAAGAGATGCATCGTTCCGTGTGCGTCCAGGAAAACCCCTGATCGCGAGGCTAGCTATGGCAACCCTTCAAACGAAACCTGCAAGCGTTACATTTGATAAGAGCTTCGAAACGAAGACCTATCACAAGGTCGACCTGCGCCTGATTCCCTTTCTCTTTCTGTGCTACATCCTGGCGTACCTC
>CAYOUY010000228.1:0-11259 GCA_964407245.1 uncultured Acidobacteriaceae bacterium
CGCGAGCATCATTTCGATCCAACAGACGAAGACGCGCTCTTCATCTGGGACACGCTCGATGGTTCCAAGCTCGTGGAACGCATTTTCAGCGTCATGACTCTTTTCTTCGGCGCGGTTGCGCTGATGACTCTCTCGCTCGGCGGGATCGGCGTCATGAACATCATGCTGGTCGCCGTCACCGAGCGCACCCGCGAGATTGGCGTGCGCAAGTCTTTGGGCGCGACTGCGCGCGACATCCGCAACCAGTTTTTCGCCGAGTCAGCCGCGCTGATGCTGATCAGCGGCGCGCTCGGGCTCGCTATCGGCGTGGGGATTTGCCTTGCAGTCAAGAACGTGGAATTGCCCGACATTGTGCCGCATCCCGTGGTCTCGCCGGTCGCCATCATCGCATCGCTCTTGACCCTGGGACTGATCACCGTGGGCGCGGGCATGTATCCGGCGCAGCGGGCGGCGGCGCTCAGCCCGATCGAGTGCCTGCGTGAGGAGTAACAAAAAAGATGCACCTTAAGGAACTCATCTCGCAGAGCTGGGACGCGCTGGCCCGACACCGCGTGCGCTCTGTCCTGACCATGATGGGCATCGTGTGGGGACTGACCACCGTTGTGCTGTTGCTTGGTTACGGCGAGAGCGTGAGCGAAGGCGTTTACCGGGCGTTCGTTGGCATCGGCAATAACGTGATCATCGTGTGGCAGGGACAGACCAGCATGCAGGCCGGCGGGCAGCGCGCCGGCAAGCGCATTCATTTTAAATACGAAGACATTCAGGCCATTCGCGACGAAGCGCCTCTGGTTCGCCTGGTCAGCGCGGAATGGGACGACGACCTCCCCTACAAATATGGCGATAAGGTCATTTCCGTCCAAAGCAAGGCCGTCCAGTATCCCTATGGCGAGATGCGCAAACTGAATATCGCCGAAGGACGCTACTTCGAGGACAGCGACTTCACCGAACATCGCCACGTCCTGATCTTTGGTCCCAACGCGGCCAAGAAAGTGTTCGGCAACCGCGATCCCGTAGGTGACCATGTCACCATCAACGGAGAAACTTGGGATGTGATCGGCTTACTCAGGCTGAAAATCCAGGATTCCTCCAACAACGGCCCGGACAACGAAAATGTTTTTCTGCCTTTCGAGAGTTTGAGTGATATTAAGGACGAACGCGACCCAGGTATGTTCGTTTTTCAGCCGGTGACAGCATTGCAGCACAAGGCGGCACTGGCGCAGGTTCGGGAAGTGCTTGCCCGCCGCCACAACTTCAACCCCAAAGACGACAAGTCCAGCCCTGAATGGGACACCGTGGACGATGCCAAGGACATCGAGCAGTTCGGCATCGCGTTGCGGCTGATCCTGGGCTTCATCGGCTTTCTGACGCTTGGCGTCGGCGGCGTCGGGGTGATGAACATCATGCTGGTCAGCGTGACCGAGCGAACAAAAGAAGTCGGCTTGCGCAAAGCGCTCGGCGCCCGCAACCGCGACATCGCATTTCAATTTCTGGTAGAGGCTCTGGTACTCACGTTCGCGGCCGGAGCAGTGGGAATGCTGCTCTCCGTTGTCCTTGCGCATGCCATCCCGCCGATGCCGCTTTACTCAGAGCTATACAAGACTGCTGATCACGACGGCGACATCTTCCTGAAGACTTCCACCAGCGTGATGCTGACCGCATTCGTCATTCTTGCGTTCGTCGGCGTCACGGCGGGTCTTTGGCCTGCAGTCAAGGCGTCACGTATGGAGCCGGTCGAAGCGCTGCGGTATGAGTAACCTCCGAGTGCCGCAAGGACCGTTGCAACCGTTGGTAACGGGCGTCTGAGATCGCGTTAGCTGTTTGTTACAATTGAAGAGCCAGTTTTGCTAGCGAGTTTGTCATTCCGAGCGGAGCGAGGAACCTGCTTTGCCGACCACCGGTCACTGGCAACTAATCTAATTGTTCCGGCGCGGAGAGGTGCGTGAGTGGTTGAAATTGAGCCGGGTTGCGGGCGTGAGGCGAGCAGCGCGAGACGGGAGACCGCAGGCGAAATCCTGAGCGGAGCGAAGGACCGAAGGTCCCATCCACGAAGGATGAAGTAGAGTTTTCAAGTTGTTCCGGCGCGGAGAGGTGCGTGAGTGGTTGAAACGATCCGCCTCGAAAGCGGACATACCTTAACGGGTATCGTGGGTTCAAATCCCACCCTCTCCGCCAGAATTCCAGTCGGGGAATGTCCCGTCTGTCCCCGGATTTTCCTGTCCCCGGATTTTCCGAGATTTTTCAGATTTTCAAATCGGTTCCTCATTTATTGGGGAAGCGGATCGACCTTGGTCACTTGAATCTTATCTCTGGAATATAGATTCACAACCAAAGGAGTTGATGGTCCGATTTGCGGGAATCCAATTGAAATCAGATAAGCGTTGGGCTCAATTGTCGTTCTCACAGTCATCATCGGTCCTACCCCCGCAATATAGAAGTCACTATCGGCAATCGGCCCATCACATTCTATGCGGAAAGCAGCTGGCATTTGTGTATCGGGCTGAACTATTATCTGCAAGCCATAAGGAGCAGCATCGCTCTTTGCTGGTGTGGGATGTTGAACAATCTTCACGTGTGGAACTGATGGAGGAGAGACGGCTTGTGGGACAGGACGCGGCTTGATTGCTGCCCCTAATTTGGAAAATCCATCACGTAAGTCTTCATGTATGCCCTTTAGCTCCTGAGCGAGTGCATCACGTTGGGCATTGAACGAGGAGGTCTCTACAAGATTAGAGATTTGGTCTCGAAGGCTGGAGATTTGGTTTCGCAAGTCTTTGTCGCGTTTTGCAGCTGCTTTGCCGCCGTAATAATTGTTGATGCCTGTGCCGACTCCGATGACGGCAATGAGAATGAAGGCAAGAACCTGTCTCCAACGATGCTGGTGCGCCTTCCAATCTTTAATCAGATTCAGAAGGGCATACAGAGCCGCTACGACGGGCAGCACGTAATTCAACATCCTGCACTTACCTCTTAGACAAAATCGTAGCGAACTGCGAGGCGCGAACACAAGGCGGGCCGCCCATAGGGACAAAGTAGTTACCGCCGCCTCGCGCCCATGAATCCGGGGACAGACGGGACATTCCCCGATTATTTTCAAGTCCGCACTCCCCTCCGGCTTCCGCCCGAAGGGGAGTGCGAGACAGCACGATTACGCTCCTTCCGTAGAGTGCAACACGCGGAAGGTGTTTCCGCCGTTGGACCACACCAGCAGCAGAAAATCTGGAAAATCTGGGGACAGACGGGACATTCCCTGATTGTTTTCAAGTCCGCACTCCCCTCCGGAGCGCCGGAGGGGAGTACAAGCTAGCCCTTACGCTCCTTCCGTAGAATGCAACACGCGGAAGGTGTTTCCGCCGTTCGACCACACCAGCAGCAAGGCATCCTGTCCCTGCGGAACGCTGGAGAGGGCCTGCTGCACGTCGGCCGCGCTCTGGACCCTCTGCCGGTTCACTTCCAGGATGATGTCTCCCTGTTGCAATCCGGCATTGTCGGCCGCACTTCCCGACTGGACGCGCTCGATCACGGCTCCATGAAGATCACGCGGCGCCTGCAGTTGATCGCGCATGTCGGGCGTAAGATCACTGAGCCCGAGGCCCCAGCGCATCTTGCCGTGGCCTTCGCCATCGCTTCCGGATTCACCGCTGCGTTCGCCGAGGGCTTCGAGCGTCACGGTGAAGTTCATGCTCTTGCCATTGCGCAGAACTTCAAGGGCAACCTTCGTACCGGGAGCTTTTTGTCCGACTGTCACCTGCAGTTCGCCGGCATCGTTCACCTTCTGCCCGTCGACTGAGGTGATGACGTCGCCGACCTGCAAGCCGGCTTTCGCGCCGGGTGAATCCGCTTCCACCTGGCTGACGACGGCACCAACTGCGTTCGACTCATCGAAGAACTTCGCGTTTTCCGGCGTCACATCGACCACCGAGACGCCAATGCGGCCATGCTCGATCTTGCCGTAGCGGATCAGCGTGGCGACGATCGGTTTCGCGATCTGCGACGGAATGGCAAACCCCATCCCCGAGAATGTTCCTGATGGAGAAACCAGGAACGTGTTGATGCCGATCAACTCGCCGCGAGCATCGACCAGCGCGCCACCAGAGTTGCCGGGATTGATGGCGGCATCCGTCTGGATAAACTCGCCGGGCTTGCGGCGATCGCTGGCATCGGGGTTCGGACGATTCACGGCGCTCACAATGCCCCGAGTGACGGTGAAGCGGAATCCATACGGATTGCCGAAGGCCAACACGGTTTGGCCGGGCCGGACTTCGCGCGAATCTCCCCACGGCACGCTGGCCAGATCAGTCGCGTCGACCTTCAACACGGCCAGATCTGTCAGCGGATCGCGGCCCACCAGCTTCGCCTTGAGGACGCGCCGGTTGCTCGTGCTAACGCGAATGTCGACCGCGCCGTCGACGACGTGATTGTTGGTGACGATGTATCCGTCGGGAGAAATCACCACGCCGCTGCCGCTGCCATGTTCAATCTCGGGCTGCGAGTGCATCCCCGGGCCGAATCCCGGCCCGAAGTGGAACTGGCCGAACGGCGATTCTCCGAAGAAGCGCTGAATATCCGGGGGCATTTGTTCGGTCATTTCAGGCTTGGCCCGCGAAGTGACTGTGACGTTGACCACCGCTGGCGTGACGCGGGCCGCGACCGTTTCCATGGCGCGGTCGAGTGCGAGCAGTGCCCCAACGCTGTCGGTGTCGAGCGGCGCGGCAGCGGGAGCGGCTGCCGAGGCTCTGGCCGCTGCAGGTTTGGCGAAATCGTAGATCGCGAACGAGCCGGCAACCGCCAGTGCCAGGACAGGCACGGCCAGCCGCCGCATCCACTTGTTAAGGTTGTCTTGCTGAAACCACGTCTTGAGATTCATTTTCGGTTGCATCCTTCGTTAAGATTTAACAACTAATTCCTTAGTTTCAATTGGCGAACTCTTCCCTCTTTCCCTAACTCCATGTTTATGTCTTCTTGGGAACTTCCCCACCCTCGGAGCGAGGAGCAGTGTGCTGAACGGTCAGCCGCCACCACTGGATCTCAACCACCGGCCAACGCGCGTTACCGGCCTCTC
This sequence comes from uncultured Acidobacteriaceae bacterium, assembly GCA_964407245.1. GTDB lineage: Bacteria > Acidobacteriota > Terriglobia > Terriglobales > Acidobacteriaceae > Sulfotelmatobacter. Next base: position 5,060 of record CAYOUY010000228.1, read on the forward strand.
GCTGAACAACGAGAACAATAGTTTCCGTCGAAGGCGCCGGAACGGCGGCCGCACCCGCTTCTACAGCGTGAACCAGGCTGGGTGCATCGATCACAGTTTGAAGTACGAACACATTTTGGAGTTGCTCAGCCTGGCCATGCGTTTCATCCACATTTCGGTTGTTCTTTGAAGGCACCACGTTCCTGGACTGCACAACGTGCGGCGAACGTAGCCGCGAGTGATTCCTCGCCTGAGTGTTCTCCGTGCTCGTTAATACGACGCTCGGAGCTGAGCCTGCACCGTTGTCGACTGCAGCAATTGCTGGATTGGCAAGTACAACCCGTGCATTCTCAAACGCGACAAACTGCGGCTCTTTCAATGCCAGTACGGCAGTCGACACTGCCAACGCCGCCACCAGGAGCAGCGCCCATTTCCATCCCCTTTTCGTTCCCCGCGGCTGGCTCGCATCCAGAATCTGTGCCACGCGCTGAAACGTCTGCCGGGCAGGCCCCAAGCCCGCCTGCGCCACTGCCAGCGTGCGCCGGACCAGGCTCTTCTCCGCCAGGTGCGTGAGACACTCCGCGTAGGCGCGAGGCGCCGCAGTCGTTGCCAGAACGGCATCGTCACACGCCATTTCGCGCTCCAGCGACACCTGCTTCTCGATCCACCACACCGCCGGATGGAAAAAGAAAATTGCCCTGATGACCTTCTGTGCCAGGTTGGTCCAATCGTCCCAGCGCCGCAAATGGGCCACTTCATGTAGCACGATCTGATTCAGCTCATCGGCGGAAAGTTCGGCCATTATCCATTGCGGAACCACCACCGCAGGTGCCATCAGTCCGAGCGCCGTCGGCACTTGCACGCGGTTGGATGTGCAAAGCGTCACCGACCTCATTCCCTGGTTGGTCTCGAGCGTTTGACGAAGACCCGGTTGCATATCAGCGGGATGGATCGCCATACAACTCTTGCGCAGCGCGCGCATTTGCCAAAGGCTCACGCCCAGGCGCACGAGACCTGCTGCAGCAACGCCCACCCACGCGACGAACGCATAAAATGCCCATGAACCCGGGAGCGTCAGAGCGGGTCGACTGATTCCGACCGGCTGCACGCCTGTTCTGTGCGAGTGCATCACGGTGCTCAGCAAAGGCAGGGCCGCGATCGCAAGCAGCGCCGAAAACCACACCGCAAATCGCAAGCCCGAACTTCGCCGCGGTGACAGCTTCAACACCGCTGCAGCTAAGCAGCCGATAAGCGTGCCACCGAGCAGACAGTCCACAATCCGGATCGCGGACGCTTCGGCAATGGCCTGCAGTTCGAAGGTCCCGATCATCGGTCGTCTTTGCTCCCTTCCAGCAGTTGCCGCAAGCGGGCGATTTCCTCCGCGTCAATGCTCTTGTCTTCCAGGATATTCAGCACGAGCATCTCGTGCGAATTGCCGAAGAAGCGGCTGACCAGCCTTCTAACTTCGGATCGCGTAGCGGCCTCGCGGTCAACGAGAGGTATGTAAACGTGGGCACGCCCGTCTTTCGCGTGCTTCACGTACCCCTTCTTCTCGAGGATGCGAACAATAGTGAGGACGGAATTGTAGGCCAGAGCCGGCTTGGGAGGCAGCGCCTCGAGCACCTCGTGCACCGTCGCCGAGCGCCGCTGCCAGAGCACGTTCATGATGCGCAACTCGGCTTCTGTCAGAGTCGCCGACCGGTTACGAGCCAAATTGGTCCTCCGTCGTCCCGCAGCTGCCAACAGAGTCTTGGACGCGGCAGGGTGGGAAATGTCAACTAATTGGTTAGTTGCTGGTGCCCGGCAGAGAGTTGCCCAGCCGCGCGGCATCGGAAATGAAATCCAATACCCATAAACCGTTTATTTTGTTGGCGTCCCCGACGGGATTTGAACCCGTGTTACCGCCGTGAAAGTCGTCCTAGAGTTCGTAACTGATTGAAATCAAACGGTACGGATGGCGCTCTAGGGCCCTTATCGGACTGTGGAGACGGGTTATCGGACTGTTACCGGACTGTGATGGCCAGGTGCGAACGAGCCTGAAAATCATGGACCCGACCCTTCTTTCCCTGCTGGGAGCTCGGCTTCACAAGCCAATGCAGTCGAAAAGCGAATGGAATCGTACACAACACGACTCGAATCCCGCCTCACTCAATTGCCGAACGAACTGGAAACGGGGCTAGACCCACCCAGAATTGCGAAATTGCTGAGCGAGAGTCTGCGGCAGTGCTTTCAGAGGTCGGGCCTCCCAGACACAGGCTCAGCTCTTTCTCAATCCTGCGCTGAATTGAATTCCGTTCAGAAGCAATTGCTGAACCTGCTCCGCGAAGTGGCGCACCCCGACATCGGGGTAGTTGCTAGAACAAGAAGTGCTAATGACTCACTTCTGCAGAGCATGACGATTCGTGCGCAACAGATGGAAGGCTTCCTCGCCAGGTTGGAAAAACAGATCTGGGCAACATGGCTGCCAGTTGTAGCGAGCACCGCATTGGCCCTGGGATTTGTCCTAGGCACATGGTTTGCGAACGCAAGACAAGCGCCATGCGAAACTGCAAACGCAGCACAGTCGCACCCGGCGCCGATGATCGTGGCTCCTGGCGAGCACAAAAGTAAACATTGAGTGTAGTGTTGAGTACTTTAAAGTAGTAGTTTATATTTCTCATGTGCGATATATCCAGAGAAGACTGGCAGCCGTTGTGCAAGATGCAGCGCAGCACTTTCCCGCGGTTGTCGTTACCGGACCACGCCGTGCGGGGAAAACTACGCTTCTGCGCAAGCTTTTTCCTAAAGCCCAGTATGTACTACTCGAAGATCCAGATGTTCAGGCACGGGTGCGGAGTGATCCCCGCGCCTTTCTGGAGGCACTCCGTCCTCCAGTGGTCTTCGACGAGATTCAAAACACGCCCGAATTACTTGCGTATGTTCGTACAGTCATTGATACGGGCCGGCGCCGGATGGGACAGTGGCTGTTCTCCGGCTCTCAAGAAGCTCCGCTCATGCAAGGCATTAGCGAATCCATGGCGGGCCGTGCTGCCATCCTTCAACTTCTGGCATTCAGTCTTTCTGAAACCAAGAAAGTGAATCTGCTGCACGGGGGGTTCCCAGAGGTGCTCGCTCGGCCGAAGGCTCGTAGCCTTTGGTTTGCTTCCTACCTGCAAACGTATCTGGAAAGAGACGTTCGAGCGATCACGAACGTGCGCGACCTAGCGACGTTTCGTCGTTTTCTTGCACTCCTGGCGAGCCGTCACGGCCAGATTCTGAATAAGACGGACCTGGCTGCACCGCTCGGCGTCACGGTGCCCACGATTGGCGACTGGCTACACATTCTTGAAGTGACCGGCCAGGTCATTCTCGTGCCGCCATATTTCGAAAACCTCGGCAAGAGGCTGATTAAGTCTCCAAAAATCTATTTGGGTGACTCCGGCCTCGCCTGTTACCTGCTCGGTCTCACATCAGTGGCTGAGCTTGAGCGCTCGCCATTCCTCGGAGCTCTATTCGAAGGCTTTGTGGCTGCGGAAATAATCAAGAGTCAGGCCGACCGTGGGATGCGCAAGGAGCTCTACTATTTCCGCGATCAGCAGGGCCTGGAAGTGGACTTTCTCGTTCCGCGTCCTAACGCGAAGCTTTGGTTGGTAGAAGCGAAATCCGCGAAGACTGTCCGCCCCCCGATGGCATCTCCCCTGATATCTCTCCAGCGGGTGTTGCAAAAGCGAGCGGGGAGATTGATCGTGGTCCATCAGAAGTCGCGCCTACAAACGCCAACAGCGGCGATTGCTAGAGGGGTTGAGGCGCTGGACGTAGGGCAATTTGTCAGCGAACTCTTGTCGGCTCGATGAATTACGGCCCGCTGGGCTGAACAGGCTCGCCGTCAGCGCCACTTGCGTGAAATCTAAGTATCAAATACGAGCGGCATCGCGGCTCTCGACGTGCGTCAGAGTGTGCGCGACAACTAGCCCTCAGGAAAGAAACAAATTCGAAAGACAACATTCTTGGAACTGCCCCTGTCTTCTGCGCTACAGCGGAAGCTGATGGCAGCTCAATTCACCAACCTCACCCCCATTCAGGAACGTGCGCTTCTTCCTGCTCTTGAAGGCCGAGATGTCATGGGCACAGCCCAGAAGGGTACTGGCAAGACATTGGCGTTTCTCATCCCGCTTATCGAGACAATGGACCGAGAACCGCGCGTTCCACGCTAGCTCTGGTCTTGCTGCCGACGTGCGAACTTGCGATGCAGGTTCACGAGCAATACGAGCAGCCGCGCACGAAAGCCATGCCCAAGGCTGCGCTCGTCATCGGCGGCGTATCCGAGAAGGCGCAGATCCCAAGTCGGCTGGATTCGCAGCCAACGTCTGCATGCCGTGCAGGATGGCGGCGATCACGTTCTCATCGCCGATCGCAGTGTTAATCATCATGTGGTAGAGGGCGCACACGGGCCATTCGGCGTTGAAGTAGTGCTTAATGTACGCGATTCGCTCTTTGTCCACATTCTCGACGAGGTCTTCGCACTCTCTGCGGCCCTTGCCCATGGCCAGCAGGCGGCGAATTTTTTCGTCGCGCGGAGCATAGGTAAAGACACGGAACGTATCCTCACGTTCACGCAAAAAAAACGGCGAGCCGCGGCCGACGATGACCGCATTGCCCCCGGCTGCAATGCCGAGCATGATTTCCTCCATCATGGCCATCATGCGGTCAGTATCGAAGACGTGGGAATCGTCTAGGGGAAGGCTGCGCTCGTAGCTGCCGCGCCAGAAGGCCTTGGCGAGCCTGTAGAGACGGCTGTCTACCCGCTCGTCGCATAGAGCCACCGCGGATTCGGTTACCTGGGCGCGCTTAGCTATCTCGCAGGTCAATTGCTGGTCCCAAAGTTTCCAACCGAGGCGGCGGGCGAGTTCGGCCGCGATGCCGCCCCCCCCGCTGGCATACTCGCGTTCGAGGGTAACAATGCGAAACATCCTCACCTCTTCGACTCAGTCTACCGCGATACCGCCACCGGGTGGATTTCTTCACTTAGCATGGTGGCTTGCCGGATCATTGTCATCGCTCCCAACAGCGTTACCGTGACGTTTCCATGCTCAGCAACTTAGGCCCTTGCTTGATCTGGAACCGACCATCAACCGTTTCCCAAATCCATCCGGAGTAGCCATAGCCTCCGATAGGCTTGGTCACCAAAGCACCGCGCCACGACTCGCGGCGCGTTTGGTTATAGGCGACCGTACCGAACCTGCCGAAGGTGTAATCGGGTACGGGATGACAGTGAGGTTCCCCGAGCAGCGCCTGGGCGGCCTTGCAGGCTTCGACGCCGCCGAAAACGGCAGCCCGCAAGCCATACCTGTGGTTTTTGGCGCGACGCACCACTTCCTCACGGGTGGCGAAGCTCGTGGTGAATGCCACCGGCCCGAACACCTCTTCCTTCATGCCCAGCATGTCATCGGTGCAACCCTTCATCACGGTAGGTGCGACCAAGTTGTCCTGGATCGACCCGCCAGCCAGCAGGCACGCGCCTCTTTGTAGCGCATCGGCCAGTTGCCGGCGTAGGCGCTCGACAGCAAGGTCGCTGACGACCGCAGCGACATCGGTCTTTGGATCGCTCGGATCGCCTACCACCAGGCGCTTCACGCGCTCGACAAATCGAGCGAGAAACTCGTCGTAAATTGATTCGTGAATGAAGATTCTCTTAGGAGCGGTGCAAGTCTGTCCCGAGTACATGAACTTGGCCGCCATCAGGTCTTCCATCGCAAGCTCAAGGTTGGCGTCGGGAAAGACGATGAAGGGGTCCTGGCCGGGACCTTCAAAGATCAGCTTTTTCCCGGCCCTGCGAAATGCCTCTTGATAAGGCATTATGTTTTCGTCGAAGCCGAATACAACGACAGCCGATACGTCCGGTGCGTTGAGAGCCGCTTCGATGAAGTCTTTGCCATGCCCGGAGAAAAAGCTGATGTCGCTCGCGAACACCGGCTCATACAGCTCGCGTGTGAGGGCCATGATGCGGCGTCCCTTGGATGAGTACTTCACGCTGACCTTGTTACCCACCATGTAAATTGAAGTGATGGCAGTGTTGAGCCAAGCGCTGCCGTTGTATGCAAGCAACAGGCAAACGCGCGATCCCGGACCGCCCAACGGAACACGGTCGCGCAGGAACTGCGCTTCCTCGAACATCTTCAGCCGATCGTGGGCAACTTCGACCTCCTGGACGCTATCCTTCACGGTGAATTGCAGATCGGAAT
>CAYOUY010000229.1:0-2327 GCA_964407245.1 uncultured Acidobacteriaceae bacterium
TTCACTCAAGGAAGGCTCGATGCGGAAAGCTGTAAGTGCGTGGTGACGGTGGTTCCTAGCCGTCATCGGTTCCGCACAGAGTTCATGCTGAACGCAGCAAAACAACGCAACGAGATACGCGAGGTCGTCGCCAGCAAGGTAGCTCGCGAAGTAATGCCGAAATAAGCAGTTTCCGGAGATGTTTGCGAGGCCGCCGGTTCCCCCCCGGCCGCATTCTTTTTCTCTACCGGCCCAAGCAGCCGGTTAGCCCGAAGTGCTTCCTCCGATGACCCCCCATCGTTGGATCGTTCTCCCCCATAAGCAGACGTTCCAATGACTGTGTCTGTGGAGAAGATTTTCTCCTGGGAGGTGGCTGATGGAAGCCGCTCGACACTTATCGACTATACTCGCGGTTTGCTCCCGGTTGCGGGTGCGGGCGACGCAGTTAGCGCAGTCGTCCCGGCCGTGCTCGAAGCTCGTTGGTGAAAACCAGAATGTCAGGAAGCGGCCGCTTTTCCCATCGCGGCTCGCCTGGCTTGTGTGTCTGCTCGTGTCTTTAACCGCCGTCGCTCAGCAAGACATTGCCCATCGTGTCGTCAAGCTACAGCGGTATGGGGTCGGCAGCCGCGGACTGGAGACAAAGTGGGGCTCGGGCTGGTGCGTTGATGCTGGCTGCTCGCTCTTGGCGACTAACTATCACGTGGCCCGGGGAGGGCTTCCCCGCAAGGTTGGCGGGGTCAGGGTACACAGAGCTTACCTGGCCACGGGACCGGACGACTATGGCGCAGTCTGGGTGGTCACCACCTATGGCAAGTGGCTACGTTACAACCCACTGAACGATGTCGCTCTGATATCACTTTCACGACCGCTGCTTCCCGGAACAGCCGCAGCATCGCTTTATCCCGGCGACCTGCGACCCGGGCAGCAACTTGTGGTCAATGGATTCCCATCAGGGGGAAAGCAGGAGGCGGTTGCGGCCCAGTTCCTGCAAATGGTTGACGGCATGCTCGAGCTGTCGCTGGCCACTGAAGCTCCTGCGGGCTTGAGCGGCAGCATGGTCGCCGACGAGCAAGGACGCGTAGTCGGCATGTTGTCGCTGGTGATGGATGGGCGCGCCTTTGCCGTCCCGCTGTGGAGCATTGCCGAGGCAATCCGTAAATTCCAACCGGCATTACATGGCCAGCTGTTTCCTGAAGGCTTGCACAAGCCGGCCGAGTTCCAACGTTCGATGGTGCTCGACGGTGAGCTCGTGGCAGCCCTCGGTGGGTCAAATCCGGCGCCGGCCCTACCGTTGGCGTCTCTGGAAGAAGGACTTGGGCAGCCGTTTCCAGACGCGGTTGTGCATCCTGCTCGCCTTTTCAACGTCCGCGAACAGCCGGCAGACATTCTGGAACTGCGGCACCGCGCCCAGCAGTTGTTCCAGCAGATGGACAATTTCCGAGCGTTACAGACGCTACGGCTGAGCGCGGAAGACAAACCGGAGCTCACCTGGCGGCAGGAAGTCTACGTCGAGTCCGACAACTTGGTCTTCCGCGATGTCGATGACGGACAGCTGATGCGGGCGGTTGCCTTCCCGCACCGTCGGCGATCAGTGGTGCCAGGAGGCGAGTGGCGCCATTTGCCACAGATCGTGGCCGACGGGGCCCGCGTACAGGAAATCGGCATCAAGGACGTCGGCGGGGAACGGGTCCGAGTGTTCCACTATCAGGCCTCGGTGGAGGATCAGGTTTGTTGGGCTCGCTTCCGCACCACGCATGTCTTCTGGTCGCAGGACCGCCAGTTTCCGGTAGCGTGCCGCGGAGAGATATGGACGGATGGCGGGCTAAACGTGCTTCGCATCAGCCAGGAGCTTGAGGTCCGCGAGCACAACGTGCCCATGCAGTTGCTCCAGCTGGCGGTGCTCTATGGGTGGCTCGGACCCGATCTGGTGCCGGTGGACATGGTAGTGGAGGGAACGATTGCTGGCCACGCCTGCCGCGCGGCTGCGCATTTCAGCAACTACAGACAAGTGCAGGGCCACTGAAGGTCTGCAGAGAACGGTGCCCCTGCTCGCGGGAAAAGGCATCATTGGAATGCACCGGTGGTATTCAGTGCTGGACAAGCAGCAGCCGGTTGGCCGGAAAGTCGGAAGACTCCGGTGACCCGGTGCCGTCCGCTCGGCGGGGTAACTAGCCACATAGAACTGCTGCAATGCGCTCGGCGGCATGACCATCCCAAAGCGGCGGAATCGATCCCTTTTTCTGTTGCCCTGCCTCGATGCGCTGTACCTCAGACTTTATCCGGTTGAGGTCTCGTCCCACGAGCACATTGGTACCTAGTTCGATTGTGATCGGTCTCTCTGTATTTTC
>CAYOUY010000230.1:0-23204 GCA_964407245.1 uncultured Acidobacteriaceae bacterium
CTACGGCCGCGGCATCTTCCCGCGCGCTTTCGCGCATCTCAGAAATCCGGGGGCGGAGTTCGCGGGCGGGGGCTCGCTTGACTTGTGTATCCGCCGGATGTTTAAGTAGTTATTTCATTTTTTCCGCCAGTTTCAGTGACCAGCAACCGCGGGCAGGTTCGCCCTCGTCGAACGACGACAGCATGTCGAGGAAGCGTCGGGCACAGACGATAGCGACGACATGGACGACGACGACGAGGACGCCAGCGCGAGACTCGAACTGACTCGTGCTCCGTTTCCAAAACTTTCCCGATCGTGCAAGAACACCGGAACGAGAGCAGTGTGAGCGGGAGCGGGCTTGAGACAAAAACTGAACCGCGAAGAGCCGAAGCGAGCTTTAGTACATCGTTGGAGGAGCGCGTGAATCTGAATCACCGTTGGTGGGGAGCTTCTGCAGTACGAGTTCGTGTTGTGGCTGCCGCATTGGGGCTGGTGGCGGCAGGATGCATGGTTCTCGGGTGGGGTTCCCGCGCAGGTCAGGCAGGGTCGCGTTCCTCGGCGACAGCAGCCACTTCCCTGGCACAAATTTCTTCTCTGTTTCCCAGCGCGGCCAAACTTCACGACGCAAAACACATGGCTCCGGCCCAGGCGCAGTCCCTTCTGGCCGGTCTGCCTCTGATCTTCGAACCAAACCAGGGCCAGTCGAATCTCGATCCCGACGATCCGCGTGCGCGGTTTATCGCGCGAGGTTCCGGTTACAGTCTTTTCCTTGGATCGGAAGGCGCGATCCTCGCCTTGCAAAGCCGGAGTCTGCAATCGCCGAGTCTGCGATCCCGCGAGAAGAATTCCTCCCGCACCGAGTTCCTCGAAATGAAGCTGGCGGGCGCGAACTCGCACGCCACATTAACCGCGGGCGAGCCGCTGGCGGGCAAGAGCAACTATCTTCTGGGCAACGATCCCTCCCTGTGGCGGCGCGGCATCCCGCAGTTCGCCCGCGTGCGCTACGAAAATCTTTATCCCGGCATCAACCTGGTTTTTTACGGAAATCAGGGACGGCTCGAATACGACTTTCAGGTCGCGCCCGGGGCCGATCCACGGCAGGCGGAGCTCGAATTCAAGGGCGCGCAGCATCTCAAAGTGCAGGATGGCGCGCTGGTCATTGAACTGAAGGGGGGCGAATTCAAGGGCGGCGAAGGCAAGGGCGGCACGCTGCGCTTCGAGGCGCCACACGTTTACCAGAAGCTGGACGGCCGCGAGCAGGCGGTCGCGGGCAGTTTCGTTCTGCGCGGCGCGCATCGCGCCGGATTCGCCATCGGTTCCTATGACCGCTCGCGCGAACTGGTCATCGATCCGCAGCTGATTTACTCCACGTATTTCGGCGGCGGCGGCAACGAACAGGCGACTTCCGTTGCTGTGCTGTACCCCTTCATCTACATTACCGGCTCAACTACATCATCGGCTTCGACGCCGCCGCCCCTGCCTGTCACCACGGGCGTAGTTCAGTCAACACTCAACGGCACGCAAAACATCTACGTCGCGGTCATCAACCCCACGAATCCCGTCTCGTCGCAGTTGGCCGATCTGACTTATCTTGGCGGCAACGGCACTGATGCACCGGCCGGAATCGCGGTCGACGGGGGGGGCAACGCCTATGTCGCGGGTACGACTTCCTCAACGAACTTTCCCACCTCGACCGATGCCTACCAGACAGGCATCTATCCAGGGAGCACAGGCACGACGCACGTGTTCGCAAGCGTGTTGAACAGCACGTTGAGCACGCTGAATTATTCGACCTATCTTTCAGGCAACGGCACCGACGCCGCCAGCGGCATGACCATTGACGCCGCCGGGCACTTGTTCGTTACAGGTACGACCACTTCGAACAACGCGTCCAGCACCACGGTACAGTTTCCGGCCAGCTCGCTGCCGTTTGCGCAGCCCTTTCAGTCGCAGCCGTTCGCATCCATCCAGTTCTTTGTGACCGAGGTCAGCACGCAGAACGCGTCCGGGGTGGGCAGTATTGCCTACTCTTCTTATTTCGGCGGCAGCACCGCCGACACGAATCCTCCCGTTGCCACGGGCGGTCAAATCGCGGTGGACAAGAACGAAAACATCTATTTCACCGGAACCACCAACTTCATCTACACGGGAACGACCGTTGGCGACTTTCCCATCCTGAACGCGTATCAGCCCTGCCTTGATCAGCCGCCGCCAACCATCATTCTCAACCCGCCCACCTGCCAAAATACGTCGACGACCAGCGCACCCGACGCCTTCGTCGCCAAGCTGAATCCCAGCGCACCGGCGCAGTTGCAGTTCTCCACGTATCTGGGCGGCTCGCAGGTCGACTCCGGAACCGGCATTGCCCTGGACACGAGCGGAAACGTCTACATCACCGGAACCACGAATTCCCCGGACTTCGTTTCGAGCACCTCGATCGTGAGCTTCGCGCCGTTTCAGCAATGCCTGAACAACCTGTACACGACCACGAGCGGCACGATTACCTGCACCGACAATGACACCATATGTACCGCAGCAACACCTTGCAATAACGATGCCTTTGTGGCCAAGCTCAGCGCGCCCGCTTCCGGCTCGACCACGAGTAACGTGCAGTTGACCTACTTCTCTTATCTGGGCGGGGCCGGGATCGAGGCCGGAAATGCCATCACGGTCGACACGGGCCAGGGGGCTGTGCTGACGGGATCGACGAACTCGACCGCTTCGGTTACAGCCGGCGATGGTGGTTTCCCAGCGACTGGCTGCGGCGAGATTGAATGCAACCTGGTGGGGACGCAGGATGCCTACATCGCCCGCCTCAACACCGAAACGCAGGACAACCAGCAGAACCCTGCGGCTTCCTGGGCGACTTATTACGGCAGCGGCGTCCTCGAAACGGGTCAGACCCAGGCTCTGACCGAAGGCACCAGCATTACGCTCGATCCCAGTGAGAACTATTACATCGCCGGCGACACCAACTCGGCTTCGGGCCTGCTGGGGTCTGGCGGAGGATTCCAGACCATAAACAACGGCGGCTATGACGCCTTCATCGCCGAATTCAGGCCGGATTCCGGCATTATGATCAGCGGCGTTCTTTCGCTCGGCAACAATGAAACCTACGTCAGCGCCGGCAACCAGGCTACATTCATTTACACCGTGACCAACACCGGCCCCGATATCGCCCCTGTCCTGACGATTACCGACTCGCTCCTTCAGACTGGCGTCACGATGGTCCCCAATTCCATCACTGTCACGGGGGGATTGTGCAACACGGTCAGCTCCAACTCTACCCTGCTGAGCTGTACCATCAATTCACTGCAAGCCGGGTCAACGGCCACCGTCACGGTTGTGCTGACGCCAACAACCCAGACTCAGACCGGGCAATCGGAATCCTTCAATGGCGGCACGGTCAGCGTGTACGGGCCGAATAATATCCTGCTTGCCTCGACCCTCGTCACCGGCATTATGTCCGACTACAGCATCGTGGCCAACCCTAGCAACGTCAGCGTGCAGGCGGGAAACACGGCCAGCTATCAGGTGCAGCTCACGCCGAGCGGGATCTTCAGCTCGAACATTTCGTTGTCGTATGCGCTAGCTGCGACCGGAACCAGTTGCACCTTCACCACGCCGACGGTCACCTTGAACGGCAGCAGCCCCGGATCGTCGACGCTGAACTGCGTGACCACCCCGCGGCCCGTCACCCCGGCCTCCCTGTGGACGACGCGGCAGGTTTACGCCATCTGGCTGAGTCTTCCGGGATTGGCCATACTGGGCTTGGGAGTGGGAAGCAAGGGCGCGGGAGGGAAGTGGCGACGCCGCGTCGCCGGAATGATACTGGGCCTGATTCTGGCGATGGTCATGTTCCTGCCGGCTTGCACCCAACCGGCTACCCAGCCGCCGGCTACAGGAACGCCCGCGGGAACGTACACGGTCACGATCACAGCTACCTCCGGCACGGATGTGAAGAACTACACCGTAGCCTTGACGGTGACCTAGGCTGAGTTCGGCGGGATTAAGTCTGTGGCAGCGCAATTTGGTCGCGGCAGATTGATCGGCCGCTTCTCGCGGATGACGACAATATCCGGGAGTTCCCTACGCGCCGGCCGACAGTTTGTGGTGGCCGCCCTTGGATTCCGCGATCCCATACTGCCGGATCTTGTACAGCAGAGCCTTGTAGCTGATCTGCAGAATGGCCGCTGCCTGCTTGCGGTTCCAGTTGGTCTGCTCGAGAGCGCGGGTAATGGCTTGCGCTTCGGCTTCATCTTTCGCGCTGCGAGCCAGAGACTTTAGTCCGCCCGCTTCCGCGGCACGCCCGATGGTTTCGCCGGGAGCCCCTCCGTTGCCGTCGTCTTTGGGCAGGAGCTCAGCGACCGCCAGCTTTTCATCGCCCAGAATCAGATAGCGCTTCAGGAAATTGTTCAGCTCGCGCAGATTGCCGGGCCAGGTGTGATCCTGACAGGCCTGCAGCAGCGCGGGCGAAAGCGGCAACGGCGGGCGCGCGTAGCGCTCCGCCATGCGCGACATGGAATGCTTCAATAGAATGGGAATTTCTTCCTTGCGCTCGCGCAGCGGCGGCAGGTGCAGCGTGAAGGCGTTCAGGCGATAGTAGAGATCCTCGCGCAGACGCTTGGTGGCGAGGGCTTCCGGAATGTTGATGTTGGTCGCGGCCAGAATGCGCACGTCCACTTTAATGACTGAGCGGCTGCCCAGCCGGGAGAACTGCTGATCCTGTAAAACGTGCAGCAGTTTCGCCTGCAGGAGCGGCGGCATTTCGCCGATTTCATCCAGCAGGATCGTGCCCTTATTGCACAGTTCGAACTTGCCGGGTTTGGCGTGCGTCGCGCCGGTGAACGCTCCCGGCTCGTAGCCGAACAATTCGCTTTCCAGCAGGTCGGCGGGCACGGCGGCGCAGTTCACTTTCAAGAAGGTGCGATGCGCGCGCGGCGAGAGCTTGTGAATCAGCCGCGCCAGAACCTCTTTGCCCGTGCCGCTTTCGCCCAGCAGCAGCACCGGAATGTCGACATTGGCCACCAGCGCAGCCTGCGAGCGGATCTTGCGCATGACTGGGCTGGCTGCGATGAAGAAAACATCATCGGCTAATTCTTCCACCTCGCCGCCGAACGACTGCTTGCCCTGGCCGAGGCTGAGATCGATCACCGCGTCCAGTTCCGCTTTCTGAAACGGTTTGGTGAGATAGTCCTGGGCGCCCAGCTTCATCGCCTGCACTACTTTGCGCGTGTCATTGACGCACGAAAGCATGACCACGCGCACGCCCGGTTGCATCTGACGCAGCTGTTCGAGCGTCTGCAGGCCGTCGATGCCGGGCATGAGCACATCGAGCAATACGAGATCCGGTTGCATGCCTTTTTCGATTTTCTGCAGTGCTTCTTCGCCGGTCGCGGCTGTCTCGACCTTGTAGTCGTCGACCTCGAGCAGCGTCTTGATGTAGCGCAGCATTCCAGGTTCGTCGTCCACCAGCAGAATCTTGGCGGTTGAACTCATCGATTTTTCCCTTTGCCGGCGGGGACCACGGCTGGTTTGTAGGGTATTAGGAACGAAAATTTGCAGCCGCCGCTGGGATCGCTCTCCACCCAGATCTTTCCACCCATGCCTTGCACCAGGCGGCGCGCAATGGCCAGGCCGAGGCCCATGCCTTCTTCGCTTTCCGTGCCGGGTAGGCGGAAGAAATCGTCAAACACTTCCAGGTGAAACTCCGCGGGAATACCGGGGCCGGTGTCAGCGACGCTGACTTTGACAGCGTTCGGCTGATTCAAATTCTGGCGGCGACGTTCCGCAGTCGAGGGCTGCGCGGCTGCCCGGCGATCCCACATGTGTGGTTCGGCATGCAGCCAGACCGTTCCTCCGCGCGGCGTGAACTTGAAGGAATTCTCCAGCAGATTGGAAATCACGCGTTCGAGTTTTGGTGCGTCGAAAGGGAAGACCGGGAGCTTGTCATTCGCCAGAAAATACAAGGCGAGCGCCTTTTCCTGAAAGCGGCTCGACCACAACCGGCACACTTCCGACAGGGTGTCGTTGACGTTCCCTGGTCCAAACTGCATGCGCAGTCCGCCGGTTTCCAGCGCACTGTAGGTCAGAAAATCCTGGATGAACTGCTGCAGGCGCTTGCCGCTGGCCTGCATGTCGCGCAGCACTTCGCGCTGCCGGTCGGTGAGCGGCCCGAGCTTCTCGCTGGTCAGGAGTTCCACATACCCGTTCAGAATCGCGAGCGGCGTTTTCAGGTCGTGAGTGGCAGAAGCCAAGGCATTGGTTGTGCGGCGGAAGCGCTCGCGCAGCTCGTAGTACTCCTGCTGTAGGTTTTCCGGGCTGAGGTTCTCCAGGTCCGGATTCTGTGCAGGCTGGTGCTCCGGAGCAGCAACTGCTCCCGAATCAGGCGCATACGGATTCTTCTGGGCCGTCGCCATGGGGAAAACAACCACAGGTTGACACGGGAGGAGGTGAGACCGGGCCCGGCTCTCAACGGGCACAAGCTTGTTCAGATCCTAGTGCAGCCGCTAATTCGCTGTCAACGGAAAACGACGCGGAATTACCCAAGTGTGGCAAAACCTTGCACTCTAACGCTGTGCCAGGTGGAGTTATTCCGGCTCCTGCCAAGGTCCAGAAACTACTCACCATACCCGCAAATGCCTATTCCGCTGCGGGCTTCGCGGTCGGAGTCAGGGCTTCCCTCTGGTTCTTGCCCGGTTCTGCCCTGTAATTGCCCGGCCTTTGGCCCCTAAGGTGCTTCTCTTGTGGGGTTTTGTACATTTCTTGGGGGCGTTTGCATGGTGGCAGCCAGACCGGAAGGGGAGCGGCGAAAGTGGGCACGACTGCCGCTGGCCATTCCCGTGTTCGTGCGCAGCCGCGACGAAAAGGGCAAGGAGTTTCTTGAGTTTGCCACGGCTTTAAATGTCAGCGCCGGCGGCATGCTGGTCGCCGTGCGGCGGATTCTCCCGACCAGCGCGCTGATTGAACTGGAGATCCCCAGCGCACCGGTTGCGGCCCTGAGGCTTTTGCCGAAGGCTTCGCGCAACCTCCGCGCCAAGGCCCTGCGCACAACCCCAGTGCAGGGCTACTGTCTGCTGGGGCTGAAGTTCTCGCGTCCCCTGCTGTACCAGAGCGACTCCCGCAGGGTGCGGCGGCGGAAAGTTGTTTCAGCTGTGTGAAAAAGTTTGCTCATTACCTGCCCCAAGGTGTTACCCTTGAAGCCTCCCCCTAGTTACGGGAGTATGCCTGTCTGGCTCTTTCGTAAGTTGATCCTCTTCAACAAGATAGTTAGATTTTGAGTAGCCTGCGGTAGGACCGCCCGGCATTGGTTGTCGGGATGCAGCGATATTAATCTCCCCTCAACCGGATCCACCATGACATCCACTAGTGTGAACGCGCTGGTGCAGCCCCTGGGGGAGATGCCCCCTGAAGCGATCGTGTTTGGCAGCACTGCCGCCATGCGAGCCGTGCGCGAGCGCCTGGCTAAACTGGCCAGCGCCAATGTGCCCGTGCTCATTCAAGGGGAGAGCGGAACCGGCAAAGACATTGTTGCGCGCATGATTCACGCCGCGTCGCCCTGGCGCAGCGGACCGTGGGTGAAGGTGAACTGTCCCGCCATTCCCGGCACACTGCTGGAAAGCGAACTGTTCGGCTACGAAAAAGGCGCGTTCACCGGCGCTTATGGGACCAAGCCGGGCCGGGTGGAGATGGCGCACCGCGGCACGCTGTTTCTCGACGAAATTTCAGAGCTCGATATGCCGCTGCAGTCGAAGCTGCTGCAGCTCCTGCAGGACGGGCAGTTCTGCCGCATCGGCGCGCAGGAAGACAAGAAAGTCGAAGTGCGGGTAGTCTGCGCCACCAACCGCAAGCTGGAGCAGGAAATTGAAAACGGCACTTTCCGCGCCGACTTGTTTTATCGCATCAACGTGGTGAACCTCTACCTGCCGCCGCTGCGCGAGCGCGCCGCGGACATTCCCGAGCTGGTCGCTTATTTCCTCGAATATCACAACCGCAAATACAACTGCCGCGCCAGGATGCTTTCGAGCGAGATGATGACGGTGCTGAGCAAGTATCACTGGCCGGGCAACATCCGCGAGCTGGAAAATCTGATCAAGCGCTACGTGATCCTGGGTAACGAGGAAGTGATCTCGACCGATCTGGCGCCGCGCAGCCCGGATTTCTTCAACGCCGAGATTCCCATCGACGGTCAGATTTCTCTGAAGAAGCTAACGCGCCAGGCGGTGCGTGAACTCGAGCGCAAAGTGATTTTGAAAGTTCTGCAGAACCACCACTGGAACCGCAAGCGCGCAGCCAAGGCGCTCAGTATCAGCTACCGCGCGCTGCTCTATAAGATTCGCGACGCCGGCCTGCCTTCCAACCGCGCCGCGAAGCAGCAGGCGGCTGAAGAGCCTAAGCGGGAAGTCGCGGCCGATTAAGAGCACGGGCCTCGCCCCCGGCGGTACCTTCCTGCGAGATAGCCCGAGATTCCGTCTGCGAGAAATAACCGGCAGAGCGCTCTACCCGCGCAATTCCGCCAGCGCCTTCTTGGCGTCCGCATTGTTGGGGCTGAGCTTCACTGCCTTTTCCAGTTGCTGGCGGGCCAGCGCGGTTTGATTCGCCTTCCCGTAGGCCATTCCGAGGTGGTAGTGAATGGTGGCGTCGTCGGGCTCGCCACGCTGCTCGCCCAAACGAAGCGCTTCCTGGAACTGGCTGATGGCGGACTGATAAATCCCTTTCTGATAATAAGCCCAGCCCAGAGTGTCGGCGGCGTTAGCCGAGTTCGGCATGCCGCGGCGCGCGGTTTGCGCCATGGCCAGGGCGACGTCGACGTTGCCGCCGGTCTGGAGCATCACGTAGGCGAGGTTGTTTGCCGCGAGTGGATGATCGGGCGCAATGGCCAGCGCCTGCTGATACATTGCTTTGGCCTGGTCCCAGTTCTGCTTGGATTCATACAGTTCGCCGCAAAGAATGTAGAAGCGGGGCTCGCGCGTATTGTCTTTGATCGACTGCTGATAGAGTGCGAGAGCCTGATCGGCGTTGCCCTCCTGCACCTGCACCTTACCTAATTTTTCCAGAGCATCGGTGTTGTTCTTGTCGAGTTCCACCGCCTTGCGCAGGGCAGCCTCAGCTCCGGGAAGATCTTTCTTGCCATTGAATAAACCGGTTCCCAGCAGATCATAAAAGTTGCTGTTCGAAGGCGACTTGGCAATCTGCGCCTTGGCGGCGGCGATGCCCTTGTCGAACTGCTTCTCGGCAAAATAGCTGTTCATCAGGCCCTGCAGGCCTTCGGCCGAATTGGGATCTTTGTCGAGCGCCTGCTGGTAGGATTTTTCGGCTTCGCCGTATTTCTTCTGCGCCAGGTGAATGTTTCCCATCTCCACGTACGGTGCTGGACTCTGCGGGGCCTTCTGCATCGCTTGTTCAGCGTCCTTTTGCGCGTCGGCGTATTTCTGCTTGGCGATTTCGGCGATGGCTTTCAAAATGAAGCCGTCGGCGGAGTAAGGCTGCATCGTGATGAGCTGCTGGGCAGTGACGAGCAGGGCATCGGCATCGCCGTGGCGCAGTTCCATGGCGGCCAGGGCACGTTGCGCGTCGGTCAGATCAGGGCGGATGCGGACGGCTTCGCGCCACTCCGACTCGGCGCGGGCGTCGTTGTGCTGCTCGTCAAAGGCGAGTCCCAACTGGTAGTGGGCGACGGCATTGTCCTGATCATTGCGCAGAGCGGTCTGCAGCGAGTCCACTGCGCCGGCCGCGTCGTTCTGGCGGATCTGAATCTCGCCCTTGTAGATGAACGCGTCGGTATCATGCGGATATGATTTCAGAATCTCGGTGTTCAGCTTCGCGGCTTCGTCGAGGTGGTTCTTCAAGATCAAAAGCTGGATGTAGTTTTTCTCGGCCTGTGTGTCTTTGGGATGGGCCCCGTAAACGGACCCATACTCGGCAACGGCCATGTCGAGGTCGCCGCTGGCGAAGTAATAGTCGCCCAGCATCCGGTATCCCTCAGAGTTGTCGGGCATGTCCTTTTTGGTTTGCTCGAGGAAAGCGGGGATTTCCGCAGTCTTGCCTTCCTGGCCCAACAAACGGACAAGCGCGGCCCGCGGCCCCGGATTTTTCGGGTCGATTTCGATGGCGTGCCGGAACTGCTGCTCGGCTTCGGGCAGCCGGTTGCGCGATTGGTAAAAGCCGCCCAGAGCAAGCTGCGCGTTCATGGCCTTGGGATCAACTTCAGTTGCCTTCTTGAAGTTGGCTTCGGCCTGGTCGGGCTGATCGGCGCGGAGTTCCAGCAGCGCCAGCATCAAATACGAATCGGAGCGCCTGGGATCGAGCGCGATGGCCTGCTGTGCTTCCTGGATAGCGTCGCTGAGCTTGCCCGCGGCCGCGTCGTAGTTGGACCAGGCTTCATGCGTGAGAGCCGAATTGGGCTGCTTTTCGCGCAGGATGTCGAGATGAGTCTTGGCTTGCTTCATGGTGTCGACGACCGGCGAGCCATCCGGATTCCGGACCGTGACCAGCAGGTTGGCGAGATCGGCGTGGGCACGATAGTTGTCGGGAGCGAGTTCAACCGTTCGGGTCAGGTGCTGGAAGGCGCGGCCGTTGTCGCCCAGCCGGAGGTAGGTCTGGGCGAGTTGAAAGTGAGCCTGCGCAAAGTGGGGATCAATCTGCACCGCATTCGAATACTGGATGAGCGCCTCGCGGTACTTGCCTTCGGCAAAATATTTCTCCCCGCTGTCGAAATATTTCTGCTTGCGCACATTGGGATCGCGGGAACAACCGGTCAAAACGAGGGCGACGAGCGAGCAGGCAATCACCAGACGGACGACTACAAGACGGCGCATTATGAGGTCTCCCACTGCAGGGCGGGCGCTCAGAACGCCGCACCTGCAGAACGTTTCATAATACTGCAAGCGAAGTCGGCCACAGAGGTTACCGGGGGTCATGAATCGAAGCCATTCTCACTTTGGAATGTAGGCCGCCAGCTGCGGCACGATGTCATTGGCGAACGGAAGCAGGCGCTGCTCGGCCGCGTCGGCAGTTTCTCCGGGATAGATAGGCGTTTTCAGCCGCACCAGCGAGCCGTCGCTGCGGTTCATGCGGATGGCATCGGCGACCAGGTAATACTTCGCCCAATAATCGCTGGCTACGCCGCGGTCATGCGCCCAATACCAATAGAGCACGAGTTGGCGGGCTTCGCCCTTGGCAATGATGAAACGGTTGGCCGGAAAGGGAGCGTGGCCAGGCGCGGCGATCGTGATGCGGCTCTGCTCAATCGGAATCCAGCCCGCCCCCGGCAGACAGTTTTGCGGGGAGTGAATCGTGTCTCCAGCGCGCTGGCTGCGGAAGTAGGCGATGAAGAGATCGAAATAGAGCTGCGGTTTTTCCTGATCCTGATAAACCCGCAGCAGGAAATCGCCGGGCCCGAGCTTGTCGAGGACGTCCTGGTCGAGCGCAACGTCCGTACCTTTCCATGTTTCGGGTAACCCCATTCCGGATGATCCCGTTCCCAGTTGCGTCGTTCCCAGTTGTGTGGGAAATTCCTGCAGCGACTGCCGCGGCGGGAAAACCTCACTCTGGGTGCGCGCCTGCAGCAGCAGAGCTGCAGCCGCAACCAGCAGGGCCGCGGCGATGAAACGCGGAGTGGAGCCGCCCATCATGCATCTGCCTCCTGCTCTGGCCAAGCACTTTCTGGCCAAATCAGGCGGATCAGGCCATGCACAGCGTAGAGCAACAGCAGGGAAATGACGAAGATGATCCATCCCCAGGAGGCGTGGAAGTAGCCTTCGGCCTTGTCGGCGTCCCAGTACTGCACCAGCAGCCCGGTGCCGATGATGCGAACACTGTTGGCGGCGATAGCGATCGGCACCGAAGCCAGCGCCAGCACCCAGCGCACCCAGAGCCGCTTCTCCAGCAGATAGCCATAGATGATGGCAAGTGTCACCAGCGACATGAGCGAACGAATGCCGCTGCAAGCTTCCGCGACTTCCAGGGCCATGGATGGCAGGTTGATCACGTTGCCTTCGCGCAGAATCGGCACGCCAAAAACAGGGAGCACAAAAGCGGCAACTCTTGATGCCTGCAACTGCAAAGGGAACGTGATCTGGTTGAAGATGACGTTGGGGATTGGAAACATCAGCACCAGAAACGCCCAGGGAAAGAAAAGGGCGCGGAAAGAGTTCCATCCGAGGAAGAGAACGATCAGTCCGGCCAACGCCAGGATGAGCGAGGAGCGGGAAAGAAAAAGTTCGGCGCCCATCTGGCCCACGATCAGCGTGCACAGCGCCCAAGCCAGAATCAGCAGGCCGGACCAGGAGGGCCGCGGCGTCATACGGGCGAGACGGCCGCGCTCCTGCCAGACAACGAACGCTGAGAATAGCGGCACGAAGAATCCGTGGGAAAAATTCGGGTCGCGCCACCATTGGAGGATCAGGCGAGCCAGGGTTGGCGTGTACAGCCACAGCAATAGCGCCGACAAGATCGCGATCTGCCAGAGCGGAATTGCCGAGCGGAGACCGTCGCCGGGGCGTGTACGTGGAAGGCTTGGCGCGACGTTACTCAAAAGATCAGGCTCACAGGATGAGGCCCACAAGGTCAGGGCTCCCAAGTCTCACGCAACGAACTCGGGGGAAATTTGAGAATAATCTGAAAAAGCAGGCGTTGCAACGCTTCCCCGACCTCGGGAAGCGGCGACAAGCTGCAAATTGAGCAGATGCCGCGTGGAAAGTCAGGCTGCACTCGTGAAGTGAAAAAGTTTTCCCATATTTGGTGGTAGTATGGTGCACACTCAAAACCAGGCTCCCAGACGGTTTCTATTTTCTATCTAAATTGTTGAAAATAAGGAGTAAAATGAGAGCTTGCGTTGCCGCATCAGGGTAGATTGTGGCATGGCTCGTGCTGATTGACAGACTCAAATAACTCCGTACCCCACAACAGATCTACGAGGAAAAATGGGTAAGTCTTTTCCCAGTCTGGGCCTAAGAGGCTGCTGGTGGGGCTCGAGTCGGGCTTCAATGAGCGAGAGGGCGACGGCATAGCTATGGCAGCAGAGGCGCGGTTGAACTTCATCGAAGCGGCAAGCGCGAGCATGCATCCGGTGGAAGCAGTGATGCGCGAGCTGGCGCAAACCGACGTACCGGTGCTGCTATTGGCGGAGCCGGGCGCGGGCAAGATGGCAGCAGCGCAGCGCATTCACGAACTGTCCCGTCGGCGGGCATGTCCTTTCCAGCCGTTGTTGTGCGCCACGCTAAAGCCTGAAGATCTGGCTGGGCTACAGGCCAACGGGGAAGCTGCTGCGAACCGGGGCACGATCTATCTTGAGGAATTAGCGGAACTGAATCCGGAGTGTCAGGCCGGACTCATGAGAGCTCTGCCCAGAGCGGAAGAAAACGGCGCGGGCACTGCGGCGCGGGCGCGGCTGATCTGCGGCAGCGCGCGCGATCTGGAAGTTGAGGTGAAGGCGGGACGGCTGCGCGAGGACTTGTATTACCGCATCAGCGGTGTGTGCCTGCGGCTGCCGCCGCTGCGACAGCGGAAAGAAGACATTCCCCTGCTGCTGGAGCATTTTCTGCGCACCTATGCCCGGGATTTTCACCGCACAGTGCCACCGCTGAGCGCCGAGACGCAGCGGCTGTTTCAGGATTACTCCTGGCCGGGCAACGTGCGCGAGCTGGAGGATGCCGCCAAGGTGCTGGTCGCGCTGGGCGACGAGAATGTAGCGATGGGCGGATTGCGCGCCCTGCTGCACAAGCGCGCCGCGGGCGGCGATGGCGGCCGAACATCCTTGAAGGAGGCAGCGCGCGCGGCTTCGCGCGAGGCGGAGAAGGAACTCATCCTGAAGGCGCTGACGCGCACGCGTTGGAACCGGCGTCGCGCGGCCGAGGAGCTGCAGATCAGTTACAAGGCCCTGCTCTACAAGTTGAAACAGATTGGATACGAAGGATACGGAGCTTCCTAGGCTCTGCGGAGAGGGTATGAAGACGGCAGGATTGAAGAAGCAACGACTGAAGAAGGCGATCAGAATTCTGCTGATGTTGTGGGTGGCAACGTCAGCAACGGCCATGCTTGCCCAGAGCCCCGACGCTGCAAGCGACGACGCCAAGGCCAAGCCGGAGGCGACGGCGGCGACAGCGGCTGCGGCACCGGATACGACTTCCGATTACATCATCGGCTCCGATGACGTGCTGCAGATCTCCGTGTGGCACGAGCCCGATCTGAAGGAAACGCTGCCGGTGCGGCCCGACGGAAAGATTTCGCTGCCTCTGCTGAATGACGTGCAGGCAGCCGGGCTGACGCCGCTGCAGCTGAAGGACTCAATCACGGAGAAGCTGAAGAAGTACATCGCCGATCCGCGCGTCACCGTGGTGGTCACGGCGATGAACAGCCGGCGCATTTTTGTGACGGGAGAAGTCCAGCACACCGGGCCGATGGTGCTGCTGCCGCACATGACGGTGCTGCAGGCGCTGGCCCAGGCGGGATTCACGCAGTTCGCCAATCCCAAGGCGATTTACCTGCTGCGGACCGAGAACGGCAAGCAGGAGAAGATTTCCTTCAATTACAAGGAAGTGGTGAAAGGCAATCATCCGGAACAGAACATTGCCCTGAAACCGGGCGATACGGTGGTGGTCCCATGACGTGCCGAATGAAGACGTGCGCGATCATGATGTGCGCGATGAAGAAGAGCGCGATGAGAAAACCGCACAGCGTTTGGGCTGTTGCCATGTTGATTTTCGGGATGCTGTCTCTCGCGCTCTCTGCAGCGTGGGGCCAGGACACCCAGCCGGCTCCGGCGGGTGACACGACCCAGCAGCAGGAGTCGTCATCACAGCAAACATTGCCACAGCAACCGCAGCCGATTCCGGCTTACGGAGACCTGAATACGCCGGCTCCAATCGCCGAGAATCCACCGCTTTCAGGACTGGATTTGCCTTCGCTCGAGCCGCACGCAGCTCCGCTCAGCTACATCCAGCCGGGCGCGACGTTCAGCGAGAGCGCCGACTCGAACGTGGGCAACGGAACGACTTCGCAGTCGTTCGTGTCGGTGACGCGGGCGATTGGAAGCGTGACCCTGCAGCGGTTGTGGAGCAACTACGACCTGGCGATGGATTATTTCGGCGGCGCGGGCTATTACGACCAGCTAGGCATCGGCTGGAAGGCGCTGCAGCAGATGGACCTGCAACAGAAAGTCACCTGGAAGCGGGGGCAGTTCGCCATTCGCGACAGCTTCAGCTACCTGCCGGAAGGTAATTTCGGCGGAGCCTACGGCTCGCAGGGTTCGCAGGGAATTCAGACGCTGGGCGAGACCGCCTTTGGCAGTTTCTGGGGAGGCGCAGGACTGGGAACCTTCGGCCTGACGCCCCGTGTCATGAACGTGAGTCTGGCCGATATTTCCGAAAACCTCACGCCCAAGTCCCAGGTCACAGCAGCGGGCGGTTATGCCTTCACGCACTTCTACGGCAATCAGTCCGACGGGGCGAATTTCGTCGGCAGCTCTCAGGTTTCGGGGCAGGTTGGCTATGACCGGGTACTCACGCCGCACACGCAGATCGCGGTGGTGTACGGATATCAGGCATTCGATTTTTCCGTCTTTGGCACGGCGTTTCACTCGAACATCGTTCAGCTGATGTACGGACACCGGATTACCGGACGCATGGATTTACTGATCGCGGCCGGACCGCAGCTCACAAACATTTCCGTCACCTGCACTCTGAACGATTATGCGGAAGGGAACCCTCACTGCAGTCTGGGCCCATTGGGGGCGGTGGTCGGATCGATTCCGGACTTCAGAATTGGCGGCGCGGGCCAATTCCGGCTCCGCTACGCCTTCCCCAAGACGCGTGTGGACCTGTGGTACCAACGCTACCTAACGGGCGGATCCGGCCTGTTTGCCGGTGCGCAGACTGACATGGCCAGTATCCACGCCGATCGGCCCTTGACGCGTGTTTGGTCGGTCTTCGCCGACATCGGATATTCACGCAACAGCCGGCTGCAGGAACTGAACGGCATTCCGGGAGTCACGTGCGTTCTTCCGGGAGAGAGCAATGCGACGCTGTTGCCGCCATGCAACGGCGTGCCGGGCACTACTTACCAATACGGGTTTCTAGGAGGCGGCGTGCATCGCCCGTTCGGGCACAACTGGCACGCATTTGCCACCTATCAGTTCAACGAGCTGTATTTTGATTCGTCGTACTGCGCCACGACTTCGACGTGCAACCGGATTGGAAACCGCAATGTGATCACGGTCGGGCTGGATTGGACGCCGCGGCCGATCAGGATTGATTGAGGGAAATCCCCACTTCTCCTCGCAAAGAGCGCGGCGAGAAATGGGGCACCCAGAGGATACGAGCAATGATTGAGAATCGCGAACTGACCATGGACGATTATCTGGCGATGTTGCGCCGGAGGGCCAAGGTGATCCTGGTCCCGGCGCTGGTGGCGCCGTTGGCCGGATTCCTGGTTTCCTACGCCTTCCACGCCAAGTACACGTCGCAGTCGATGATCCTGGTCGAGAGCCAGAAAGTGCCGGAGAGCATGGTGAAGCCGGTGGTGTCGGAGGATCTGGCGGCGCGCGTGGCCACGCTGCAGCAGCGTGTGCTGAGCCAGGCCGATCTGCAGCCGGTGATCGAGCGGCTGCAACTGGCCAAGGGCGGCAAGAGCGTGGACGACGTGATCGACGACATCCGGGCCAACATGACCGTCGAGGAAGTGGAGATGGATCTGCCCCAGGCAAAGAGAAGGCCGGGGGTTCCGCAGAGCTCGGCCGTGCCCGCATTCAACATCAGCTACACGGCGGCGAATGCCGGCGACGCGCAAAAGGTGTGCGCGGAATTGGCTTCGCTAATGGTGGATGAGAACCTCAAAGAGATTGCCGCTGCCGCCACCGGCACCAGCGACGTGCTGACCAAGGGGCTGGAAGACGCCAAGCACAATCTGGACGATATGGACGCGCGTCTGGCGGCCTTCAAGAAACAATACGTGGGCCAGCTTCCCGGAGACGCAGAGAGCAACCTGAAGATTCTGACCGGCCTGAACTCCCAGCTCGACGCCAACACGCAGACGCTGAACCGGGCGCAGCAGGACAAGGCCTACACCGAGTCCGTTCTGGCGCAGCAGCTGGCGGCGTGGAAATCGTCGCAGTCGTCGACCAATCCGCAAACTCTCGAGAAGCAGTTGTCGGAACTGCAGACGCAGCTTCTGGATTTGCAGGCGAAGTACACCGACGATCATCCGGATGTGATCAAGACCAAATCCGACATCGCAGAAGTGAAAAAGAAGCTGGCGGAGGTTAACAAAACACTTTCCGAACCGGGCGATGCAGCGAATGAGAAGGCATCCGGCACTGAGCCGCCGGAGATACGGCAGTTGCGCCTGCAGGTTCACCAGTATGAAGACCTGATCGCAGCGGCTACACGCGACCAGAAGAGACTACAGCAGGAAATCAACTCGTACCAGAGCAAGGTCTCGCTCAGTCCGGCGATCGAAGAGCAGTACAAGGCGCTGGCGCGCGATTACGACAACGCGCAGAAGACCTACGCCGATCTGCTGGCCAAGAAGAGCGAGGCGGATATGACAGTCAAGATGAACAATCAGTCGCAGGGAGAGCGCATGTTTGTGCTGAATCCGGCGAATGTGCCGGATGCGCCGAGCTTCCCCGTGCGCTGGCTGTTTGCCCTGGGCGGGCTGGGAGCCGGGCTGGGCCTGGGCCTGGGCATGACTTTGTGGCTGGAGTTGCGCGACAAGGCTATTCGCAATGAGGCCGACGCCGAGGCGGCGCTCGACTTGCCCATGCTGGCGGCAGTTCCCTGGGTGGGCGTGGTGGAAGAAGAAAGCAAGAACGGCAGATATGCGTTCTGGAGGCGTCACAAAGCTCCAGATGAGCACAAGGAGACGGTGGGAGTTTAGCGGCCGAAAATCCCCACTTCTCGCGCAAAGGGCGCGCCAGAAATGGGGCACCCGGCGGGCGGGAGTGCCGGCGCCACACTGACTATGTACAAAGAGTTCTACGGACTACGAGCAAATCCGTTCAATGTGAATCCGGACCCGCGCTATCTGTTTCTGACGCGGCACACGGAGGAGGCGCTGGCCTGCCTGACCTACGGCATCCAGAGCCGCAAGGGTTTCGTGCTGCTCACGGGCGAAGTGGGGACGGGCAAGACGACCCTCATCAACAAGCTGCTGGAATGGCTGCGGCTGCAGCAGGTGGCAACGGCGTTCATTTTCAACTCGCGCCTGAACGTGCCGCAATTCCTCGACTACATGATGGCGGATTTCGGCATTCCGGTTGATTCGAAGGCCAAGAGTCAGATCCTGCTGCGGCTCTACAACTGGCTCCTCGACCGCTATCGCGCCGGGGAAACCGCGGTGCTGATCGTCGATGAGGCCCAGAACCTGTCGGATGAAGTGCTGGAAGAGATCCGCATGCTCACTAATCTCGAAACCTTTACCGAGAAGCTGCTGCAGATCGTTCTGGTGGGCCAGCCGGAGCTGGAGCATAAGCTGAAGCAGCCGCAGTTGCGGCAGTTGCGCCAACGGCTGACTCTGCGGGCGAAGACGCATGCGCTCACGCTCGACGAGACCAAGGCTTACGTCCAGCAGCGGTTGCGCATCGCGGGCTCGAACGGGCAGCCCATTTTCGATCCCGAGGCAGTGGCGGCGATTCATCAATATGCCGCGGGCATTCCGCGCGTGATCAACAATTTGTGCGAGCACTGCCTGGTGAGCGGGTTCGTGGATCAGCAGAAGATGATCGGACAGGCCGTTGTAGACACGGTGGCGCATGATTTCGATTTGAACGACAACCACTCAGCACCGCCGCTGGCAGCGTCGGCAGCCAGCACGGGCGGAAATGCGAACAATTTTGATCTGGTGAATGCCTTGCGGTCGCTGGCCACGCTGGCCGACCGCCTGCGCGAGGAAGAAGGAAGAAAAGGACTCCCCGAGGAAAGGAAATTATGAGCCGAATTCATGAAGCCTTGAAAAAAGCCGAACAGGAGCGCGCGGCGACCCAGGGAGTCGCGCCGCAGCCCCCGGATGTGCCGGTTCCCGCGGCAGAGTCTGCGGTCTTGGCAGGCACTGTCGCTGACACGGCCTTCCCGGCAGTTGCAGTGCCGACTACGGGCATGCCAGCTCTCTCAAGCCAGTTTGGTCTGGAAACTCTGTTGGCGCGGGCGGCGCAACTGGAATGGAGGCCCGAGCCAGCCGCCATGCTGTTCATGAACGGCGACGACAACGCGCGCGGCACGGAAGAGTTCCGCACCCTGCGTTCCCGGCTCTATCACCTGCGCGAAAAGATGCCGCTGAAGAAATTGCTGGTGACCAGCGCTCTGCCCAAGGAGGGCAAGTCGTTTACCAGCGCCAACCTGGCGCAGGTTCTGGTGCGGCAGCATGGTAGGCGAGTGCTGCTGATTGACGCTGACCTGCGCGGGCCACGGCTTCACCTGATGCTGGGCACGACCGCGGGCCCGGGGTTGTCGGATTACCTGCAGGGCAAGAGCGACGAGTTTTCCATCATCCAGCGCGGGCCGTTGGAGGGCCTGTTCTTCGTTCCGAGCGGAGCCAGTATTGACGACCCGGCGGAACTGGTGGGCAACGGGCGGTTGAAGTTGCTGTTACAGCGCGTCGAGCCGCTGTTTGACTGGATCATTGTCGATTCGCCGCCGGCCGTGGCAGTCTCCGACGCAAGCGTGATCGCCAAAGCCTGCGATGGCGTGCTGATGGTGGTGCGCTCGAACTCGACTCCCTTCGACGCCGCGCGCAAGGCGCGCCAGGAATTTCCCGAGCAGATGCTGGTGGGCGTAGTGCTCAACGGCACGCGTGACGATGTCACACCCTACGCGCGCTATTACTACGAGGCGTATCAGAAGAAAGCGACCACGACCAAGGCCTAGGGAGAAATGCAGCCGTGATCCGGCTTTTCAACATCTATTACCCGGTGCGCACGCTGGTGCTCCTGATCGGCGAGGCGCTGATCGTGGGGCTCTCGTTTGTCCTGGGAGCCATGTTGGACACGAGCTGGCTCGGGTTGAAGAATGCATTGTTCATCGAGGGCGGATACCTGCGAATCTTCGCCCTGACCGGAATTGTTTTGCTGCTCTCGCACGGCTTCGATCTTTACGATTCTTCGCAACTGGAAGCCAAGCTGGATCAGGCTTTTCGGTTGCTGTTCGTGCTCGGGCTGGTGGCGATGGCCTTGGGCGTCGTCACGTACTTTTTCCCTGGGTTTCTTCCCGGCCGGAACTCAGCACTACTGGGCGTAGTCATCCTGACGGTGGCGCTATTCGGCTGGCGGTCGGCGTATTCGTGGCTGGTGCAGCAGCCGTTTTTCCGCGAGCGAGTTTATGTCCTGGGGACTGGAGAACGGGCGGAGCGCTTGGTGCGCGGGTTGGAGGAGCGCGCCACCATGGGTGTTGAAGTAGCGGGTTGGACCGGGAACCTGGAAGGCGAATTGACCCGCGAAGCTGTCGCCGAGCATCTGCGCAGTCTGGTGCGCGACCGGGGAGTCCATCGGGTGATCGTCGCCATGCCCGACCGGCGGGGCACGTTGCCGGTGGAAGAACTGCTGGATTTGCGTTTGTCGGGCATAAGAGTCGAAGAAGCAACGTCGTGGCTGGAGAAGATGTCCGGGCGCATTGAAGTGGAGCAGCTTTATCCGAGCTGGCTGATTTTTGCCGAAGGATTCCGTTTCAGTGCTTTCTTCCGGCTGGTGCGCCGACTGCTGAATTTTGCCGTGGCGTTGGTATTTGTGATTCTCACGCTACCCCTGCTGCCGTTCATTGTGCTGGCGGTGAAGCTCGATTCCAAAGGCCCGGTGCTGTACCGGCAGAAGCGCGTCGGCCGAAGGGGCGCGACGTTTTACTGCTACAAGTTCCGCACCATGGTGCAGGACGCGGAAGCCGACACGGGCGCTACCTGGGCTACGGACGATGACCCCCGCATTACGCGCACGGGCAAATTTCTGCGCTCGTCGCGGCTGGACGAAATTCCCCAGCTCTGGTGCGTGCTCAAGGGCGACATGCATTTCGTCGGCCCGCGACCGGAGCGGCCGGAATTCGTGGAGCGCCTGAGCCGGGAAATTCCCTACTACGGTGTTCGCCACGTGGTGAGGCCGGGAATCACGGGTTGGGCGCAGGTGCAGTACAAGTACGGCAATACGATGGAAGACGCCCGCGAGAAGCTGCAATACGACTTGTTCTATATCAAGAACGCTTCCGTAGGGCTGGATTTCTGGATTGCTTTTCAGACCGTCAAGATCGTGCTGTTGGGGCGCGGCGCGAAATGAAGTCGGATTTTGCTGCCTAGGGTATTTTCTCCCCCGGGGAAGGTAGGCCGAAAGGACTGTCAAGGGCCGAGAACGCTGCGGTGCAGATTCCGGTCCACGGAACGGGGAACCAGGCATGAAAGTGCTGTTTTGGGCGGCAGCTGTGCTCGTCGCCTACACATTCGTGGGATACATCTGCTGGCTGCGGTTGCGCCTGCTGTGGCGCCGTCGTCCGGTGCGGCGCGGGACGTGCCTGCCCACGGTGTCCATTGTGATGGTCGTGCGCAATGAGGAGCAGATTCTGGAAGACAAGCTGCAAAATCTGCTGGCGCTGGATTATCCCGCAGAGCTTTGCCAGATTATCGCCGTTTCCGATGGATCGACCGACCGGACGGAAGAGATTCTGCGTGAGGCCGGGCGCAATTCGCGCGTGCAGGTGATTCTGAACCAGCTGGGGCGAGGCAAGGCGGCAGGCTTGAACGATGCCCTGGAGCTGGCGCACGGGGAAATTGTGGTCTTCACCGACGCACGCCAGAAAATTGAAGCCAATGCCGTACGGCTGCTGGTGGAAAACTTCGCCGACCCCGAAGTCGGCTGCGTGAGCGGCGAGCTGATGCTGGGCCATGATAGTCAGGGCGAGAGCAATCGCGGCATGGGTCTCTACTGGCTGATCGAGAAGCAACTGCGCGAGCTGGAAGCCGCCTCCGGCTCGGTGGTAGGCGCTACCGGCGCCCTCTATGCAGTGCGGCGGGAGCTGCTGACCGGCATCCCGCAGGGAACGATCTTGGATGACGTATACATTCCCATGCAGGTCGTGCGACAGGGGAAGCGCGTAGTGTTTGATGCGCGGGCGCGGGCCTGGGACAGCCCGGACCTGGGCGTGGGGCGGGAGTTTTCCCGGAAGGTGCGCACGCTGAGCGGCAACTATCAGCTGTTGCAGTTGGCGCCGTGGCTCTTGAGCGGCGGCAACCCCATACGCTTCGAGTTTGTGAGTCACAAACTGCTGCGCCTGGTGGTTCCGTTCGCCATGGCTGTCCTGCTCGCAACGTCGTTCGTGTTGACCGGCCCGTTTTACCGGCTAGCGTTGATTGCGCAACTCCTGTTCTACGCATTGAGCATGCTGGCGTTGAATCACCGTCTCAAGGGCGGAGCGCTGGCGCGGGCCGCTGACGCCGCGGCGACGTTTGTTCTGCTCAACGCCGCAGCGGTCGTGGCCTTGGCAAATTTTCTGTCCGGCAGACGAACTGCCTGGACCCGGTGACCGGCAGAGTAAAAGACACGCTGATTCATGAATCGCAACGGCATATGGTCGAGAGATAGGGAACAGCCGGCAGACGGCTGTCCCGTGGGCGGGCGTGTCATGGGATGGAGAGAGCGCGGCCGCTCGCTGGCCGCACGTTCGCTGGAAAAAGGGCGGCGGCCGCTTGTCTACGGCACGCTGGTCGCCTTCTCCTTTCTCTACTATTACCGGCCGGAAGATTTCATTCCCGGACTTGTGTACATTCCCATGGCCAAGATCACCGCGTTCATTGCCGTGGCGGGCCTCATTTTCGGAGGCATGAGCGGCGGCGGGCGGATGAAGCTTCCGTGGGCTGTGAGGTTTCTGTGGCTGCTTCTTTTTCAGATGGCGCTGTGCGTGCCCACTGCCATTTGGCGTGGAGGAGCTTTCTGGACGACCTTCGATTTATCCAAGGGCGTTATCGTGGCCATGCTCATCAGCATGGCGGTGGTGAAGTTGTGGGAAATTCGCAGGCTCCTGTTTGTCCAGGTCAGCGCCGTTGCCGTCGTTACCATCATTTCTGTCCTTATCCATCACCACAACAAAGACGGACGGCTGACAGGCATTCAGAACGGCATTCTGGAGAATCCCAACGACCTGGCCATCAACATCGCGATCAGCTTTCCTCTGGGCGTGGCGTTTATGATGCGCGCCAAGGGTCTGAAGAAGGCTTTGTGGGGCGTGGCGCTGATGTTCATGGCCCTCGGCATTGTGCTG
>CAYOUY010000231.1:0-14544 GCA_964407245.1 uncultured Acidobacteriaceae bacterium
CGAGAATAATGCCGCCGACGATTCCCGCGCGCGCGTTGCGCAGCACGCCGATGCGAATCATTTCCCAGCGGGTTGCGCCCAGAGCTAAGGCTGCCTCCCGCTGATGCTGCGGCACCACCAGCAACACTTCCCGCGTGATCGAGGAGATGATGGGAATGATCATGATCGCCAGGATGATCCCGGCGGCGAGCATGCTGATCCCCAACTCCCTCCCGCTGAACAAACCGGTCCAGCCAAAATTGTTGGCCAGGAACGGTTGCACATACTTGGCTAAGATGGGCGCAAGCACCAGGAATCCCCACAGACCATAGACCACGCTGGGAATCGCGGCCAGCAGTTCCACAAAGAACGAGAGCGGGCCGCGCAACGAGCGGGGGCACATTTCCGTAGTGAAAACCGCAACCCCGATGGAAAGCGGCACGGCGATGAACAGAGCCAGCAGCGAAGACACCAACGTGCCAAATATGAACGGCAGCGCCCCGAACGATTCGTGCTCGGGATCCCAGTCGCTGGCCGCGAAGAAGTGGAAGCCAAACTTGTCCCAGGAAAGAGCGGAACCGCGCACCAGTTCATAGACGATCAGCGCCAGCACGGCCAGCACCAACAAGCCGCATAGCACCATGGTCGCTTTAAAGACGACATCGACGTGTTGGCCGTGGTCTCCGGGGCCCTCGGCGGGCAGCGCATTGACGGCGTCGCACACCGCAGACATCACCAGGAACAGCAGAATCATATGAATGGTCGAGACGATGGGTCCAAGCAAGGGGATCCCCAGGATCATGTGCAGGGGGGCGACAAAGGGTGCGCACGAGAGAATCCCTACGAGAACGGTAAGCACACAGAAGGCAAGGCAAAGTCCTTCCGAGAGGCGCGGACTTTCCGGACTGTGCCGTGCCGCGAAGGCGTTGTAATCCTTGGCAAACCCTGCCCAAACTTGGAACAACCAGTACAAGTTAAAAATTGGGATGAACAGGAAGCCGACCGCTCGCAGTGGCGTGGTGCGGGCCTGCCCGCCCTGAATGGATGCCCACATGTGGTAGACGAAAAGGCAGAAGATTCCGAGGGCGAAGACGTACAACAGCGCGATCAGTTCTTCGGCCGCCTTCAGCGTAGTGGGAGTGAATCCACCCGACAACCCCGCCAGCAAGCCAATGAGGAACGGCACCCCATAGACGACCGCCATGGCGCTGAGATAAAAGAGCTTGGGGAGTCGGGCTGCCCCGAAACGACTAACCGCTCTGGCTGCAACGGGTTGTGGACCGGGCATAGCAGGCCGTGGCAATGCGGGATTGGCCATTCGCAGACACCGTAGCAGAGAGTTGTTACAAAGGTGTTAAAAAGCGCAGGCGGTAGTGGCTTAAATCCTGTGGCAGTCGCAGTCATGCCACAGTGTTTAAGACAGTACCAGGCGGGCGCGTTTTTCAGCATTTTCCAGCTCTATTGGTTGGACCATTTCCTTTAGTCTGAACTTTCTATCGCAATTTCCCGAACTTCGATGACTCCGTTCCCGTCTCCGTGTACACTGTGTGGCTTCCATGCCTACGTTCGCCGCCGTCGATATCGGGTCCAATTCTGTGCGGTTGAAGATTGCGCGTTTGCAAGCGGGACGGCTGCGCGAGCTGCACGAAGACCGCGAAGTCACGCGCCTGGGCGGAGGTGTGTTCGGCACCGGATTTCTGACACCGGAATCCATGGCCGACACGGTGCGCGTGTTGCGGCGCTTCCATCGCGCGACCCAGCAGATGGGAACCGATGCCGTGCGCGTGCTGGCAACCGCGGCGCTGCGCGATGCGCGCAATTCGCAGGCCTTTGGGGAATGGGTGCGTTCGGCCACGGGCTGGCGCGTGGAAATCGTCTCCGGAGTGGAAGAGGCCCGGCTGATTCACCTTGGGCTGGTGTCGGGAGCGCGCGTGGATCGCGCTCCTACACTGCTGGTCGATCTGGGCGGCGGCAGTTGTGAACTCACCGTGTCGCACAGGGGACACATCCGCGATACGGTCAGCCTGCCCCTGGGGGCAGTTCGGCTGAGCAACGAATTCCTGCGCCACGATCCTGCCCGCAAGGGCGAATTGAAGCGGATGCGCGGCTTTGTAACGCGCTACATCAGCCGGATCGTCGACCGCATGGCGACGGCCAAAGTCCGGAATGTGATTGCAACCTCGGGGACGGCGGCGGCGCTGGCCGCGGTCGCCGGGCACTTGCGACGGAAACGAGGGCGGCAGAGCGCGCTCGTCACTCGCGCGGAGATGAGCCGGATCGCCAAGCTCCTGGCCCGCCTGCCGGTTGTCGAGCGGCGAAAGATCGAAGGCATTGGACCGCGGCGCGCCGAGATCATCGTGGCCGGAGCGGCGGTCTATCACGAACTGCTGGAACGCCTGCGGCTGAAAGGCTTTCGCTATTCGCCGCTGGGACTGCGCGATGGAATCCTGGCCCAGATGGCGGCCGATTACGATCGCAGCACGCGCTCGGGACGGCAGATCGAATCCGAACGCTGGGAATCGATCATGAAGGCAGTGCGGCATTATCACCTGGACTTGAAGCACGCCCTGGATGTGAGGAATGCCGCAACCCGGCTGTTCAGTGGTTTGCGGTCGGTGCACCATCTGCCGCCGGAATACGACGAATGGATCACCGCCGCCGCCATGCTTTATGAAGTGGGCGACTATGTGAACCGCAGCGGCCGCCACCGCCACACCCACTACATCATTTCCAACTCAGAAATTCTCGGTTACACCCCGCAGCAGCGGCGGATCATTGCGGCCATTGCGCGCTATTTGGGAAAATCGCGGCCCACGTCCGACGACGGTCCGATGAGAGTCATCGACAACTCCGACCGCGAGCACGTGCAGAAGGCGATTGTGCTGCTGCGGCTGGCGCGCGCCTTGAACTTAGGGCGAAGCGGTGCGGTGGAGAACGTGCGGATCGGCGTACGCTCGGCCGCGGTCAAGATGACGCTCGAACCCCGCCCACGCGTGGGCGTCGACCTGGAATTGTGGGCCATCGAAAAAGAGTGCGACTACTTCCGCGAAGTCTTCGGGCGCGAACTTTCGACCGCGGTGTCGTAGAGCGTGCGCAACACTTTCGGCGTAACGCACCACTGCAAAGTGCCGGAGGAACGCCGCATCTCGACCTTGGCGACCGCGCCTTTCTTGAGGTCGAGTGAGGCTTCGCACCCCGAGTCGCAGATCACGGCTCCCAAGAACTGGCTTAGATTCGGATTGTGTCCGACCACCATAACGGCTTCGGTCCGGGCATACTTGTCGAGCAGTTTGCGGAAATCGGCGAGTCCGGCCTCGGGCCGCAAACCGTTATCCATTTGCAACTTGCCTTCGTAGCCTAGCTCGTTGCCGACGAGCGACGCGGTTTGTGTGCAACGCTTCAGCGGGCTGGATACGATAGCGTCGACCTGAACGTCGAGCGCGGTGAGGGCGCGGCCGATGTAGCCGCATTGCTCGATGCCTTCCCTGTCGAGCGCGCGTTTTTCATCTCTCTTAGGATTGGGGAAGGCTTCCCCGGCGCTGGCGTGGCGTAAGAAGTAGAGGATCATGGTTCATCGCGCCGCTATGCGGCTCGTTATCGTCTTGCCCCGGATAATACTTTACGCTTCCCGGGGGGCGCAGGCACGGGTGGCGCAGAAGCTTTGCCCTCCGCCACACTGATCAGGAAATCCTGAGAGTTGAAGGCTGCGGCGCCCGTGGGCGGACGGCGGTCGCGCCGTCCATGCAACGGCTGCCAGGCGCGGATGTAAGTCGTGTCCGGAAGCAGGATACGCGCTTTCCGGTTGTCGGCGAGGTAGGCGTCAAGGATTTCGTGGCGTACGCGCTGGCGCAGCAATTCGTCGCACAGCGGCACGAGCACTTCGACGCGTTCGTAAAGATTGCGCGGCATCCAGTCGGCGCTGCCGATGTAAATTTCCTCCTCGCCTCCGTTGGCAAAGAAGTAAATGCGGCTGTGTTCCAGGAAACGTCCCACGATGCTGCGCACGCGAATATTCTCACTTACGCCGCGCACGCCGGGACGAAGCGAGCAGATGCCGCGCACGACGAGATCGATCTGGACGCCCGCCTGCGAGGCACGATAGAGAGCCTGCACAACGTTCTTGTCGAGCAGCGCATTCATTTTCGCCACGATGCGCGCTTCCCTGCCCTGGCGGGCGTGCTCGGCCTCGCGGTCGATCAGCGCAATGGTTTTTTCCGCCAGATCGAGCGGGGACACGAGCAGCGGCTCGTAGCTCGGGTTTTCCGCGTATGCCGTCAGAAAGCTGAAAACGTCGTGCACGGCGCGGGTGATTTCCGGATTCGCGGTGAACAGGCTCAGGTCGGTATAAATACGGGCCGTGGTCGCGTTGTAGTTGCCCGTGCCGATGTGAGCATAACTGCGGGTGACGCCGTCGGGGTCGCGGCGCACCAAGAGCGAGAGTTTGCAGTGCGTCTTCAGCCCGACGAGGCCGTGAAACACCTGCACACCCGCATCTTCCAGATCGCGCGCCCAGCGAATGTTGGAAGCTTCGTCGAAGCGGGCCTTGAGTTCGACGACGGCGGTGACCTCCGTGCGCGACGCGGCTTCAATCAAAGAAGGCACGATGAGCGAATGCTCGCTCGTGCGATACAAAGTCTGCTTGATGGAGAGAACGCGGTCGTCATTGGACGCCGCTTCGATAAACGAAACCACAGCATCGTAGGAATCGTAGGGATGATGCAGCAGGATGTCGTGGCTACGCAGCTCTTCGAACAGATCTTTGGACTTCGAAGTCAGGCGAAGCTCGCGCGGTGAGAACGGCCGATACTTGAGATCGGGACGCTTCACCTGCTCGTAGACATTGAACAGGCGGGAGAGATTCACCGGGCCGTTGACGGGGAAAACTTGCCAGGGATCGAGCTCGAAGACGGTGCGCAGGCGGTCGATGATTTCCGGATCGGCGTCGGCCTCAATTTCCATGCGCACAGCATCGCCTTTGCGGCGGTTGTGCAATTCGGCACGCACGGATTCGAGCAGGCTGCGGGCTTCTTCCTCCGCCAGATAGAGGTTGCTGTTGCGCGTGACGCGGAACGGCGCCGAGGAGACAATGTCGTAGCCGTGATACATGCGCACGGCATGATGGGCGACGAGATCGGCGAGGAAGATGAAATCAGTGGTCCCTTCCGAGGGTAGACGAACCAGGCGCGGCAAGGCGCGCGGAACTGACACTACGCCGGTATAGGTTATTGACGAGCGCCGGCGGCGGCGCAGCAGGAAGCCCAGGCACAGCGCCTTGTTGATCACGCGCGGAAACGGATGCGCCGGGTCGACCGTCACCGGTGTGAGCAGGGGGTCGAGTTCCTTCTCGCAGTATTCCTCCACGAAGCGCAGGGCGGCAGCGTCCAGTTCATGCAAGCCGAGCACGCGGATGCCGTTTTCACTAAGCGCGGGGCGAAGGCGGGCGTTCCAGCAGTCGTATTGCTGGGCGACAAATTCGTGGGTTTGCTTATCGAGCACATCCCGCTTTTCGATCAGCGTGAGGCCATCGGGGCCGGCTTCGTTGTAGCCGTCCTCGATCTGCTGCTGCATCGAGGCGATGCGGATTTCAAAGAATTCATCGAGGTTGCTGGCGGAAATAGCCAGGAATTTCAGGCGCTCGAGCAGCGGATTGCCTTCATCCTCGGCTTCTTCAAGCACACGCCGGTTGAAGGCGAGCCAGGAGGTGTCGCGATTGAGAAAATACTGAGGATTATCCAGTGAAATCCGAGCCATGCAGAACGAAGGCGCAGACAGGGAAAAACAGCTCCCCGAGTCGCCGGAGCCTCAGTATAAAGCATTCGGGGGCAGGATGCAGGCGGGCGACGCGCAACAGGCCTGGCAAACTTCAAGTATTACCGAATCGAGGCGTCATCCCGCCCGCGTTTCTTTGGTAGACCCTCGGCTTCAGCCGGGGCGGCGCAGCCGCGGGCCGAGGGATCTCCCCTTGACAAGTCCCTCTGCAGGGAGATCCTTCGCTCCGCCTGAAGAACGGCTTCGCTCAGGATGACAAACGAATTGCATCACCGGTTTACTTCACCGTCTTGACGGTCTCCCGTACCTTGGCGGCTACGTTATCCGGTAACGGCGCGTAAGAAAGAGCGGAGGTCAGTTTCTGACCGTCACCCACCATCCAGTTGAGAAAGTCAGCCAGAATCTTGCCCTTGGCCGCGTCCTTCGCTTGCTGAGGAATCAGCAGCCAGGTGAAGCTGGAAATCGGATATGCGTCTTTGCCCGGAGCATTGGTGATCGAGACACGGAAGTCGGCCGGCATTTTAGGAGCCGAGGCCGCGGCTGCTGTCACGCCAGTGAGCGATGCCTTGACGAAGACGCCGGCGGAATTGCGGACGCTGCCAAAGGGGATGCTGTTCTGCAAGGCGTAGATGAGCTCGACGTAGCCGATCGAGCCGGGCAGGTTGCGCACGAATCCGGCGACGCCCTCGTTTCCCTTGCCCCCCATGCCGCGCGGCCACTTGACCGACGCGTCGGCGCCGACCGTGCTTTTCCACTCAGCGCTGACTTTCGAGAGATAGTCAGTCCAGATGAAGGTCGTGCCGCTGCCATCGGTGCGGTGAACAACAACGATGGCCTGGTCGGGAAATTTCACGTCGGGATTCGCAGCGGCGATCGCCTTGTCGTTCCAGTTGGTAATTTTCCCCAGAAAAATGTCGGCCAGCAGGTCGGGAGTGAACTTCAGCTCGGCGTTTACTTTTGGAATGTTGTAGATCGGCACGACTGCGCCGAGTACGGTAGGAATATTGAGAACTTTGGTCTTGAGTTTGTCCTGGGCGGCCGTGAGCTGGTCGTCCTTCATGGGCATGTCGCTGGCGCCGAAGTCGACAGTTCCTTCGGTGACCTGGCGGATGCCGGCGCCGCTGCCTAGCGACTGATAGTTGATCTGAACGTCCGGGTGGAAATTGTGATATTCGCTGAACCACTTGGAATAAATCGGATAAGGAAACGTGGCGCCGGCTCCGTTGAGATTGGTCTGCGCTACCACCGGCGCGGCCAGAAAAGCACAACCCAAAATGCACACGAAGACCGCAAGGATCTTGCGTATCACTGGTTCCTCCTTAGGATTTAACTCTTCCTTCTATCGGCGCGGTGTTAAAGAATTGTTACAGCCCGGTGAATTTATCATGAATGGCCGTGGGGAATTGCGGATCAGTGAGCGGCACGCAGGCGCTCGATCTCGCGCGGGAAGAGGGTGTTGCCGGGGAACTGCTGTTCGAGACCGCTGAGCAATTGCACCGCCCGCTCCCGGTCTTTCTCGCGCACATATGCGATGGCGAGCAGAATCCGCGCAAACGGTGCCAGGTAGTGGCCGTGGTCGGCTGTGGTTTCAAGGTCCATGATTCCGCCCTGCTTATCGGCGGGCAGCCCGCCGAGGCGAAGAATCCAACGGACAGGCGCGGCCATACTGCCGATGATGTACTTGCTGAATCCGGTGGCGAGCAGGGCATCGTAGCAGTCGTGACAAATGGCGAGCAGTTGCTGCGCCGAGGCGGACGCTTCTTTGGTGAAGTGGAGCGAGGCCAGATTGCGCTTCTCAATCAGCGCCGCATAATCGGCCTGCAGCCCCGACGACAAAGTGAGCGCGAAGAGTGCGTCACGGTCCTGTGGGTCCTTGGCCAGGCGCTTTCGAGCGAGGCTCTCGGCACGAGCAATGGCTGCCTGAAAGCGGTCGCGCACGGCCGGGTCGGGCGCGAGCTTGGGCCGGTTGTCGAACGCCTTGTCGTTCTCGTAGAACTGCGCTTCGAGTACGCCCAGCCGGTTGAACTCCGAGAATAGGCAGCCGGCCGCTTCGCTCACCGGCCCGACCGGATCGTCGGGATGCTGTGCTTGCCACGCGGCGAAGTCCTGCTGCGCCCCTGCGAAATCGAGGTTGTACAGGCCCGAGAAGCCGTGGTCGAGCGCAGAGATTACCGCCGTTGGCGGGTTGCCCTCAGCGCCGTTGTCGTCGGCAATCGCGAAGGGGCACAGAACGAGCCCAACGCAGAACACTGCCACCAATGTCGCTGTGACAATCTTGCCCGTCGGTGCATCTGATGCCTTAGCCATAGGCTTGCCCCAGGGTTGCCTTATTATCGTTCATCTGTTAGCGATTGCAATTTGCAACCTTCCGGGGACCCTGATGATCTGATGACTTCAGTTACCACAATGGGGGTTCCCCATCTGTAAAACATTTGTCAATTCGGCGGAGACGGGGAGGGGGTGAGTTTTGAATTCTTGTTTTCCTGAGGCGTCATCCCGGACGGCCCGCGCTTTCATCGGCGGGCCGAAGGGATCTCCCTGAGAATCGTGCATCGGGAGATCCCTCCCGCGGCTGAACTGCGCCGCGGTTCGGGATGACTCCATGGCGACGATTCGGAAAGAGCTGCTACCGGTTTCCCGGCCCATTGGATTCATCATGAGCGATTTGACGAAGAAATACGCGCCCGGCTGGCCGGGCATTCCACCGCGCTGGACTTCCAGCGCAAAGACCGGCGTCGGTACCGCGCTGAACCAGCACAGCAAGGTCTGGTTCACGCTCAGTCACGGCATCCTGAACGAGGTTTACTTTCCACGCGTGGATCAGGCCTGCACGCGGGATATGGGATTCATCGTCACCGACGGGCGCGATTTCTTTTCCGAAGAGAAGCGCAACTGTCGCTTCGAAAACGTTCCCATCGATCCCGGAATTCCTGTCTATATGTGTACGAACACGTGTCAGAGCGGACGCTACCGCATTCACAAGGAGGTTCTCACCGATCCTTACCGCAACGTGATGCTGCAAAAAATCCGCTTCGAGCCGTTGCAGGGCTCGCTTTCCGACTATCACCTCTATGCGCTGCTGGCACCGCATCTGGCGAACTGGGGCAAGGGCAACACCGGCTGGATCGGCGAATACAAGGGCTATCCGATGTTTTTTGCCGAGCGTGATCGCGTCGCGTTGAGCCTGGCCTGTTCGACGCCGTGGAAGAAGGCCTCGGTCGGATTCGTCGGCACCTCCGACGGCTGGCAGGATCTCTCCGATCACTTCCAGATGGAGTGGGAATACGATCGCGCCGAAAACGGCAACATCGCATTCACCGGTGAAATCGACCTCGCCGCGACCAAGGGCGAGTTCGTCGTGGCTCTCGGCTTTGGATCGAGCTGGACCGAAGCCGGCCAGCAAGCGCGTTCCAGCCTGTTTGAAGACTTCATGGAGATTCGCCAGCACTACGTTTCGCAATGGAGCAACTGGCAGAATACGCTGCTGCCGTTGGACCAGCCGCGCCGGCAATACGATCTCTATCGCGCCTCGATCGCCATGCTGCGTAGCCACGAATCGAAAGACTTCCTCGGCGGCATCATCGCCAGCCTCTCGATACCCTGGGGATTCAACAAAGGCGATGAAGATCTCGGCGGCTACCACCTGGTGTGGCCGCGCGATCTGGTGGAAAGCGCCGGCGCTCTGCTGGCCGCAGGCGCGGTAAGCGATGCGGGTCGTGTGCTGCGCTATCTGGAGGCTACGCAGGAAGCCGCGGGCAACTGGGCGCAAAACCTCTGGCTCGACGGCCGCCCGTATTGGGGCGGAATTCAGATGGACGAAACCGCCTTCCCCATCCTGCTGCTCGATCTGCTGCGCCGCGAAGCCCCCGAATCGATAGGCAAGCTGGAGCGATGGTGGCCCATGGCGCGCAAGGCCGCCAGCTTCATCGTGCGCAACGGCCCGGTCACCATGCAGGATCGCTGGGAGGAAGACGCCGGCTACTCTCCTTTTACGCTGGCGGCTGAGATATCGGCGTTGCTAGCCGGAGCCGACATTGCCGACCTGACCGGACACCCGACTGAAGCGCAGACCATGCGCGACACGGCCGATGCCTGGAACGACAACATCGAACGCTGGACCTACGCCAGCGGGACCGACCTGGCGCAACAACTCGGCATCGGCGGCTACTACGTGCGCATTGCTCCGCCTGCGATCGACGGCGCGGCGGCATCGCCGCTGCAGGGCTTCGTGCCCATCAAGAACCGCCCGCCGGGCGAGGACGGCGAGCGCGCCTATCACATCATCAGTCCGGATGCGCTGGCGCTGGTGCGCTTCGGGCTGCGTGCGCCCGACGACCCGCGAATTCTGAACACGCTGCGCGCCATCGATGCGCTGCTTGCCGTCGAGTTGCCGCAAGGCCCGTGCTGGTATCGCTATAACGGCGACGGCTACGGCGAACATAAAGACGGTTCGGCCTTCGATGGTACCGGGATTGGCCGCCCCTGGCCGCTGCTCGCCGGTGAGCGGGGCCACTACGCGTTGGCCGGTGGCCATCGCGACGAGGCCGAGGCTCTGCTCACCGTGATAGAAAACTCCACTGCCGGACAGAGCCACGCGCTTCCCGAGCAGGTCTGGGACGCGGCCGACCTGCCCGATCACGAGCTTTTTCGCGGCAAGCCCTCCGGCTCGGCGTGCCCGCTGGTATGGGCGCACGCCGAATACGTAAAGCTGCGGCGCTCGATCCGCGACGGCAAGGTTTTCGACCAGCCGCCGCAGACGGTGCAGCGCTATCTGGTGGAGAAGCACAAGAGGAACTTTGTCGGCTGGAGAGTCAACAACAAAACGCGCTCGATTCCGCGCAGCAAGCTCCTCCGCATCATCCTGTTCGCGCCAGCGCGCGTGCACTGGAGCCTCGACAGCTGGACAACGGCCCATGACACCGACACGCGCGACACCGGTCTGGGCATCCACATTCTGGAGCTGCCCACCGCCTCGTTGCCCGCCGGAGCCCAGGCGGTATTCACGTTTTTCTGGCCGGCGGAGAACCGCTGGGAGGGGACAGATTACGCGGTGAGGATCGAGGGCTGATTCATGGAATCTTGACATGTGCAGCACATGAAAATATGCTATACACATGTCGAAGATGATCCAGCTTCGTAACGTCCCCGATCGCCTTCATCGGACGCTCAAAGCGCGCGCCGCTATGGCGGGCATGTCGCTCTCCGATTACCTGTTGGCCGAGATTAACGAAATCGCTGAAAGGCCGACACTGGCCGAGCTCGCGGAACGCCTGCGCAAACTCCAACCGCTGACCTTCGATATTGACACTGCGCGCCTGGTACGCGAAGAGCGGGATTCTCGTTGATCGTCATCGACGCCTCGGCCGCGATCGACTGGCTCATCCAAAGCCCAGTGGGGCTGCGCATCGAGAGCAGAATTCTCTCCCGCGACCAAACACTACACGCTCCCCACCTCCTCGATCTGGAAGTGGCACAAGTTCTGCGGCGCCTGGCAAAACAGGGTGCGATCTCAGGCCAACGGGCAGACGCGGCGCTGCAAGCTCTTTTCCACTTGAGAGTGGCCAGGTATCCACATCTCACCCTTTTACCGCGCGTGTGGCAACTCCGTCGCAATTTGTCGGCGTACGACGCAGCCTATATCTCCCTCGCGGAAACGCTCAGCGCTCCGCTGATCACAAGGGATGCACGGCTCGCGGCTGCCTCGGGCCACACGGCGCAGATCGAGCTGTTTTGATTCATTGGCTGTGGATGGGCTGCGGAGGGCTACGCCTCCACGCCGGCATAGGACAATTCCACGACCGTGCAATCGTCGCTCAGGGGATTGCCGGCACAGAATTCCGACACGGCGGAGAAAATTCCTTCCAGTGTGGGTGACTTGGCAGCGGCCGATTCCAGGCGCGAATCATCGAAGAATTCTCCCATCGCGTTCTCGGCTTCGGTCACTCCGTCGGTCACGATGATGAAGCGGTCGCCGGATTTCATCTGGCAGGTGGCGCTCTCGAAGGAAGCGTCCGCGAGAAGACCAACCGGGACGTTGCCATGCGGAGGACGCATAACCTCGCCCTTGCACACCAGCAGCGGCGGAACGTGGCCGCAATTCACGTATTCCAGTTCGCCGTCGCGGCGCAGACGCGCCAGCAGCAGGGTCGCATATTTTTCACCCGCCATTTTGGCGGCAAAGAACTGGTTCACCGTGGTGACAACGTCGAGCAGCGGCATGCCCGCACTCAGGTGCGAATAAATCATTCCTTGCAGCGT
Source organism: uncultured Acidobacteriaceae bacterium (assembly GCA_964407245.1). GTDB lineage: Bacteria > Acidobacteriota > Terriglobia > Terriglobales > Acidobacteriaceae > Sulfotelmatobacter. The sequence continues at coordinate 12,007 of CAYOUY010000231.1, forward strand.
GGAGGCGAGCAGCGCGGCAGAAACTCCCTTGCCGCTGACGTCGGCCAGCACGACAGCGAGGCCCTCCTTGGTGTGTACGGCGTCAAAAAAGTCGCCCCCGATTTCTTTACAAGACTGGTTGCGGCCGCGCAGGCGGGCGAACGGCACTTCGGGAATCTTCACCTGCATGAGCCGCTGCTGAATACTCGCCGCGATGCTGAGTTCCTGCTGGTATCGCCGGGCTTCTTCTTCGGCTTGCACCAGGCGGGCGTTTTCGATCAGCGAGGCCGCTTCAGTCGCGATGGCGTGCAGAATGTCCTGGCCCACGCCAGTGATGTCGCGCGAAGCGAAACGGGAGTCCACATACAGCACGCCCATGGCTTCGGCGGCGGCGCCCGGCAGCGGCGTCTGGGCGTCGCGCGTGGCCTGCACCTGCATCTTGCGCAGGGGAATGCAGATTACGGTGCGCAGGTCGTAAGCCACAATGCTCTGCCGTCCGGCCATTTCGACCGACTGGCTGGTGTCGGTCAGCAGGAATTCGGAGTTGGCCCGCAAAGATTCCTCGAGGATGGAATGCGAGATCGTCTTGTCGTCGAGTAACGGTTCTTTTTTGATGCTGCGGCCGGCGGCCAGCCGCAGCTTGCCCTCTTCGTCCTTGAGAAACACATAACCGCGCTCCGCGCGAGTCAGCTGTAGCGTCACATCGAGCATGGTCATCAGGATTTCGTCGAGGACGCCGGCGGTATTCAACTTGCGCGCCGCCTCGAGAAACAGCGTGAGCTTCTCCAGGTCGGTGGCTTCCTGCTTGATGTGGATGCCGGAAATCTGGCTCAAAAATTCGCGCGCAGTGTTGGAAGTTGCATGCGCCGGGTTGAACAGAATGTAGGCTGAATCGCGCGCTCCGAACTCGAGCCGGTCGCCGCGTTCCAGCTTCTGGCGCTGGATGCGCTCACCGTTGACGAAAGTTCCGTGCTTGCTGCCCAGATCAACGAGGAAAAATTCCTGGCCCTCCTGCATGATCTGGGCATGGTCGCGGGAGACACGGGGATCAGCGATGACTAGATCTTTGTCCACCTTGCGCCCCACGGTGAACGGCGTGCGGTTCAGGACGATGTTCTTCTGCTCGCTGCCCTGGACGAAGACGAGGGCAGGAAAAACTCCGGATGAGGAGCTGGAGATAGCGTTGAGGGCCATGAATCGTTAAGCGAGAACAGCGGACATCGCCCACATCGAATTCACGACGCAGTCGACCAGCCGCCGCTCAAAGTGGCGTCGCACGCCCCAGTTGCCGCACGCTTCTTCCTGTGCGGTCTTTGCCAATACAGTCTCGACCGTGCGCTTTCGCAGCAACAGACTACTCTGCTGCCGCGCTCTCCCGCAAGATGGGCGGCGACGGGGCGAGCCAGAAGTCCAACAGGGCAAGGCCGAAGATGAAAACCGGGACCAGGAAATTGGAATAAAACGGAATGGGCCAGGCGCGCTCGCGCACGGCAGGAGTGATCCACGGATATGCGGCGCTGAGACCAAGCGTGGCGATCCACGGCCAGACGACCAGAACACCCCCGATCATGCGCGCAAGGCGCACGACGGGCAACAGCGGTTCACCAGATATCGCGCGGCGGGCGAGCACCAGAATAGCCGGCGCCAGCAGAACCTGATTGTAGGGAGCGAACATGGGGACGATGAGAACAGTCAGCGCCAGCACCAGGGCGAAGGCGCGTCCGAAGACCACGGTGGAGACTGACTCCGTGCGCACCTTCCAAACGCAGGCGGCGCAGGCGATCACACTGAGAACTTCGAGAATTCGTCCAAGGACCGAACCAAAGAGCCAGACCAGCACCGACTGATTCTGCGTATAGGCGTGGTACTGGCTGAGGCCGGCGAGAAACATGCGCAGCCAACTGGGCAAGACGAGTTCCGCCCCGCCCAGCAGCAGAGCCATGATGAGGCCGAATCCGATGACCAGCCGGCGGCGCGAGCGCCAGTCGCTCGCCGCCCACAGCAGCAGCCCGAGCACGATCGGCCAAGCCAGTTGCGGTTTGACGGTCGCAAATGCAAGGAACGCTCCGGCGAGGAGAAGTTGCTCCGCGACCAGGCACGCGCCGCAGACGGCCAATAGACCCGCGACGAGCAGACTTAGTTGTTGCAGCTTGATTCCCTGCACCATGGGCAGCCAGCCCACCATCAGCACCGCCAGCGCGAACAGCGTGACGCACGAAGTTTTCCAGCGCAGAACGCGCAGCCACAGCCACGCACTCGCTAGAGCAAGGGCTACGAGCAGCCAACGAAAACCGACCATCACTGTGTCAAACGGCAGACCGACCGTCGGCGCCAGCAGAAAAACGACATAGGCAGGATAAGCAAAACTTTGCTGATCCTTGGGATCGTCCGGCCGCGAGGGAGCGAGCGGGCGGCCGTAATATCCCTGCTGAATTTCGCTGGTGATCTCTGCATCGTAAGGATTGCGGTGATGGAGCAACAATTCGCGCGCTCCCAGCCAGCGCGGGTAAAGATCGGACAGATTTCCGCGGGGACGATGATGCGCGGCGGCATCGGCGC
>CAYOUY010000232.1:0-2996 GCA_964407245.1 uncultured Acidobacteriaceae bacterium
GAATTCGCTTCGATCTACAAATCTTTCGACTGCGATGTAACCATCATCGAAATGCTGCCCCGGCTGGTACCGCTCGAAGATGAGGAAATCTCGAAGGAACTGGCGCGTTCCTATAACAAACGGGGCATCAAATCATTCGTCGGGACCAAGCTCGACAAGATCGAGAAAACGAAAACCGGAATTGCGGCGACTTTTACTCCCCCGGACGGGAAACAGCAGCAAGTGGAGGCCGAAAAGATTCTCATTGCGGTGGGCCGTGCTCCCCAGACGGCAAGTGTCGGTCTGGAAAAGACGAAGATCAAGCCAGATCGCGGATTCGTGCACACGGATGAGTGGATGCAGACGGAGGAGCCCGGCGTCTACGCGGTCGGCGACATCATCGCCGGGTTCCCGCAACTGGCTCATGTCGCGTTCATGCAAGGGATGGTCGCCGCGGCGCACATAGCCGGCAAGCCGGCGCGGCCGCTCAATCGCAACCGGATTCCCAACTGCACCTACTGCGACCCGCAGATTTCAAGCGTGGGCCTCACCGAGGCAGCGGCGCGGCAAGCCGGAAGGGACGTGAAAATCGGCAAGTTTCCCTTTACGGCGAATTCCAAGGCGAGCATCGTCGGGTCGCACGAGGGCTTTGTGAAAGTGGTGGCGGATCCCAAGTACGGTGAGCTGCTGGGAGTGCACATCATTGGTCCCCAGGCAACAGAGATGATTGCGGAAGCGGTTGTGGCCTTGGACATGGAAGCGACGATCGACGAGCTGATGTTTACCATCCATCCGCACCCGACGCTGAGCGAGGCCATGTTCGACGGCATCGAGAACGTGTACGGGCTGTCGATTAACATATGAAGTTCTCCACCGCGGACACTCGTGGGCAAATGCGGATTGGGGACATTCTTCCTTCTTGCAGATCCGCGTCTGTCCGCGTTGATCCGCGGTAAGGGTTTTTCCTTGATCGCTGTCATCCAACTCGGCCGCGTCGATTACTCGACCGCGCTCAAGCTGCAGCACACGCTAGTTGAATTGCGCAAGGCGAGGCGGATCACAGACGCGCTGCTGCTGCTCGAACACTTGCCGGTCATTACTCTCGGCCGCAACGCAAAGAGAGCAAACGTGCTGGTCTCCGAAGATCAGCTTGCTCGCGCCGGCGTGGAAATCTTCGAGTGCGACCGCGGTGGCGATGTGACTTATCACGGTCCCGGGCAGCTGGTCGGCTATCCCATCTTCGACCTGCGCGGCTTTACCCCGCGTCTCGGCGCGGTTGAGTTCGTACGCAAGCTGGAAGAGATGCTGATTCGGACCTGCGCCGATTTCGGCGTGGCAACGCACCGAGTGCGCGGCATGACCGGAGTATGGACGTTGCGCAACGAAGCCAAGATTGCTGCCATCGGAGTGCACATCTCGCGCGGCGTCACCTCGCACGGTTTTGCCCTGAACGTCTCTACCGATCTCGACCATTTCAAGCTCATCGTTCCCTGCGGGATCGGCAACAAACCGGTGACTTCGCTCGACGCTGCGCTGGGCGCCGCTTATCCTGGAATCGCGGTCAAGCCACTCACCCTGGATGAAGTCTCCGAATCGATTGCGCGGAACTTCGGCCGGGCATTCGGTAACGAGATCCTCTGGGTCGATACGCTGGACGCGCTGCAGGGTCATTCCGTTGGCGTTCCCATGAAGCCGCCTGCGAACTTGCGCGAGCTGCACGACGACGAGACCTTCTGGGCATGAGTCACTCGCAAGAGTGGGGATTTTCGTGCCTGAGATAGAATTGTTTCCCGATGAAGAAGAAGCCGTCGCCCAAGAAGCGTGGCGCGCCATCCTCCGGCGGCAAGCCGGCGCCGGTTTCGGGTTCCTATGGCATCTTCGACTATCGGCTGGAAAAACCGGACTACCGCGTCGTCGAAGTCACGCGCAACTGTGAGGTCTCGTACGAGGTGCGCGGCGACCTGAGCGCGCCGGTACCGCCCATCCGCGAGTCGAAGTACCTCACGCCTAAGCAACACATTGAAATCTATCGCTGGATGCTGCTCAACCGCCGCATGGAGACGGCACTCGAAAACCTCTACAAGCAGGGCAAAGTGGTGGGTGGGGTGTACTTCGGACTAGGCCAGGAGGCTTGCTCCTGCGCTTCTGCATACGCGCTTGACAAGGACGATTGGCTCGCGCCCATGATTCGCAATCAGGGATCGCTGTTGGTGCGGGGATTTTCGCCGCGCGACATCATAATGCAGTACATGTCCAAGGCGGGCTCGCCTACCAAAGGCCGCGATGCATCGTCGCACTTCGGTGACATCTACGAACGCAACGTCGCGGCTCCCACGTCCATGCTCGGAGAACTCATCGGCGTGATGGCGGGCGTGGCTTTGGGCGCGCGCTATCAGGGCCGCAATATCGCCTGCATGACCTACATTGGCGACGGCGGGCAATCGACCGGCATCTTCCATGAGTCACTGAATTTTGCCGCCGTGCAGAAGCTGGGGTTGGTTTTGGTGGTCGAGAACAACCTTTGGGGATATTCCACGCCGACGGAGCACCAGTTCGTAATCAAGGACCTCGCGCAGCGAGCCATCGCCTACGGCATTCCCGGCGTTATTGTTGACGGCACCGATGCCTGCCAGGTGTACGACGCGGCGCACGAAGCCTGTGAGCGCGCCCGCCGCGGCGAAGGTCCTACGCTGATCGAGGCCAAGATGATGCGCATGAAGGGCCATGCCATTCATGATGCAGCTCAGTATGTGCCACGTCCGCTGTTTGAGTATTGGCAGAAGCGCGATCCGATCGGCCGGTTCGAGGATTACCTCGTAAAGGTAAAGAAATGGCTCACGCCTGCGGAGAACAAAGCCCTGATCGACGATGTGGAGAAACAGCTTGAGGCCGACCGCAATTTCGCCGAAGCTTCACCGATGCCGTCGCCGGAGGCGGCCGAAGGTGGAGTGTACTGTAACGGCGGGTGCCACGAGGTCAAGCCGAAGTACGGATTGAAGGAACCGAAAGTGAAAACT
>CAYOUY010000233.1:0-28869 GCA_964407245.1 uncultured Acidobacteriaceae bacterium
AAGCCCTCCCACTCGGGCTCGAACGGCGTCACGTTGACGATGATGCCACAGCGCGCGTAGGTGCTTTTGCCCACACAAATCGTCAGCACGCTGCGTGGAATCTTGAAGTACTCGACCGAGCGCGCCAGCGCGAACGAGTTGGGCGGAATGATGCAGATGTCGGTCTTCACCGTGACGAAGGATTTCTCGTCGAAATGCTTAGGGTCAACGATGGTCGAGTTGACGTTGGTAAAAACTTTGAACTCGTCGGCCACGCGCAGGTCGTAGCCGTACGACGACAGCCCGAACGAAACCACGCCTTCCCGTACCTGCTTCTCCGAGAAAGGGTTAATCATGTCGTGTTCCAGGGCCATCTTGCGAATCCAGCGGTCACTCTTCAGCATGGAACTCCTTGGGGAAATTGAGTCATTGGCTAATTTTGTAATCGAGTAATCTGAAGGGCAAATTGGATGGCGGCCGGCTTCGCGGGTGGTTCAAAAATGAGGAAATCACCCAATTTCCCGATTACTCAAATCTTCTTGGCTGGTGCCTGCCAGTTTACGGGAATGGTGCTCCCGTTGACAATCTCGGTTATCCCCCTTAGCATCAATCACTTGAAGCATCATTTTGACCCTGCAACCGGGAGCGCGTCGTGATCAAGCTCGACATCATTAACGAAGTGGTGGCCAAGACCGGCATCACCAAGACCAAGGCTGAGTTGGCGGTCGAAACCGTCTTCGAGAGCATGAAGAAGGCGCTGGCCGCCGGCAATCGCATTGAGCTGCGGGGATTTGGCGTGTTCAACGTGCGCCCGCGCAAAACTGGCATCGGGCGCAATCCGCGCACCGGGGCCGAGGTCTCGATTCCGCCGGGCCGGGCCGTGCGCTTCAAGCCGGGGAAAGAATTGCAGTCGATCGATTGAGCGTCGCGCGGCTGGTGCTCCACGCTCGCTGCTTCCGCTGGAATTCCATAGCTGTGTTCTCTTGCAGCAGCATCCCTGCCTTACGTAGTAGCATCAAGTAGGGCCTGATTTCGCGTTGCGGGCCAGACCACTCGCATGTCGGAACCCGTTTCCCCGATTCCAACTTCCACTCTCGAGTACTACCAAGCGCTGCCTCGGCCGATCGGCCGACGGCCGCGCGATCGCTACTGGTTGCATGCGCTGCTGCTCGTAGCCACGGTCTTTACGACGCTGGTGGTTGGTGCGCGCATGGAGTATTGCTTTCTGCACAACCTGCCTCCGTTTGTAGGAGGAGACGAGTATCTTCCATTCTTTAAACTCGGCTGGGTGCTGCAACAGCCCTCGCGTCTGTTGCTAGGCATTCCATTTTCGGCAACCCTGCTGACGATCCTGCTGGCCCACGAAATGGGACACTACCTGATGTGCCGCTACTACGGAGTGCGGGCGACGCTGCCGTTTTTCATCCCGGCGCCGACATTGATTGGAACGTTGGGAGCGGTGATCCGAATCAAGGCGCCGATTCGGTCGCGGGCTGCGTTGTTCGATATCGGCATTGCGGGCCCGATTGCCGGCTTTGTGGTAGCGACCGCGACCCTCGCGATCGCGCTGAGTCTCTCGAAGCCGCTTCCGTACGGCACCGCATCGGATCTGCAGCTGGGATTCCCGCCGATCTTCGTCCTCATGCACGGCCTGCTGAGCAATGTGGCGCCCGGACATGCGATTGCCGGAATTCCTCTCGCGCATGTGTATCTGCATCCTACGGCGGTGGCCGCGTGGGTGGGGATGTTTGCCACTGCGCTGAATCTGCTTCCCGCCAGCCAGCTGGATGGCGGACACATTGTGTACGCGCTCGCGCCGCGGGCGCATCGCCTGGTGTCTTGGATCACGGTCATTGTCCTCGCATACATGGGCCGCGTCTACATGGGGTGGCGATTCTGGGCGGTGCTGCTCCTCGCGATGAATGTTCTGACCTACCGGCAGAAACAGGCGCCGGATTATCCCATGCTTCCTAACAGCCGTTGGGGGCTGGCGCTGGTGGCGCTGATGATGCTGTGGCTCACGTTTACGGTCTCGCCGTTCCGGCTGAGCTGGAAATAAACTGCGTCGATGTGGCGTCGCAGGCGATCGTCTCGTATACTGAATCGTTTTAATACGAGGTGATTTCATGATCGCGAGAACTCGCGTTACTTTCCAGCTGTTCGCAATTCTTCTGTGCGGCTCGGCAGCGGCACAAACAGTCGAGGTCGATACCTCGCATGCGACCAATCACTTTGTGCCCAAGGAAACTCTGGGCGCGGGCGTGGACCGCATTTCCGCCGAGGCGATCGATAAAGACCTGCTCCAGCCCACGCTCGACCAGACCCTGGCTTCTGGATGGCAGCCGGTGACCTATCGCCAGAACACCGAACTCGCTGTCGAGGCCTGGCACTGGAATCCGCAAGGCACGTGGAGCGATGCGAGCGGCAAAGGCTATTTCACCGGCTCGTCCACGCCGACCGAGATGCTGCGCTATTCCTACGGATATGGCCTGCCGCGGCGGGGATTCACCCGAAACGATGGCACGGAGAACGTCGGTTTCTCGCGCCTTGACGACGGCGATCTCAATACGTTCTGGAAAAGCAATCCGTACCTTACGCAGCGCTTCACCGGTGAGAGCGATGCGCTGCATCCGCAGTGGGTCGTACTCGACCTGACGCAAACGCAACAGGTGAACAGCATTCGCATCGCATGGGCCGAACCGTATGCGAAGAAGTATCAAGTGCAGTACTTCAACGGAGAGGATCCGATCCATTCGCCGACACGCGGCGCGTGGCAGACATTCCTGCAGGGGACAGTGACGAGCGGCAAGGGCGGGACAGAGACGCTTCGACTGACGAACACGGCCCTGGGAGTGCGCTTTGTTCGCATCTGGATGACGGAGTCGTCGAACACATGCGATGCTGACGGGCCGGCCGATCCGCGCAACTGCGTTGGCTACGCGATCCGCGAAATCTATCTCGGCACCACGACCCCGGACAGCGCATTTCACGACATCATGCGGCACACGCCCGATCAGGAGCAGACTACGACATATTGCTCTTCGGTGGATCCGTGGCATCAGCCTTCTGACATTGGTTCAACCAAGCAGGCGCAGGTGGGCTTCGATCTGTTCTTCACCAGCGGCGTGACGCGGGGATTGCCGGCAATGATTCCCGTCGCGATGCTCTACGATACGCCGGAGAATGCCGCCGCCGAAATTGCGTATATCGAAAAGCGCGGCTATCCGATCTCATACGTTGAGATGGGCGAGGAAGCGGACGGCCAATACATGCTGCCCGAAGACTACGCGGCTCTGTACACACAATGGGCGACGGCGCTGCACAAGGTGGATCCGGCGCTGAGGCTGGGTGGGCCGTCGTTTACGGGAGAGAATCGCGACATTGAGGTCTGGCCCGACGCGAATGGCAAAGTTTCCTGGACCGGTCGTTTCGTCGATTATTTGAAGCAGCATGGGCGGATGGGCGATTTAGCGTTCTTCTCGTTCGAGCACTATCCGTACGATCCGTGCCGCACGCCGTGGGGCATGCTTTACGACGAACCGGAACTGGTCAGCCACATCATGCAAACGTGGCGGGATGACGGTATCCCGGCGGATGTGCCGATGTTCATCACCGAGGGCAATCTGTCCTCGGCCGCGAGCGAAACCTACCAGGACATTTTCGCTGGCCTATGGCTGGCGGACTATATCGGGTCGTTTCTGAATGACGGCGGCAAAGGCGTTTACTTTTTTCACTACCTGCCGCTGCACATGGAACCCGGTTGCAACGGCTCGCCGGGCACGTTCGGCATGTTCACGATCAATGGCAACTACGAAATTCAGCAGCCGCTGGCGCAATTTTTTGTCGCACAGCTGATCAATCTGGAATGGGTGCAGCCGGATGGAGGCGACCACCAGGTTTATGCGGCGAAGAGCGACGTGGAAGACGGTGCTGGTCACGAATTGGTGACGGCGCATGCCGTGAAGCGTCCGGATGGGAAGTGGGCGCTGATGATCGTGAATCGGGATCAGCAAAACGCGCACAAGGTGCGAATTGCGTTTCAAGGACAGGGGGGCTCACAAAGCGCGTTTGCAGGGCCGGTTGAGATCAGCACATTCGGCAGCGGGCAGTACCAGTGGCATCCTGCACGCACGCGATTTGAAGCGCACGCCGAGCATCCCGCAGAAAATACAGTGGTCGCCTACACCAAGGGCTGGGCCGACCCGGATGGGCCGATTGCGCACGCCAAAGAGAATGCGGGAAAAGATACGACATTCGAATTGCCCGCGGCGTCGGTGACGGTGATTCGGGGGGCTGTTCGGTGAAGTGAATTGCCGCGTATCCGAATGGCCCCGATTAGCTAAGAGCCACAGCTAAAAGCTAAGAGCTGCTACATTAGCCACAATGCATCCACATCGACGATGACTTGGGTGCGGGGGATCTTCTGTTGGGCCGCATGTGCGAGCATGGCGCGCAGTGTGGTGTTCAGCTTTTCGCGGCTCGGTGACTTCAAAACAAAGTGGTACCGATAGTCGCGCTTGAGCTTGAGAATGGGCGCGGCCGCCGGGCCGAGAACGCGCACTCCTTCGTGGCGAGTCGATTCGAACCACTTCCCCAACATGCCCGACCATTCGAGCGCCTCATCGAGCTTGTCGCTGCGCACGAGGACATTGGCGAGGGCCGAATACGGCGGATAGTGCATCCAGCTGCGAAAGCGAAGCTCCTTTTCGTAGAAGCCGGCGAAGTCGTGGCGCGCGGCGTACTGCACGGCGTAATGATCCTGAAAATAAGTCTGCAGAATGACCTTGCCCGGCGATTGGCCGCGCCCGGCGCGGCCGGCGACCTGGGTCAACAACTGAAAGGTGCGCTCGGCGGCGCGGAAGTCGGGCAGTCCGAGTGCAACGTCGGCGCCGACCACGCCTACGAGAGTAACGCCGTGAATGTCGTGGCCCTTGGCGATCATCTGCGTGCCGACGACGAGGTCGAGTTCGCCCTCATTCAAGGCGTTGAGGGTGTGTTCGAAATCTTCGTGACTGCGAACCGTGTCGCGGTCGAGCCGGGCTATACGCGCCTGCGGGAACAGGCCGTGCAGCAACTCTTCCAGCTTCTCTGATCCCGTTCCGAGAAAATAAACGTACTCGCTGCCGCAGTGCACGCAGGCTTTGGGCACGGGCGCCATGAAGCCGCAGTAGTGGCAGACCATCTTATGCTCACGTTTGTGGTGGGTGAGCGCGATGGCGCAGTTCGCGCACTCCAGTTTCTTGCCGCAAGCGCGGCAAAGCACGACCGGCGAGTACCCGCGGCGGTTGAGCAGAACCAGGACTTGCTCTTTGCGTTCCAGGCGCGCCTTGATTTCGCCGGCGAGTTTCCGTGAGATGACCTGCTCCTGGCCGGTTTCCTGAAATTCCCGGCGCATGTCGACAATCTCGACTTCGGGCAGCGACCGCTGTTCTACGCGGTCGGGGAGTTCGACGAGCGCATATTTGCTTTTCGTCGCATTGAAATAGGATTCGAGCGACGGCGTGGCCGAACCCAGGACGACGACGGCGCCGGCCATCTTGGCGCGCATGACGGCGACATCGCGCGCGTGATAGCGAGGAGTCTCTTCCTGTTTGTAGGAGGCGTCGTGCTCTTCGTCGACGATGATCAGGGCCAGGTCGGCGACTGGAGCGAACACGGCGGAGCGCGTGCCCACGACCATTCGCGTCTCGCCGCGCTTGATGCGATGCCACTGCTCGGCGCGCTCTTTGTGCGAAAGTGCGGAATGCAGGATGGCGACTTCGTCGCCGAAGACCTGGTGCAGATCGGCGGCGACGGCCGGCGTGAGGCCGATCTCCGGTACCAGCAGGATGGCCGAGCGTCCGGCATCGAGCACGGCGCGCATGCTGGCGAGATAAACGGCGGTTTTCCCCGAGCCAGTTACACCGTGCATCAGCATGCCCGTAAACTGTCTACTGCCGATGCCTTCACGGACGCGATCCAGGGCCGACTGCTGCGCGGCGTTGAAGTCGAAATCAAATGGCGAAGGACGGGGCTTCGCGCGCGAGACCGCGAACTCTGCCCGTTCTTCCTGGATTGCAAGCAGACCCCGGCGAACGAGGGTGTTAAGTGTCGTGCGCGGAACGTCGAGGGACTGCAGAGTTGCAACCGGAACCCGGCCGCCGGAAGCCGCCAGCGTGTCAATGATCCTCCGTTGGTTTTCGTTTAGCTTGCCGTCAGCGGAGTTGAGGACTGCGATCTTCACGGTGCGGGTGGCATCTTGTACGGCGGAGATGTCTTCCCGCGTGAGCCACTGTTTGCGCACCATGCCGCTGAGAATTGTGCGGGAGGCGCGGGCCGCCGAGCGGAGGGTCTGCTCAGGGACAAGGCTTCCCTCAGTGGCTAAAGCCGACCCTTGTGAGTTCTCTGTTGGTACGGCTGAAGCCGGGCCCTTACCGTGCGTGCCTGTCGCTAGTGTGGTTGCCTCATCGAGTTGCTGTTCTGCGGCGCGCGCGGCCAGGTAGTCGAGCACGCGAAACTCTGCGACCTGTTGCTCGGGAGTGCGCCGCGAACGCGCCGATGATCCGGACATTCCCGCAAGATGCAACGCCATGAAACCGGCGTCGGTAATGCGATATCCGACAGAGTGCTTGAATTCAGCGCCCAAAGGCAGCATGGTGCGGAAGACTTCGCCAATGGGAGCGAGGTAGTAATCGGAGATCCAGCGGCCGAGTCGCAGGAGTTGATCATCGAGTACGGGTGCCGCGTCGAGCACGCTCAGCACGTTCTTAGTTGCGACGGAAGGCGTGCGATCGTGCAACTCGACGACGATACCGGTCATGCGCCTCTGGCGGAACGGCACCAGCACGCGTCCGCCCACGACTGGAGCGGCTTCCGCTGAGACGCGGTAGGTGAACGCCATGTCCAGCGGGACGGGCAAGGCGACGTCGCAGAATTCGGCCATTGGTTGCAAGGATAAACCAGATGGCTGCGCATGAGCACCGCGCATCGTTCGGGCAGGGATGCTTCGACTCCACAGATCATCGCCTTTGCCGATGATCTGTTCCGCTCAGCATGACACTTCGGCTACTCTGGTTTTGGCGGCTTCAGGCCAAGGTACTTCATCACCATCTGCAGATCTTTCCACGCTTCGCCTTTCTGGCGCGGATCACGCAGAAGAAACGCTGGATGGTAGGTTACCGCCAGCTTCGCTCCTTGCCACGGTTCTGCATTAGAGGACGTGTCGCTGCTGCGCACGCCCGCAGGCATGAAATCGTAGAAGCGGCCGCGCAGCTCCGCCATGGGCGCGTTGATGGCGAGCAGATTTCTTGCCGCCACCGCGCCGAGCGCGACCACAACCTTCGGTCTGATCACTGCGATCTGCCGCATGAGAAACGGTGAGCAGGTTTCGCATTCATCGCGTTCAGGGGTGCGATTCCCCGGTGGACGGCATTTGACGACGTTCGCAATGTGGACGTCTTCGCGGCGCAGTCCCATCGCTTTGATCATGTTGTTGAGCAACTGGCCGGCGCGGCCGACGAAGGGCTCGCCTTGCGCATCTTCGTCAGCGCCGGGGCCCTCACCCACGAACATGAGTTCGGCGCGCGGGTTGCCCACGCCGAAGACGATCTGCTTGCGCCCCTGCTTGTGCAGTTTGCATCGGGTGCAGTCGCCCAGGTCCTCGCGGATCAGTTTGAGTGCGGCGACGGGATCACCGACGCCCTGCTCCGGCTTCGGTGTCAGCACTTCAAACATGCTTTCTTCGGGAATGACTGCGGCGACGGCGGATCTTCTGGGCGACATTTCCTCTCGCAGTTCTGGCTGGGAAGACGATGATTCGGTTTCTACAACACCCGCGATCACGGTTTCCGCGTCTTGCATAGCGCCTTGCGACTCGCGGCGATAAAAGTCGTAAATGCCCAGCTGGTTGTAGTAGCGCAGGCGCTCGGCTAGGGCATGGCGCAGGTCAGGGTCGAGGACAGTGGGCATCGCTGAGATGGGAAGATTATATATGTCGGCCGCTGCGATGACGGTGGGGATCCTTCGGCTACTCCGCCATTCGCGCGCACGGCGGACTTTACTCAGGATGAGAACGCGGAACTCTAGGGAAGCTCTGATTAAGTCATGATGGAGCCCTCGGCGACTAAAGTCGCGACTATTTTGTAGCATTTACGGACGGCCTGAAAGGCCGTCCCTTTCAAAGCCAGACTTGATCAGAGCTTCCCTAAGCTTTCACGGTGGACCTGCGTTGCTGGCGCAGATGCACGACCTGATCGAGCACGCGCTGGGCCACGTCCCATTTCGTGGTCTCAGGAATGCTGATTACTTCGTCGCGCGTGATGATGTTCGCGGCGTTGCGGTCGGAATCGAAGCCGACGCCTTCGCGCGAGACGTCGTTGACCACGATGGCGTCGAGATTCTTGGCGACCAGTTTTTGCCGGGCGTTTTCGAGGACGTTCTCGGTCTCGGCGGCAAAGCCGACGATGATCTGCGAACTCTTCCTGAGCGTCAACTCCTGCAAGATGTCTGGAGTGGCTTCGAGTTCCAGGGTCATGGAGCCCTTACGCTTGATCTTCTGTCCGGCGGCAACTTTCGGACGATAGTCGGCAACGGCCGCGGTCTTGATCACGATGCTCGCTTGAGGTAGGAGTTGCAGCACAGCGTCGCGCATTTGTTCCGTGGATTCCACGCGCGTGATCTCCGCGGCTCCGGGAGGCGTGAGGGAAGTGGGCCCGCTGACCAATAAAACCCGAGCGCCACGGCGCAGTGCAGCTTCGGCGAGAGCGTACCCCATGCGTCCACTCGAGCGGTTGGTGAGGTAGCGCACGGGGTCGATTTTTTCGCGAGTCGGGCCAGCGGTGATGAGGACGGTCTCGCCGCTCAGGTCCTGTGCCGTGCCGAGTGCGGCCAGAACCGCGGCAACAATTTCTTCGTTTTCCGCGAGTCTTCCTGCTCCGGTCATGCCGCAGGCAAGATATCCTTCGCCCGGTTCGACGATTTTGACCCCGCGCTTGCGAAGAATTTCAAGATTCGCCTGCGTTGCGGGGTGGTTCCACATGTTGACGTTCATGGCCGGAGCCACGACCACGGGCGCAGTCGTTGCCAGATAGAGGGTAGTCAGAAAGTCGGTGGCGATTCCCTGCGCGAAGTGCGCGAGGACGTCGGCTGTGGCGGGTGCGACAAGCAACGCGTCAATCGATTGTGCAACCGCGATGTGCTCGATGGCGGAATCGATGTTGGGCGATTGTTCTTCCCCGGGCGCGAACATGCCGGTGATGACTTTTTCTCCGGAGAGAGCCGCGAAGGTGAGGGGCCGCACGAACTCCTGGGCGGCGCGGGTCATGACGACTTGAACGCGGATGCCGCGGTCCTGCAGCAGGCGGACGATTTCCGCTGCTTTGTAGGCAGCGATGCCGCCAGTGACCCCGAGGGCGATCTTCATAATCGCTGATTCCTGACTGTCGATCTAGATGCGATCGAAGGCGTTCAAGGCAACCATCGATAATCAACAATGTTCTCTAATCTTGCCCAAGCGCCTTGTCGAGGGTTTCGGCAGCCTGCTCGGCGGCGGAGCGGGTCTCCGGAATCTCCCACTTCACCTTGCCGGCGCGAATCTCATCTTGCGCGATGCGGCAGGGCTTGCGGGAAGTGGTATCGACCACAGGGGGCGCACCGGACTGCAGTTGCCGGGCACGCCGTGCCGCCACAAGAATGTAGCGGTAATTGCTGTCAAAACCGTCCATCAACTTCATGGGGACTCTCCCTTGAAAATGTGAAGTCTAATCAGTGCGTCGAACCATGTTCGTCAAATCATGTCCGCAGAACACGACCAGCTTTCAGGTTTGTCCCGCTCTTACTGTTTCCCGCGCCCCTCTTACGCTCACAACCAGGCGCCGATAAGATGATACCGCGAAAATGATTAACGCGCTGAGCCGGGGGGCTTTTGAAACGACTCCAGAATGGGCCGCAGCCGGATTGCAATGTCGGTGAGCCGGCAGCGATCGGCAAGTTCGACGATCCTTCTTTGCTCAGCCGGCAGCGAACGTCGCAGGCGCTCCGACAGTACGATGCTCTGCAGGCATTCGATGGAATCTTCGAGCACGTCATTGATCAAAATGTAGTTGTATTTGTTGTAGTTCTCAATCTCACGACTGGCCGTGACCAACCGGCGCTGAATGACCTGTTCGGCGTCTTCCCCGCGCTCGCGAAGGCGCTTCTCCAGGGTGCTCCGGTTGGGGGGCAGAATGAAGATGCTCGCGGCATCGGGCAGTTTCTGCTTGATCTGCTCCGCACCTTGCACATCAATGTCGAGCAGCAGGTCGTGTCCTTCCTCCTGCGCTTGCGTGAGGAACCGTCGCGCCGTGCCGTAGTAGTTTCCGAAGACATTGGCATGTTCCAGAAACTCGTCGGCGCGGATCATCTGCTCGAACTGCTCGCGGGAAACGAAATGGTACTGCTTGCCGTTCTGCTCCTTTCCGCGCGGCGCGCGGGTGGTATAGGAAATCGAAAAATTGAGATTGGGAACGAGCTTCAGCAGTTTGTTAACGAGGGTCGACTTCCCCGAGCCAGACGGGGCGGAGATGATGAAGACGATGGGCTGCCGGCTCATTCCAGGTTTTGCACCTGCTCGCGCGCCTTTTCAATTTCCGCTTTCATGGCCAAGCCTGCTTCCGTGATCTTGAGTGCTTCGCCGGCCAGGCCGGAAGTCTTCGAAAGCAGAGTGTTGGCCTCGCGGTTCATCTCCTGCAGCAGGAAGTCCAGTTTCTTGCCGATCTCGCCGCCCTGGTCGAGCAGAGCGAGGAAGTGGCGCACGTGGGTTTCCAGACGCACGATCTCTTCCTGAATGTCGCTGCGGTCCACCAGAAGCGCGGCCTCTTGCAGGACGCGCTCTTTATCGACGGTCGAACCCAGCAGCTCCTGAAGGCGTGCCTGCAAACGCTCGGTGTAGTTGTGCAGGACGGCGCGACGATGCTGTTGCACGCTCTTGCCGGCCGCCAACACATGGTCCATGCGCTCGTGGAGTTCGTTGGCGATGCCGCGGCCTTCTTCTTCGCGCATGTGATTCAGTTTCTCCAGCGCTTCGCCAACGCGGGACATGACTGCGGACTCGATCTCTCCATCAGCAATGTCAGTGGCCGAGTCGAGTGCGCCCGGAATGCGCAGCACGGCGTTAAGGTCAGGTTCCGCAGCCAGGGAAAATTCGGCAGCCGCAGCACGAAAGGCAGAGATGTATCCGCCGATAATTTCGCGGTTGAGCGAGAACGTCTCGCTGCTGGCTCGCTCCAGGCTGAGGGTAACTTCGACGTGTCCTCGGGCCATTTTTTCTTTCAGCAGTCGCCGAAGTTGCATCTCCAGCGAATCGGTGCCGGATGGAAGACGGAAGTGCAAGTCGAGAAAGCGGTGGTTCACCGATTTGAGGGACAGCGCGAAAGCCAGCCGGCCGTTCGCCGTTTTCTTGGCGCCGGGCACAGGCGGCCGCTGCATTTCGCCTTTTACTTGCGCAAAGCCGGTCATTGACCTAACAGGCATAAGATCGAACAGACATAAGATCGAACGGGCACAGATCGTACGGACACAGTCATGCCGTTTAAGTTTCAGCCACCACTTTCGGAGCCTCCGTATCGGCGAACTGCAACTCGTAAAGACGACGATATGTCCCGAACTTCTGCATGAGATCCTCGTGCGCGCCGACATCGGCGATGGTGCCGTTCTCGATTACCACGATGCGATCGGCGCGGCGCACGGTCGAAAGCCGATGCGCGATCACAAATACGGTGCGGCCGGTCATCAGATTGTGCAGCGCGGATTGTACGAGCGACTCCGATTCGCTGTCGAGCGCCGACGTGGCTTCATCGAGAATCAGAATGGGCGCATTTTTCAGCAGCGCCCGCGCGATGGCCAGCCGCTGGCGTTCGCCGCCGGAAAGCCGCACGCCCCGTTCTCCGATGACCGTATCGTAACCCGAGGGCAGGGCAAGAATGAATTCGTGCGCCAGAGCTGCGCGGGCCGCTGCTTCGACTTCTTTCTGAGGAACGTGAGGCTGGCCGTAGGCGATGTTGTTGCGCACGGTGTCGTTGAACAAAACCGTTTCCTGCGTCACGATGCCAACCTGCGAGCGCAGCGAGGCGAGCGTGATGTCGCGGACGTCGTAACCATCAATCAGGATGCACCCGGCCGTTACATCGAAGAAACGCGGAATCAGATGCACCAGCGTACTCTTGCCAGCGCCGCTCGAACCCACAATAGCGAGAACCTCTCCGCGCTTGACCTCGAGATCAATGCCGCGCAGGATTTCCCGGGCATCGTCGCAGGTTCCTTCGTATGAAAAAGAGACTCCCTCCAACCGGATGTTCTGGGCGAACCGCGGAAGGCGCTTCGCGCCGGGCCTCTCGCGAACTTCGTCCTCGGTGTCCATGAACTTGAACAACTGCGACGAAGCGCCCAGCGCCTGCTGAAAACTGTTGTTGAAAACGGCAAATTTTCGCACCGGGTTGTACATGCTCAGAACCAAGACGACGAATGCGACGAAATCGCCCAACTGGAGAGTGCCGCGGATGATTTCGTTGCGTCCCAAAAGCAGCAGCAGCGCAACGGCGACGGATCCGAAAAAATCCATCAGGGGAGAACTGACGGCCGCGGCAGCGACTGAACGCAGATTGGCGTGAAGCAACCGCTGCGCGGCCTTTCGGAACCGCGCGACTTCCCAGGACTCCATCCCGAACGCCTTTACGATTCGGTTCCCAGTGATCGTCTCGTGCAAGATGTTCTGCACGTCGGCCAACTGATCCTGCCCGCGCCGCGTGGTGGTTCGAACTTTGCGGCCGATTCGCACCGCCGAATAGATAATGAAAGGGATAAACAGCGGCAAGACCCACGCCAGGTCCCGGCCCATAAGCACGACCGCAGCTGCGAGGAAGATGAACGTAAAGGCCTGCTGCAGAAACTCCGCCAGGATGCTCGACATGGCGAACTGCACGCGCTCGATGTCGTTAATGATGGTCGAAATCAGAGTTCCTGTCGTGTGCCGGGAAAAAAACGCAGCCGAGCGGCGCAATACCGAGTTGTACAGATCGTTGCGCAGATTCGTGATCATGCCGAATCCCGCATGATTCACCAGATAGGTGCCCGTGTAGTCGCAAATGCCCTTCACGACGGTCGAAGCCACCAAAGCGTACGCGACGATCGTCCACGCATTGTGAAAGTGTGCAGGAACGAACCACTGAAGATAGACGGGCTTGTCGATGCCGGGGATGGTGAAAAGAACGATGTTCTCCGATCCAGACGCCGGGTTCAGCACGCGGTCGAGCACCGGCTTCAGCAGCATCAGGCGGAAAGCCTCGAGCAGCCCCACTCCCGCCAACAAGAACACTCCGGGCAGCAGTTGCACAAGGAAAGGAAGCACGTAGCGGATGAGGCGCGTCAGTTGGCGCATCGGGTTCCCTCGCGCAACGGGCCGCTAAGGCTGGCTGCCGGTTGAGTGGACATGAGTTGCAAACTTTATTCTACTTGAGTTAACAGTGGATACGACGGTTCTGCCCGTACCGAGCGTTACTTCGGGCTGTCCCGGTGCACCACCTTCACGCGATATCCGGCATGGCGAAGTTGCTTGCCAACTTCCTCGGCAATCATGACGGAACGGTGCTGCCCTCCTGTGCAGCCAAAGGCGATCGTCAAGTAACTCTTTCCTTCGCGAATGTAGTGCGGCAACAGATAAATCAGCAGGTCGGAAATGCGCGAAATGAACTCCCGCGTCTGCGGAAACGAGCGGATGTACTTGGCGACGCGCGGATGCCGTCCGGTCAGAGGCCGGAACTCCGGCACGAAATGAGGATTGGGCAGAAAGCGCACGTCAAATACAAGATCGGCATCTTCCGGCACGCCCTGACGGAATCCGAAGCTCACGTTCGACACCAGAATGCTCCGCTCAGCAGATTTCTCGTGAAATCGCTGGTTGATGTGCGCGCGCAGTTCGTGCACGTTGAACTTGGAAGTGTCGATGACCAGATCGGCGAGCCGGCGGATCGCCCCCAGGCGCCGACGCTCCGATTTCAGCGACGCCTTGACAGGAGCATCGGTCCCCAGCGGATGCGGACGGCGGGTTTCGCTAAAACGCCGCAGGAGCACGACGTCTGACGCTTCGAGGAAGACGACCTTGGTGGGAATGATGCGGCGGACGGATTTCAAAATCCCCGGCAGTTTTTCCAGCTTCGAGCCCTCGCGAACGTCGACGACCAGGGCGGTCCGGCGAATCTCTCGCGACTGCACCGCCAGGTCGGCAAACTGCGGGATCAGTTCGACCGGAAGGTTATCGACGCAGTAATAGCCGAGGTCTTCGAAGGCCTTGAGCACTGAGGCCTTCCCCGAGCCGCTCATGCCCGTGATGATCACCAGTTCGGGCGAGTGGCGCCCGTCGCGGGACGGTCTTTTCCCATCAGTCTTTTTCCGGTCGATCTTTTTCCCGTTGGGCCTGGATGCTTTCCGCGTAGGGTCGGGGGACTTCCTGGGCCTCATGAAGTGGATAGTAGCATCGAAGCGCGGCCGCTGCCCTCTGGCCATGATTGGCAACTGAGATACCGTGCGAATCAGGTTTCCAAGGGGCAGAGTGGCAAGGTTGCGGCGTCATCCCGAAGCCTCGCGTTTTCACCAGCGAGGCGAGGGATCTCGCGTGTTGCGGCACTGGGCTTGGTGCGCGCGAGATCCTTCGCGCCGCCTCGCTTCGCTCGCCTCCGGCTGAAGCGGGAGGTCTACCAAGGAGCGGCTTCGCTCAGGATGACGGCGTCGGAACTAACGGAAGAATTGTGACTGAGCCGTTACCATCGGAGATCCAATTTGTCAGTCCCCGCCCGTGCGGGTAATCTATGGCGTCATGAAAAAATTCGAAGATCTCACCGAGCGCGAAGTGTTAGCCCTGGCCATCGGCCTGGAAGAAGAAGACGAGCGCGTGTATGCCGATTTTGCGGAAGGCTTGCGGCAGGATTATCCCGCGACCGCATCCATGTTTGAGGGCATGCGCGAGGAGGAGTCGGGGCACCGGCGGCGGTTACTGGAACTCTTTCAGCGAAAGTTCGGCGAGCACATTCCCTTGATTCGCCGACAAGACGTGCGCGGCTTTGTCGAACGCCCGGCGCTGTGGCTGGTGCGTCCGCTGCGCATCGATGCGGTGCGCAAAGAGGCCAGTGCAATGGAGGTTGAGACGCGGCGATTTTATGAAAAGGCCGCGGCACGCACGCAGGATGTCAGTATCCGGCAGCTTCTGGATGACCTGGCGAATGAGGAACGGTCCCATGAAGTACGCGCTCAGGAATTGGACAAGGAGAAGCTGCCGGACAGCGTTAAAGCCACGGAAGAGCAAGCCCAGCGGCGGTTATTCGTGTTGCAAATCGTGCAGCCGGGACTGGCCGGGCTGATGGATGGTTCGGTCTCGACGCTCGCGCCGGTGTTCGCCGCCGCGCTCGCGACGCAAAAGAGCTGGGACGCATTTCTGGTGGGCCTGGCAGCGTCAGCCGGGGCGGGCATCAGCATGGGATTTGCCGAAGCGCTATCCGATGACGGCAGCTTGACGGGCCGTGGGCATCCGTGGGTGCGAGGTCTGATTTGTGGGGCCATGACCGCCGTGGGCGGCATCGGCCACACGCTGCCCTTCTTGATTCGCGACTTCCGGCTGGCGCTGTGGGCGGCGGGCGCCGTCGTGCTCGGCGAACTGGCCGCCATCACGTGGGTCCGCCAGCGCTACATGGACACTCCCTGGGTCACGGCCGCGCTGCAGGTTGGGCTGGGCGGCGTGCTCGTGTTTATCACCGGCGTGCTGATCGGAAGCTCATAAGTTTACCGCCTGACCGATACCTTGAAGGTGTAACACTGTCCGGATTTCGTAACAAGCTGCCTCCTCGACTTCCGCCCAGCAAGAATCTGCTAGCGTTCTGCTGACTGGCACCGTTCGTAAACGGCGTCGGTGAGACAGGCCCCATCAAGAAGCTGAGGAGGGCGTTATGGCAAGAATGGAATCTGCGGCACCTGCCAGGAAAGTAACGGTCGGGCTAGTGGCTGGCGCGGTCACCACAATTGTGGTCTGGGTTGTCGATACGACAACAGGTGTGAAGATACCCGGTGGGGTCAGCGCAGCGATTACGACAGTTCTGACTTTTGCCGTCTCTTACGTGGTGCCTCCATCGGCGGACGATCGATTGGCAGCCTGATCCGCTTCGTCGCTTTAGCTAGTAAGATCGTTGGGCCAGGAATGCTGTGCAAGCTGAATGCCGATGGCGGACTGCTGGTCAATTTCACGGCTGCGTATCCAGCGGGTGGGTGCTCTTCTCGTAAAACTCGTTTTGCAGCTTCAGGCTGACGTCGTCGGCCTTGATTGCGCGAATCGCCTTCACTACCGAATCAATCCACCAATTCATTTGGTATTCGCCGAGTTCCTTCGTGGCGGCCGACCCGTCGCCTGAATAGTGGTACGGGAAGCGCGTGTACCACCAGATGCCAGTATAGACATCGTCTGGAATTTTCTGCCGAGCCTGATCCGCTCCGGACTCCTGGTTTGCGCGCCCCAGGTGCACGGTATCTGGCCGCGCGATCATCATCTTCGAAGTCTCGTCCTCGCCCGCGTGCCAGTCGACTTTTTCTTTTGATCTCTTCGGAGGGCCGCCCTGCTGAGGCGTGCGTTCGTCGATAAGATAGACCACGTAGTCGTGCGGCTTATCGAGTTGCGTTTGAGCAAAGTAGGGCAACAGGTGCTCGTTGCCGCCGTGGCCGTTCACGATCAGGACTTTCTTGCAACCGTTGCGGGCCATCTCGTCGGTGGTTTCCTGCAGCAGCGCAAGTTGCAGGCTGCGGCTGTAGGCGATGGTGCCGGGTTCGTGGCGGGCTTCGGCAATCTGGCCGAAGTAGTATTCCGGGAAGACTAATGCATATTCCTGTTCGGCCGCATGCAGCGCGGCGTAGCGGACATCGAGCAGATCGGTGCCGAGCGGCAGGTGCGGACCATGCTTTTCGAGAATGCCGAACGGCAGCAGGCAGGTCCCTTGCGAGCGATGAATGCCTTCGCGGAAATCGGCGGCGGTAAGCTCTTCCCAATGGACGGATAACTTCGTTGAGGATGATGCAGACTGGGCGGAAACAGACCTCGGCTGAACGACGATGGAAAAAACCAGAAACAAGAGGGCGGATTCGAGTGTGCGACCGGGGCGAATCATGACGGGGAACTCCTTCGGCGGCGCATTCTAGCATGCCAACGAGCGCTTTAACTTCCACGGAAACGAAAATCCCCACTTCTGGCAAAACCGGCCAGAAGTGGGGCACCCGATGGGTTGCTGCGGCCTGATACATCCGGGCCGCCGGACAGCCCCTTCGACGCGCTTCGCTTGCTCAGGGCAGGCTTAAGACCGGCGGCTGTCCCTGCATGAGCCTTTACGGTACTTCGATCAACTGCATTTTGCCGTCGCGGGCACGATGCAGCACCATGATTTTCCCTTTGGGATCGCGGAAGACGAAGACGTCCCGATCCTTGAAGTGCGCTTCCTTGATCGCTTCCTCCAGCGTCATGGGACGCATGGCGACGGCGTCGTCGGAGCGAACCAGATGCACTTCAGTCGTTTTCGCCACCGCGGGATACTTGTGCACCACGACCGGAACCGCGGTTTTTTCCGACGAGCCGACCGCAGTCCGTATCTCGTCTTCCGGTTCGAGCGGCGGCGCGGGATGGCCGCCATTCCATTTCTTAACTTCCTCGGTCTTGCGCGCCGAACGCTTTTTCGCCTGCCAGCGGGTTTTGTATTTGATCGCCTGCTTTTCGAGGTGTTCGAGGGCCTCGTTGACGGCAATAGTCATGTCCTTGGCCTGAGCCAGGCCGACCAGCGGGCCATTGCGCGGGCTGATGGTGATTTCGGCTTTATGTCGGTGCTTCTCGACAGTCAGGATGACTTTGGTTTCGAATCTGTCGCCCAGAATTTTGCGGATTTTCGCGAGGCCGGTTTCTACTTCCTTGCGGATGGCGTTGGTGACTTCGTACTGTCTTCCCGTGTATTCCACGTTCATGAGCGCCCCTCCTTAAATTCGTGCATGAGTGAAATTGGGCACTGCACTTTGGATGCTCGCCTCGCGCTTAATGCCCGTCCCGCTTCGCGCAACGGGGCGCGGTGGCTCGCCCAGATCCTTCACTCGGCAAAAAGCGCCTCGTTCAGGATGACAAGCAATTTCTATTTCTTGACCCTTCGCTGGTGCGTGCTCGGGATGCGCATGTCTTCGCGGTATTTGGCCACGGTACGGCGAGTCACCTGAATGCCCTGCGACTGCAGGATGCGGGTGATCTGCTCGTCGGTCAACGGACGGCTGGGGTCCTCTTCCTCGATGAGCTTCTTGACGCGGCGCTTGAGGATAAGCAGCGATGTGCCACCACCCTCCGGCCCCTGGACGCTCTCGCTGAAGAAGTACCGCAGTTCAAATACGCCCTGTGGCGTGTGGGCGTATTTGTTGGCGACCGCGCGGCTTACCGTCGAAGGATGCACGCCGATTTCTTCGGCCACCTCCTTGATCATCATGGGTTTGAGGAAGTCGATTCCGCGTTCCAGAAATTCCTGCTGGCGGGCGACGATGGAATAACAGACCTTGGTGATGGTCTGCTTGCGCTGTTCGATGTTCTTGATTAGCTGGATGGCGCTCTTGTAGCGCTCTTTCACGTAGTCGCGCGTCGACTTGTCGTTGGAACCGTCGCGCGTGACGAGTTTCCGATAGGCAGGATTCAGGCGAAGCTGGGGCAGGTCTTCGTCGTTCATGATGACCAGCCACTCGTCGCCGTGCTTGACGAAGGCGACGTCAGGCTCAATGAGCCGCGCCTCCACCTTGTTGTAACGCAGTCCCGGCCGGGGATCAAGCGTGCGAATGTAGTGAAGCGCCTGCTCGACGGCTTCGACGGGGCGGCTGATGGCCTTGGCGATTTCCTTGTGGCGCTTGTTCTGCAGATCGCGCAGGTGCTGGTCGACCACGGCGATGGCGTCTTGCAAAACCTGCGCTGTGCCGTTGCCGTTCTTGTGCAGAGCGAGTTGCGCCTGATGATAGCGCAGCTGGGCCAGCAGGCACTCGCGCAGATCGCGGCATCCCACGCCTGGAGGATCCAGTTGCCGAACGACTTCTAATGCTTCCAGCAAGTCGGCGGCGGAAAACCCGGGCTTATACGCGGGCGCCGATTGAGCGCCATTTCGCTCGGCGGGTTCGGGTGCGGGAGCAACCGCGGCGGCAGAATCTCGTGAAGAAAAAGACTCTTTCGGAGTGCTGTTGACGGTGGGATTGGCAATTCCGTGTGCTGTTGGGTCCGAGGTCTCGGCGTCGGCAGAAGCCACCAGCTCCATCGCGTCCGATGACTCCGAGTCGTACGAGTCTGCATCGGCATTCGCATCTTCATGCAATCCCAACGCCTGCGCTTCGCTGACAATGTTCTTCGCCGTCTCGGCGTCGGCTTCGGGCGATGCCGCCGGGGCCACGCCGAGCAGTTCGTCGTCGCTCGCGATCAGGTAGCCGTCTTCATTCAGGTTGCCGATAATCAGTTCAGCGGCTTCGCGCACCTGCGGCCGCAAGCTCAACGCTCCCAGTTGCCAGGCCAGGTGGTCGGTGAGATTCGAAGGCTTGGAGAGGAAGTTCTCGAACGACGGCCGCTCGATGTCTTCCATTTCGCTGTGCGTGCGGTAGCCGGGATCGAGATAGTCCTGGAAGAACGAGCCGAAGTCGATCTCTTCGAAGGGATCTTTCTTTTCGACGGCGGTGATGGGATTTTCTTCGGGCGTTGCCGTAGCCGCCCGGTCGCGGTCTTCTTCTTTCTTCCCGACTTCGTCGAGCAAGGGAACCGCGTCTTCCAGTTCTTCGAGGACGGGATTCTCGACCATCTCAGCGTTGATCATGTCCTTGAGCTCAAGCTTGTTGAGCGCAAGGACGGAGACCATCTGCACCAGGCCAGGCGTAAGGATCTGGCGTTGCGCGAGCTTGACGCTGAGTTTGTGCTGAAGAAGAACCATGTTTCAACGCTTCAGGCTTTCAAAGTTTCAATGCTCTTCAGGCTTCGTAGCTCCTGAATGATCGACCTCAGTTCCGTGACAGCGGCTGCGTCCATATCGCCCGGTCTGTTGACCAGCGGACTTAGTTTGTCGCAGCGCTTCCTATAAAGCTCGACTCTTGGATCTTTTTGTTTCGTCTCTGCAAAATCGCACCACTCTATCGAGTCGCCGGGGCCGTCGATGAAACGCTCTATGACTCCTGCTGCCTCCTCCGGGCTCATATCAGGCTTCCACTCCGCTCCCGAGACATGCTTCGATGTAAACCACATGGGCGGCCAGAGATTTATGTGGGGATTGCGCATCCGGTGAACTCCTTCTTCGCACTCCACTATTCCAGCTTGTCGAGCCGGTCATCGTGGCTGTCGAGTCGATGTTCATGCATCTCCACTATCCGCAAAAGCCTTGCCGTACCCTCGGCCACTTCAGTGATCAGTTTTGCTGCCCGGTCAAGCTGGCGATCATGCTTTTCGCTTTCCAGCGATAACAGCTCCAAATGGTGAGTCAAAGCTTCCAAGCGCTCATCAATCGTCATCTTCACCTCGCTATCATCTGAATCTCGAGCTTGCCGACGACCAGCGGCTAACGACCAACGACGCTTTTCTCACACCAGCGAAAAACTCTCCCCCAAATACACCCTTCTTACTTCCGGATCGCCCGCCAATTGCCCGGGTTCGCCGTGACGGAAGATTCGGCCGTCATCGATGATGTAGGCCCGATCGGTGACCGAAAGCGTTTCGCGCACGTTGTGATCGGTGATCAGAACTCCGATGCCGCTGGCCCGCAGGCTGCTGATGATTTTCTGCAGGTCGAGCACGGCAATGGGGTCGATCCCCGAAAAAGGTTCGTCGAGCAAAATGAATGTCGGACTGATGCACAGGCAGCGGGCAATTTCCACGCGCCGACGCTCGCCGCCGGAAAGCGCGTACCCGCGGTTCTGGCGGATGTGCTCCAATCCCAACTCGTCAATGAACTTTTCCATCTTCTCGCGGCGTTCGTGCCAGGAAATCGGCTGCGCCTCGAGCACGGCCAGGATGTTTTCCTCCACCGTGAGTTTGCGGAAGACCGAAGCTTCTTGCGGGAGATAGCTGATGCCATACTGGCGGGCCCGCAGATACATGGGAACGTCAGTGATGTCCTGACCGTCGTACAGCACGCGGCCAGTGTCAGGAGGGATCAAGCCAACGATAGCGTAAAAGGTTGTAGTCTTGCCTGCGCCGTTAGGGCCTAATAATCCAACAACTTCGCCCTGCTCGACGTTCAGGCTGACCCCGTTTACAACGCGCCGGCCACGGTAGGACTTGCCGATTTCTTCTGTGGCCAGAGTATGCATTCAAGTCCGCAATTAATGGGCCACTCGCGTCGTGGTTACCACAGGAGTAGATGATTCGCCTTCTACGAGCACCCTATCATCGTGTCTAAAGAAAGTCAACGAAACCCCGGTAATCTTGCCCTGTTCGGCATCAAAAATGCTAGGCGGACCGCCGGTAAGGACGAATTTGTCATCCGCTGCGGTGTAAACGAGCTGCTGGCCGGTGGCCTGACGACCGGGTTGTTGGATGACGACATCCTGCTGCGCGACCATGTGGTCGAGCTGACCGGGCCCAGCGGGCTGCTGATTCGTTGCGGTTTGGCTGCGTGGCAGGAGATAGGCGTCGGCCAGCTTGGATGTGGCACTGAAATCCACACCCTTGGCAGTTACTCCGCCTTCATAGTGAGCCTTGCGCTCTAAGTCCGCGTAAGTCAACTTCATGCCCGTAATCGTGATGGGACTCGATTGGCCCAGCGGACTTTGATCGGCCCGTTGTGCATTCGCTGATTTTTTTCCCGACTTCCGGGCAGCCTTCTCATCAGTCGGGGCCTCTGCGGTGGCTTTTTCTTGCTGGACTTTTTCTGTCTGTACCAGAATTGTCTGCACCGGCTGTGCCTCGGTTCCTTGGGCCAGCACGGCCCGCTGGTTGCGATCGAACTGGATGGATGGGGCTTGGATGATGTTGGCATCCTGCCAAAGCCGCGCGTTCCCCACGTAGAGCGCCACGCCCAGGTCGCGGTGCGCCGTCATCACGCGCGAAGTGACGTGGATTGGGGACGAAGATGCGAGCAGTGCGCCTCCCGGCTGCTCCTTGAGTTCGCTGTAGGTGGTCTTGACATTGTTTTCGGCCAGCACCTCGCCGCTTGCCCGGTTGATGCGGATGGTTTTCGCAGTGGTGGCGGTGCCGCCGGTCGCCACGCGCGGGCTGCCGGTCAGCACCAGCATCTGGTCGGCGGGAGTGTAGCGGGCATTATCGGCCCAGGCCTGCGTTCGCTTGTCGGGGGCCAGATTGTCCGTGTAGGCCACGCGTCCGCTCTGGGTTACGGCATCAATGCCTCCGCGTTCCAGAAAAGCAGCGTCAACCGATTCGCTGGTGCTGACTCGGTCGGGCTGGCCGGGATTCGAATTCACGATGCGCGCGTCGGGAGCGCCGTGAATGGCCGTGATCTGGTTTTGCGTTGACCCGTTCGCGGATTTGGCAGCGGCAAACTTGGCCTCAAATTGTCCCGCCGTGACCAAGGTCTGCTGGCCTGAGGTCTGCGGACGTGCTGGCGCGGCTGCGGACGGCGGCGCGGGCGTGATGGTGATCTGGGCTGCCCCCGATGTTACGGCGCTCTGCAGAAGGCGCCCTTGCAGCAGCGCGAAATCAATGGCCGGCGCCGCCAACACTACGTCCTGAGCTGAATCGCCTCCCGCCGTCTTCGCGCCTTTCTGCTCCAGACGTGCGCCATCCATGGTGTGCACTTTTTCAAGCAGGTTGCTGCCGCCGCGATTGCGCGCGCTGGTCAGTTTCACGGAAGCCTTGCCAGAGGCGCGATCCGCCGTGAATTCCAGAACTGCCCGGCCCGCATCGCCCTGAATCGGCTGGGTTCCAGCTTGCTCGGCGTGAACGTTGCCGGTCAGAATCGTGCTGCGCAGCACGCTGCCGGTGTCGGTGAGAAGAAATTCAGCTTGGTCGGCGCGCCCATGCACTTCGGATGCCGCCTCGCCTGGTTTCGCGGCGGCAGTATGTGTTTCTGCATTTACGTTGCCCGTCGCCAGCGCATGTTGCACCTGATTTTCCGCACCCAAATCGAACACTACGCGGTCCGCGAACGCGGTCACGCCCTCCCGATCAAGCCGGGCATGGTCGAGCACGACCCGGCGCGGTTCGTTGGTGACGATCCCGTGTTCGGCCTGAAGAACGGCTTTGCCGGCGCCAGCCATTTGCACATGGATGTTCGAGGAAAGCGTAAGCGTGTTGGTCTTGCCAGCGTACTTCACGCCCACGGCCCATCCCGAAGCCTGGGCGGTACGAAAATCCACGCGCGCATCGGTGGTCGCGTTGCCGCTCTCCTTGTTGAAGACCAGATCGCGCGTTTTCAGGTGAATTGGATTCTTCATCACCTTCGGCATGGACTGATCGGGACTCGTCTCCCCCGAAGGGTTGGCCATCAGATCGATCTGGACGTCGCCAGTGGCCGTCACGTTGCCGGTTTGCGGGTCATACACGAAGTTGTCGCCGTAAATCTGGTCATAACGGGAGGAGTCGCGGCCATAGAGCAAGATGCTGACCCCGTGCAACTCGGCGCGCCCGTTCACCTTGAATTCCTTGACGTTTGTGGCCTGGACGGTAAAGAGCGTGCGCTGGCCATCGGACTTCGAGAACTGGAATCCGCTGGCCGTTTGTTTGATGTCGTAGCCGATCTTGTTGGGGACTTCCTTGAGCACGTTGCGCGTCCGCATGCGGGCGTAGAAATACATCGCCGACACCACCACGGTTAAGACGATGGCAGTAGCTGCCAGCAGGCGTCGCAGACGGTAGATGGGAAGCGGCATCTGGGTTCAGTGTAATGCAATCCGAGGCACCCACGCGGCTCGTACAGGCCGCCCATCCGGCCGGTGTGCTACTCCCGTAACTTATCGCGCTGGATGCACGGCGGTACCATCGAGCCAGTGGCGACATTCTTGGGGGCTGTATGGCAAGGGCAAGATCCAAGAAGATTGATCTGATCGTCTTCGTGGTGCTTACGCTGGCCGCCCTGACGCAGAATGCCTGCGTGCAGGCCAATTGGGCCCGGATTCGCATCCGTCGGGGAATGACCGCCGGCCAAGCGCTTCAGGTCTCAGGAGGCTGGATATGGGGCAACGCCGAGTCGGATGACCCCGCTCTCGATCCGCCCATCAGGCTGCCCTTTAATCACGCGCTGATTTGGCACGGACAAAAGGAGCGCCAGGAGTTCGCTTCCCTGGAGGACGTCGCCGAGAGCCTCCAGCAGCAGATGATGGGCCACCCCTGGTGGATGTCGCTTACCTACCTTGGAACCGGGCGTCCCGTGTTCACCGTCTTTCTCGATAACCAAGGCAAGGTTCAAGCCGTCTCGCAAGTCGCCCTTGCACAACGGTAAAGCTCCTGGATTGGTTCTTCGCATCCTGCTGTTTCGCCCTTTTCTTTCTTAGGCAATCCATGCTGTGGTACCGCGCCAAGCTGCTCCGTCTCGTCTAAACTGGATCATTACAAACGATGGCGACAAAGGCAGAGCCGCCCCTTCTCGACTTTCGCAACCTGCGCGTCATGCGCGGGCAGAAGATCGCGCTCGACGACTTCACATTGCGCATCGGCGCCAACGAACACGTCGCTATTCTGGGTCCTAACGGCTGCGGCAAGTCCACGCTCATCAAGACCATCACTCGGGAGTGCTATCCGGTGGTTCGCGAGAATGTCCGGCCGGAGTCATCCCTTGCGATTCTCGGCGAAGAACTCTGGGATGTGTTCGACCTGCGCACCCGGCTGGGCATTGTGTCCAACGATCTGATGCTTTCCTGCACGGGCGACGCCAGCGGGCGCGACGTCGTGCTGTCGGGATTCTTCAGCAGCACGGCCATTTATCCCAATCATGCGGTCGATCCGCACCAGAGCGAACGGGCCACTGCGGCTCTCGCGGAGTTGAAGATATCGCATCTGGCGGATCGGGCTGTTTGCGAAATGTCGTCGGGCGAGGCCCGGCGCGTCCTGATTGCGCGCGCCCTGGTGCACAAGCCGCGAGCCTTGCTGTTTGACGAACCTTGCAATTCGCTCGACCTCGCGGCCCAGCAGAGCCTGCGGCAGACGATGAGCGCTCTGGCCAACTCGGGCACGGCGATTATCCTGGTGACGCATGAACTGGCCGATATTGTTCCGGAGATACAGCGCGTCGTGCTGATGGACCGCGGCCGCGTGGTCGCCGACGGTCCGAAGGAGGAGATACTCGAGGTTGAGCGGTTGGCGTCGTTGTTCGGCGTTCGCGTGGAGATGGCGCGCCGCGATGGCCACTACCATCTGTGGTGAGCGCTTTGGCCTAGATTTTCCGCTGCAGAATTCTTACGGCGTACAATAAAGCGGTAAGTCGCCGTTATCATCAGCAGTTCTGGAATCAGAACTCAGGAAAACGACATGAACAACGCTAGAATGTCCCGCCCGCTGTTTGAAACCGACCCTCAGGTTGCCGCCGCGATTGACAACGAAACCCGCCGCCAGCACGAAGGCCTGGAACTGATCGCGTCGGAGAATTTTGTCAGCGAAGCCGTGCTCGAGGCCGCCGGCTCGGTATTCACGAACAAGTACGCCGAAGGATATCCCGGCAAGCGCTACTACGGCGGCTGCGAGTTTACCGACGTGGTTGAAAATCTTGCCCGCGACCGCGCCAAACAGCTTTTTGGGGCAGAACATGCGAATGTCCAGCCCCACGCCGGTTCACAGGCCAACATGGCGGCCTACGCCGCGGTGCTGCAGCCGGGAGATACGATTCTCGGCCTGAACCTCGCGCACGGTGGGCACCTCACGCATGGCCACCACCTGAATTTTTCGGGCAAGACGTACAAGATCATTCCCTACGGAGTCACCAAAGAAACCGAAACCATCGATTACGACGAACTGGAAAAGCTGGCCGAAAAGGAGCGCCCGAAGCTGATCATTGGCGGCGGCAGCGCGTATCCACGGATCATTGATTTCGCCCGCATGCGGCAGATTGCCGACAAAGTGGGCGCGATCTACCTGGTCGACATGGCGCACTTTGCCGGACTGGTGGCCGGTGGCGTACATCCTTCGCCGGTACCGCACGCGCAGATCGTTACTTCGACAACCCATAAGACTCTTCGCGGGCCGCGCTCGGGAATGATCCTTTCCAAGGCCGAATACGCCCAAGCGATCGACAAGACCGTTTTCCCCGGCATGCAGGGAGGACCGCTGGTGCACATCATGGCGGCGAAGGCGGTGTGTTTCCACGAAGCCATGCAGCCGGAATTTCGCGACTACTCGCGGCAAGTGGTGGCGAATGCGAAAGAACTGGCGCAGGCCCTGGCCGGCGAAGGCTTCCGCATCATTTCCGGAGGCACCGACACGCACGTCATGCTGGTCGACGTGTTTTCCAAGGGCATGCTGGGCAGCGAGGCTGAAAAAGCGCTCGACCAGGCCGGCATCACGGTCAACAAGAACACCATTCCGTTCGACACCAACCCGCCCCTGAAACCGAGCGGCATCCGCATCGGCACGCCGGCTCTGACCACGCGCGGCATGAAAGAACCCGAGATGCACCAGATCGGAAAGTGGATCTCCGAAGTGCTGCACAACCGCTCCGACGCGGCGCTATTGGCCAAAGTCCGCAAGCAGGTGCTCAGTTTGTGCGAGGCGTTTCCGCTGTATGCCGAGCGTCGGGCGAAGGCGCAGGCAGAGGTAAGAGCGTAGATCCTGTCATGCTGAGCGCAGGGACACGATCGCGAAGCGACCGTGTCCCGTAGTCGAAGCATCCCTACCTTCACACTTGATCTGGACAGGGATAGAAGTTCCATGGAGGCGACGCCGGGTAGGGATGCTTCGGCTTCGCGGTGACGTTCACTCCGTGACCGCCCCGCTTCGCTCAGCATGACAGCCTTTGCCCAACGTTCTTCCTAGCCGGACACTCCCCTCTGTGGTTAAATTCCACCAGTGAAGATCGCCATCGACATCCGGCGGATGAGCGAATTTGGCGTTGGCACGTACATCCGCAACGTGGTTCGAACCCTGGGGCGGCTCGACCGCGAGAACAAGTACCTTTTGATCGGCGTGCCGGAAAAAGTGCAGGAAATCGGCGCCCTTCCGCCCAACTTTCACACGGTGCCGTTGCGCGCGCCCGAGCGCACCGTGCAGGGCTATCGTGAATTCCGAACCGCCCTCGCCCGGCTGAAATGCGACCTGGTCCATATTCCGAATCTCTTTTCCGTGCCGCGGGCCATGCCCTGTCCTTATGTAATGACGGTGCACGACATGCTCGAGCACATGTCGCGGGCCCGCGAGCAG
Organism: uncultured Acidobacteriaceae bacterium; assembly: GCA_964407245.1. Taxonomy (GTDB): domain Bacteria; phylum Acidobacteriota; class Terriglobia; order Terriglobales; family Acidobacteriaceae; genus Sulfotelmatobacter. The sequence continues at coordinate 27,305 of CAYOUY010000233.1, forward strand.
AGCGGCTTCTGGCGCTCGCTGCACTTCCAGTTGACCCGGCGCGTGCTGCGTGGCGCATCCCGCATTTTTGCGGTGTCCCAGTTCACCAAGTCAGAGATCGAGAAGATCTTTGAAATTCCCTCCGACCGCATCGAAGTGGTCTACAACGCCATTGACGAGCGTTTCCTCCACGGACACGCCACGGCTGCCGACCGCGAGCTCATCGCGAAGCGCTACCAGGTGACGTATCCATTTCTGCTCTATGCTGGCCGGGTCAGCCCGCACAAGAACGTGGTGCGCATGATCGAGGCTTTCTCCGCGCTCAAAACCGAACTGGAGCGCGACCAGACGCTGCCCGACTTGAAGCTCATCATTATTGGAGACGATCTGTCGGGCAATCCCGACTTGCGGCGAACCGTGGTGCGCAGCGGCGTGCAGAACGACGTGCGCTTTCTCGGATTCGTGCCGATCGAAGTGCTGCGGATTTTTTATGACGTGGCGAAGATTTTTGTTTTTCCGTCGCTCTATGAGGGCTTCGGGCTGCCGCCGCTCGAAGCGATGGCACACGGCACGCCGGTGGTGACCTCAAATGTTTCCTCGTTGCCGGAGGTTGTTGGCAAGGCGGCGGTGCTGGTGAATCCGGAAAACGTTTTTGAGATCATGCGCGCGTTGCACCGCGTGCTGACCGATCAGCCTCTGCGCAATCGCATGAAGGAAGTCGGCTACCAGCAAGTGACCAAGTTCTCCTGGGACGATTCCGTGCGCAGAATTCTGGAGGTCTACCGGGAGCAGGCGGGCGACGGTCCAACCCACACGGGCCAGCAGCCCGCCGCCGACTGATACACAAGGGAACTGTCATCCTGAGCGGAGTGGCTGCGTCGCGAAGCGAAGCAGCCGCGGAGTCGAAGGATCCCTGCCCGTCGGTCCTGCTTCTGGCGCGTTAAGGAGTTCTCACGACGTTTCGGCAGGACGACAGAGCCGAGAAGACCACTACTTCAGTAGTGGCTGGCCGGGCGACGCGACCGACAGTTTGTGCAGCTTGGCAGTGAGGCGGGAGCGATCGGCGTCGGTTTTGGCGGCGGCCAGTCGCTTGCGCAGCTGGCTGATTTTTTCTTTGCGGGTGCGGCGCCGGCGAATCTCGGGCCGGCGACTGGGTGCGGACATGAGGTGCTCCTGAACTTGAATTTGAGAACAGCCGGAACTTAAATCAGTTGTGGCAGCCGGACCTGTAAGTTGAGCCGTTTCGCGGGGCGTCTGAGCCCCGCAGGCGAAATCCCGAGCGTTGTGTGCGAGGGACCTCCGGCGTTCAATAGCTCTGTTTGAATCAATTGTTGGCAGCCGGACCTGTAAGCCGAATTCTGTCCGTCTTGCGACGGGACGGCCATTCCTCTGGGCCGCGCATTACTGCGCGGCTCTAGCGACCTACCCGGAGGTTTGACGCACCGAGCCGGCACGTCCCCCGCTGTCGCTCTGAGCTTCGGGCCTGCGGAGCTTCGCTCCGCCGGACAGCCGAGGGCGGCTGTCCCTGCGTGCTTCGCCGAAGCTCACAGCGACAGCGGGAGGTTCCTCCCTATTTGGTCTTGCTC